>JBDTVX010000327.1:0-6572 GCA_040007015.1 Ferruginibacter sp. | reverse complement strand
ATTTTCAATATGGCATTTCAACTTTTGTGTAACAATTTTGGGGGGGGGACGGGCAAGAAGTTTTCATGGCATCATCGTCCCCGCCGCGGCGGGGCGTTCTTCAGCGTCATACCGATATTGGGCTTTTATTGACGCGGAGTTGATGCGAGTCAATTTTAAATTTTATTACGCTCATCAGCCATTTTGTTTTATTACCTCAATTGGTTATTTTTAATTATGCAAATCGTGGCATGCTATACCTGTCTGGCAGCATTGACCAACCCTTAAAATATTTTAAACTTACGTTATATGATTATCGGTGCACACTCCATTATTTATAGTACTGATCCCAAAGCAGATCGTACTTTTTTTAATGATATACTTCAATTGGCAAATGTAGATGTGGGTGACGGTTGGCTCATCTTCGGTTTACCACCATCTGAAGTCGCAATCCATCCTTCACCTGATAATAACGTGCATGAGTTTTATTTAATGTGTGAAGACATTGAATTATTTACCCGGGAAATGATGAAAAGTAATATCGTATGCAGTGCTGTTCAAGATCAGGGTTGGGGATTACTCACACAATTGACATTACCAGGCGGAGGAAAGCTTGGGGTTTACCAACCGCGTCATGCAAGACCAAAACCCATGATCTTAAAACGGCCTGTGAAAACCAGGAAAACGAATAAAGGAGTAAAAAATAAATGACTCAATGCGGTTCATAATAGGAATACCCGCCAAACACCTAAATGCTAACTTTTGAAACTATGCCTGTTTTGTCAAACTGCCTACTGGAAAAAATTTGACCATTTTGTATTTCAACATTTCTCAAGCGTATGAACAAAAATAATCCTGCCCAGGCAAAAATCAACACAGCAAGGAGATTGCAAAGCCCGTCAAACAAAAGCCCTGCGTTATGCAATTGAACGGCTTGATAAAAAAGAGCGTGATCAGTGCCTGGGCATGAAAAAGTTTGTGTGAAATCATCGCTGCAAACAAATCTTATTGAACTGTTACAACCCTTCCGGCGGTTGCAAAACCCGGCAGTGGTTTAAGAAACGATGTTTCATGATAGTTTTACAAGCCCGGTGTTAATTAGAACTTGTCCAAAAATAATTTGCTACATCAAATTTATTTAAACTTTAAATTCAGGCTTATAATATTCGAATTGAAATTATTACTTCGCATATAGTGGCCGTAACGGATTTCAATCATGCTAAAATGCGAATTCCCCAGTACGCCTTTTGGGGGCGCCGCCCTGAACCCGGCGCCAACAAAATGGCTTTCAAATTTCGAAAGATCGTAATTGCTGGTAAAATAAGGATCCGCGGCGGTATGGGCCTGGTACGGCGAAAAATATTTTGCTGCAGTTTGATGATAGTACCTGTAAAATGGCGCTACGGAAAAAAAGGGCGTTATCTTAATCGCGGTTTCAATATCAGCGGTATGCGCGGTAATTCCCCAATCATCATGATAATACCGGTAGAAAGATCGAATGACGATCTTATCTCCTAAAAAATAATTGGCACGTACGCCAATAGGTATCTTGAAACGTGTACCCGGTAAAGACTCCGCCTTAAGGGTATTGTCATTAAAATAAACCCGGTGAAAAGGTAATCCCAAATAGCCGTTTTGCCAGGCGAGATCGAGTAAAAATAATAATTGCAGCTTTTGATTTACCACCTGGGAGTAAGAGAGTGAACCACTCAATGAATTTCTTGGAGTGGCAGGATAATGATGGTCATCCTCCTGGCCGGCAACGCTGCCCGTCCGTAATTCTACCGGTAAAATTAAAGACACCTTATCAAGATAAGCCTGTGCCTTTATTCCAAATTCGCGATTGTTATTTTTTGATTTTTTTGAAAAGCTGGCTCCAAATCCAAATGATTTATAATCAAATTCTGTAGATGCGGATACATTTAATCCAAAACCGGTTCCCTTTATTTCATTCTCAACCGACCATGAAAGCGATGGATAAATTCGGATATCATGTGATGATGCGGAAGAATTTGCTTTTGAATCAATCTGATCGGAAGATGCTGAAGTATAGCTATCAATTCCTGCTTCAAAAGTAAATGAATGCTTGTGGTAACGTTTATCATATTTCGCAAATTTTACATCAATAATATTTGCAAAATCGGTTAATTTTTCACTGCCGATACCACCGGTCACCGAAGAATTATTTCCGTCCTGGTGATAATAACTACTCACGAGGTTTATTTCTTCCAGTGTTAATTTGCGGCTTTTGTATTGTGTGGAATCCGGTGGTGTGGCGGATTGTGCAAACCCGGCCAACAGGTTTAGATACAGGCCAGCTAAAACTAAACAGATCTTTTTCATTTATTAATGGAGAAAGTGATGAGTGATGAATAATGAATGATGATAAATGATGAATGAATAATGAGTTAGACGCGCGTTACATCACTCATTACTAATTGCATCCACATCCCCCACCCGTTTTGCCTCCGTTTGCACCGGATGCTCCTTCGCGGTAGGATTGAAAACTCATTTCTGTTTTTTGAATTTTGCGGGTGCCCAATACCATTTCGGCATCGTTCAATTTGCCCTTTTGATATTCCTTTACAGTGGCGCAGGAACTGATTAAGACGGGTATTGCAAGTGGAATTGCGAACAGGCTCACCATTCTTTTTAGAGTCATAAAATATTAATATTTGAAGAAGTATAAATGGTATCCTTTTCATCAATGATGATGCAGGCGATGCCTTTTACCTGGTTGATCATACCTAACCCAACTTTTATACCCATGATCATTACAGGTGTTGCCATTGCATCCGCGATCTCAGCATTGGGACCAATAATGGTGACGCTTTTTATCCCATGCACCGGCAACCCGGTCCGGGGATCAATTGTATGGGAATATTTTTTACCCGCTATTGTTACAAACTTCTCGTAATTGCCGGAAGTTGCAACCGACATATCAGTGATATTGAGCCAGGAAAACGGATATTGAACCGCGTCCGGGTTTGCAATACCAATTGTCCACGGCTTTCCATCCGGCTGAAAACCCCAGGTTGTAAGATCGCCCGCGGCGTTTACAATACCACTGTTCACGCCATTTTGTTTCAGGATGTATTTTGCCCGTTCTGCAGCATACCCTTTGCCAATGCCGCCAAAACCTATACGCATTCCTTTCTCCTTTAAAAACACAGTGCCGTGTTCAGAATCGGTGATCACATTTTTATAATTGATCAGCCTTACTAATTTTTTGGCGGTTTTTGCATCGGGCAATGCGGTCATATTTTTATCAAAATTCCACAACCGCTTGTCGATGGAACCATAGCTGATATCAAAAGCTCCCTGTGTGATCTCTGATATTTTTTTTGACCGGTTTATGATGTCAATAAATTCTTTATCAACCTTTACGACCGCAATGCCTGCATACCGGTTAACAAGACTGGTCTGGCTGTTTTCATTATAAGTGGTGAGTAATCTTTCGATTCGCTGTATTTCTCCGATAGCTGTCTCAATACAGTTATTAGCCCATGCATCTTCCTCTTCTGAAGCCACTACACTTATTTCAAATCGATTACCCATTAACTTAAGTACCCGTTTAAAAATAGTGGGCGATATGGTATCGGTATCAATGATGGGCATCGCAAACTACTTTTAACTGTTGTACAAATTGATCCGCCCCGGAGTCCGGTAAACCATCCCACGCTCTAAGTACTTTACCTTCTGCATCCAACAGCAATGTAAATGGAAATCTACCCCTGGAATTATACCTATCCGCAAGCGCTTCATTACGACTTACCTGTTCCTTATTCAATTTATTTTTATTGCTTCTCGGAAAATCCGCATTTACCAATACCAGGCTTGACGAAGCAAAATCCTCAAATATTTTAGTTTCAAATATTTCCTTTTTTAAGCGCATGCAGGGTCCGCACCAATCAGATCCTGAAAAATTTAATAGTATCAACTCGTGTTTTTCCACGGCAAACTTTTCAGCCTCTTCAAAATTGGTTAGCCAACCTGGTGCCGATACCGTAAAAAGTGATAAAAAAATGAAGGCGAACATTTGCATGAAGAATATTTAAACGCAAGGTAATTATATGAAAAGTGACTGTTGGTTTGGCATTTTCAAATTAACGTACTTTTAACCGCTTTATTTTGTAGCAGCTTATTTACAAACTTTTAACAAATTTTTTTACTATCAAAAGAAAATAATTTATAGCATTGCTGTTTCATCTATAAAAATTATATACCATGAAAACTTTAAAACT
The DNA here is from genome assembly GCA_040007015.1 of Ferruginibacter sp. Classification (GTDB taxonomy): domain Bacteria; phylum Bacteroidota; class Bacteroidia; order Chitinophagales; family Chitinophagaceae; genus Ferruginibacter. The sequence continues at coordinate 2,349 of JBDTVX010000327.1, read as the reverse complement.
TAATATTGAACTTACCGGCGCTGTTTTGATCTATTTATTCACCGGGCGATACCTGATTACCAATGATGTTTTGTAAAGATGCAACCGGCTTATTTTCCAAACAGCTTTATTTCTTCCTCCGGGCCATCATCCTGTTGATTTTTAAAAGGCCATTGTTTTTGAATTTTGGAAAGAATTAAATACATGGCCAACCCGCTGCCTAAAACCAGGAAAAAGGAAACAATGATGGTAAGGCCCGTTGCATAAAAAACGAATAACCACATTATTATCGCCAGTATCACCGGCAACGGATACAGGGGCATTTTGAAAGGTAGTCCCTTCGTCCCGTTTCGTTTACGCAATAACGTTACCCCTACGGCCTGTCCTATAAACTGTACTATGATGCGCATCGCCAGTATCCCGTCAATTACGTGCTTCATTTTAAACAACACGCTAAATACCAGGGCAAAACCTGCCAATACCAGCAGTGAAACATAGGGGAAATTTTTAGTAGGATGTAGTTTGCCAAATATTTTAAAAAAGGCCCCATCCACAGCGGCGGCATAAGGAACCCTTGAGTAGCCCAGCATCACAGCGAATAAAGAAGCCAGTGCCACCCATAATATCATCAGCGTTGCAACCTTTGCCGCGGTAGTACCATACAATCTTTCAAAGAAGGTGCTTACAACAAAATTATTCTGACCACTATCCTGCCACTGTTTTATTTCCTGCCAGGGGATTACACTGCTTACACTCATATTCATCGCAATATACAATATCCCAATCCCTATTACTGAAATGAACATACTTGCCGGAATGTTTTTACCGGGGTTCTTTATCTCACTTCCCAGGTGGCACACATTGTAATATCCCAAATAACTGTAGATGGTCTTTACACATGCCTGTCCAAATACAAAAGAGAATAAATGCCCCCAGCTAAAATCAGTATTGATATTTTTAAGCGGCTGAAGGAAGTTCCCGTTTGCAATTCCACCCAGGATGATCCATCCCAGCGTGAGCAGCACACCTGTCCAAAGCAGCACTCCGATCTTTCCAATGCTGTCTATTTTACGGTACAGTAAAAAGGTAATAAAGATAATAACTGCAACGGATACCGCTTTTGCCTGCCATTCATTTAAATGTACCAGGTAGCCCAGGTATTGTGAGAACCCAATTGCCGCGGAAGCCGCAACCAGCGGGGCCTGTATCACTGTTTGCCAGACATATAAAAAACTCATCATCCTGCCGGGGCCCTTTTTCCCATAGGCTTCTTTCAAAAAATTATAGCTGCCTCCGGCCAGGGGAAAAGCGGCACCCAGTTCGCTCCAGATCATTGCATCAATCAACGAAAGAATGGCGCCTGCTATCCAGGCATATAAAAACATCCCTCCCATTAAACCCATTACAATAGGTAAAGTTACAAAAGGGCCAATACCCACCATGTCGATCATGTTGAGTACCGTAGATTGAAAGAGTCCTAAGCTTCGCTGAAGTTTGGGTGCCGCTACTGCCATTAAGAATGGAAATTACAATTGACTATTGACCATTGAATATTGACCATTGACGATTGACCATTGACCTGTGATGAGCAGAGAGGATAATGCCCCAACTGATTACTCATCACTCCTTGCTCATCACTCCTTACTCATCACTCATTTCATTTACCAACTGGCATTAAAACCCTTCAGATATTCCGGGAAATTTTTGGTTTTATAGGCCCCTTCGCCAAAAAATTTAAGAGGCGATTCTATTTCTTTGGGCTTTAAATAACCTTGCAAAGGTGCAGGTTTTGAATCGGGCGCGATTAAAAATACCGTGGTAGGAAAACTCATCTGCCCCTGAAGCAGGTATACGGCCATATCATTCATCCTGCTTTGCGCATCATACCCATATTTCTTTCCATTCCATTCCACGGAATCCCTGCTTTCAGCGTCAAATTTAACAGCATAATATTTTTCATTGATATAAGCGGCTACTTTTGCATTGCTATACGTTTGCTGATCCATTACTTTACACCATCCACACCAGCTGGTATACACATCCACCAATATGGGTTTTGGATTTTTACTATAAGCGGCCTGCATTTCCGCAATACTTAACCATTGTATTTTTTCCTTTCCTGTCATCATAAATGAAGTAAGAGAGAAAAATATAATGGAAGAGAGAAAAAAACGCGTAACCTTTTGCATACAATATTTGTTTAGCTTAGACCTAATTTAATTAAAAGTAATGAATAAAATTGTTATCGCCATCACGGGGGCAAGTGGCTCAATTTATGCAAAAGTGCTGGTGGAGAAATTATTGTCCAGGCCGGGTGAGTGGGATGAATTATCGGTTGTACTCACAGAAAATGCCAAAACCGTTTGGAAA
>JBDTVX010000326.1:0-6572 GCA_040007015.1 Ferruginibacter sp. | reverse complement strand
TATATACCGGGAAAATGCAAAGTGCACACTGAAAAAAGTAGGATGCTGGTGGAAATGCCTGCAAATTTTTGTAAAAATTTAGCCATCCGGCAATGGCGGCACCTGAAACTTATGGCTGTAAAAAAATTGCCAGTAAGGAAGTTAACGCACAGGTTCCTATCTATTCAGTTCACTTATTAATTGTGCCACCAGCGAAGTCCACCCTGTCTGGTGGCTTGCTCCAAGCCCATGGCCATCGTCCCCGTGAAAATATTCATAGAACAAAACCAGATGTTCATTGCCAGGCTGTTGATAAAACCAATTGTGCTTACCATATATCCTGCGTGTTCCATCTTCCTCATTCTTAAAAAGACTTATGACTCTTTCCGACAATTCATCGGCAACTTGTTTAAGATTCATTTTGTTGCCCGAGCCGGTGGGACATTCTACCAATAAATCATCTCCATAAAACTCTCCGTACTTGCGGATCGATTGAATAAGGATGTAGTTTATGGGTATCCATACAGGGCCTCGCCAATTGGAATTGCCACCAAAAAAATTTGACGTAGAATCTCCCGGGTCATATTTAATACTGTATTCAATATGATCTATGGTAACAGCGTAAGGATTTTTTTCATGATACTTTGATAAAGCCCTTATACCCCCTGGTGAAAGAAATTCATCTTCATTCAGCAAATGTTCCAATATGTTTTTCAGTCTATCCTGTTGTACAAGGGATAATAAGATCTTCTCGCCATCCGTAAGTTCTTCATTGGGCCAAAACTTGTTGTTTTTGCGGCGATACCGTTCATACCAGGCAATCCTTTTTCTAAAATCGGAAAGGTTATCACGCACCTGCTTTGGAATGATGGAAACTGCAAATAAGGTTGTAATTCCAACAATGGACTGAATGCGTAAGTGGATCGGGTTGGCTCCAGATTTTGAAAGGACGTCATAAAAAAACTTATCCGTATCGTTCCACAGGCCATGTAGGTTAAGCGCTTCGGCGATCAACACAAAATGTTCAAAAAATTTGGTCGCTGCATCTTCAAACGTCTCGTCAATCATGGCGATTTCCAATGCCATATCCATCATATTGAGTGCATACATTCCCATCCAGCTTGTTCCGTCAGCCTGTTCCAGCCGATGGTCTCCCGGCATCTCAATACTCCTGTTAAACACACCAATATTATCAAGGCCAAGAAATCCTCCCTGGAATATATTATTACCGCTGGCATCTTTCCTGTTGATCCACCAGGTAAAATTTATAATGAGCTTATGAAATATCCTTTTTAAGAAAGATATATCTGCTTTACCCGTCATTGATTTTTCTATCCGGAAAACCTGCAAGGCTGCCCATGCCTGCACGGGCGGATTTACATCACTGAAATGCCATTCATATGCCGGTAACTGACCATCGGGTTTCATATACCATTCCCTCATGATCAGTAACAATTGGTTTTTAGCAAACCCCGGATCAAGTATGGCCATTGGTATACAATGAAAGGCAAGATCCCATGCGGCATACCAGGGATACTCCCATTTATCAGGCATTAAGATAATGTTCTGATTTTTCAGATGTTTCCAATCATGATTTCGGCCGGTAAGCTTACCGGTATTAACCGGTGTAATACCGTCACTCGTGTTAAGCCACCTTTCAACATCATAATGATAAAACTGTTTGCTCCACAATATGCCGGCAAGCGCCTGGCGTTGTATATTTTTAAATCCCGGAGATATATTTTGAGGCAAAATAGCATTGTAGAATTCATCTGCCTCAGCTTTACGGGCCACAAATATATTTTCAAACCCTTCTTCAAAGGGATTGACAAGTTCTTTTTTCGTAAGGCGCAGGTAAAGGGTTACTGATTCGCCCCCATTAATACTGTAATTATAGATAGGCGCAAACTTTGTACCGGAAGTACTTTTTCGAAGCGACTTTACATTCTTTTTTCGGATGATGCCATCGTGAAATGCATCCTTTACAAACGGTGTTTTATTTGGGATGCCCGAAACTTTTTCTGTATTGGTTTCATTCTCGGTATAGAACGTAGCCCTGGTTCGCGGAAAATATAAATAGTAGGTACCCAGCCGCTGATGTGTAGCTTTTACCGTTGTTTTATTGTAGTCCGTGATAATTGGCTTTTCTGAAAGGTTTTGATTGCTCTGTCGATTATAAAACCATAAGGTGGGTAATACAGTTATACCTGCGCTTTCTGTATAGCGATTGTGGATATTTATCCTGATATAAATATCCTGGGAATCTTCCTTGGCATATGTTACTGATACATCAAAATATTCATTGTTATCAAAAACCCCTGTATCCAGGATCTCATATTCAGGATCTTCTTCTGAGCGTTGGCGGTTTTCACGTTTGATATCTTCATATGGAAATTCCTGTTGCGGATACTTGTATAAATATTCCATGTAATAATGTGTAGGAATATTGTCAAGGTAGTAGTACAATTCTTTTACATCTTCCCCATGATTGCCCTCGGTATTGCCGAGCCCGAAAAGACGTTCTTTAAGTATGGGATCTTTGCGGTTCCATAAGGCGATTGCAAAACAAAGATTTTGAAATAAGTCTGAGATACCGGCAAGACCATCTTCACCCCAAATGTAAGTCCTGTAGTGTGACTGCTCATAAGGAAAGTAATTCCATGCATCTCCCAAATGGCCATAGTCTTCGCGTACTGTTCCCCACTGGCGTTCACTCAGGTAAGGCCCCCATTGCTCCAGCGGTACATTTTTTGGTAGATTATCGGCGAGGCGCTGATGTTCTGCTGTCATTAATTTTTTGGATTAGAGTAAAATTTTTTAATTGGTATCTTTTATCTCTGTCAAGCTAATCCATAAAATTACACAAGTTCTTATACTGAATATTCCCGGGTGTATTCCAATTTGTCGCTCTTGCCCCTAACCCCTAAAGGGGAACAACTCTTCTTAATATTGAGCGTTATTAGCTATTGGATAAATTTAATGATTTGAGTGTTGCGACAATTTGGATTGCACCCAATATTCCCGGGTGTAAGATTTACACTTATAAAGATAAAATAGTAAGCCATATAAAATATTCTTTTTTTTACTGAGGCCTCTGTGAAACCCGGGATATGATTTTTTACCGCATAGGTTAGTTGATACAGCAAGTGGCTGTTAAACTACAATAAGAATGTGAGGATGGATATAAAATGCATACCAATGTATTATGTAGCTAATCTGTATTGCTTATATGCATATATAATACATCTTTCCAGGAGAGGTATTCCTATTTTCATTAAATGACCTGCCATGAAATAAGAGCGCTGATAGTTTTGCAGGCTGTTTAATCCTGCGTGCTTTTTATTGGAAAACAATTTTGAATTTTCAGTTTTTCAAATAAATTTTTTAATGCCGGTTGATGCAAAGATTATGACCGTTTGCATAAGATGCCTGCACAAATTTTCTTTCTTGTAACTAAAAGATAGCTCAATGAAAACAGTGTATAGCCGATCTTTTTTCAAAAAAATAAATTGCGGCGCTTTGGATTTCTGAAAAAAAGTAGTATCATTGCGGACTATTCTCACAAATCCGGCTTCTCAGCTGGCTTCTGACAACCCTTTCCTGATTCCTTTAAACAGCCAATTTTGATTAACAACAAGATAACTGATGAAGAGAATACTAATAATACTCATTCTGCAAATTTTTGCCAATGGTATAACGCAAAGCCAGTCATTTGATATTGATGACCTCGTTAACCTGTCTACGCTGCCGTCGAAGAACATCGGCCATTTTATGAATAAAAAAGGTTTTGCCCTCTTCAAACGTAAGTTGGATGGTGATACAATCGAGGCAAGCTTTATGGCAAAAATTAAAGCCAATAAAGATATTACCACAGGGCCGGAAAGGACGATTGATATTTATTTAAGGGGCGATTCAAAATATTTTACCTTTTACACTTCATCAGCCAAAGAATACCAGGATGGACGACAAAATTTAATAAAGTCCGGCTTTTTTTATGATGATAAAAAAGATATTAGCAAGGAGCCTTCCGTACTTTTTCAAAAAGGTAATGTAGCTGTGCAGGCTACAACAGAAACCCAGAATAACCTTACACAGTATGTTTTTAAATTAAAAGTAAAAAAAGTTCCTTCAGTTGTGAAGTATGCGGAAGACCTGCTTCAATTTGATTCGCATGAATTACTGGTAAGCTTTTTTGGCGAACCGAATGTAAAAAAGGATATGTACTATCTTACCGAAACAGAATTACGGAAGTGTTCTGTCTTATTTAGCGGTACAAGATACCAGGTTGTTTTTGTGTGGGGCGATGAAAATAATCTTAATAATCTTGCCTATGTACTTATACCTCACGTGTTACCAACAGCCGGCGCAGAAAAAAATAATGGTATCGTAGGAAACAACGAATGGCAATTTCAAAATGGCATGTACCAGGGAATGGCCATAAAAGAATTACTGAGACTTAATGAAACGGATTTCGATATTTATGGCAGTGAATCCGAACTGGCTTTTATGGTAAAGCCTGAGGAAAGTGGAAAAATTGATTTCCATAAAACCGCAGTAATGCTTAGCTGCAATAACTGTGATGATATCAAAATGTTCAATAAACGCATAGTAAGTGCGCTGGATGTTGCAAAAAAAGATCTTCCGATGTATGTCAATGATGTGATCATATATCCTTCAAACCGCTAAAAGTAAATTTAATCGCGGCAGGGAGGGCGGCCTGCCATATAATTATGAAGCCTATTGCTAAATTTTATTTTTTACAGGTAGATAAAATTCTGTCTACATTTCAAACTCCCAAACGGTTCTATAATTTCCATATTTTTCAATGTATGTGATAAAGGCATTATAAAAAGGATCAGTTCCAATAGTCGCGCTATCTCCTACCACAAATAATTGTTCTTTCGCACGGGTAATAGCGACATTCATCCGGCGATAATCTTTCAGAAAACCGATATCGCCATCATCATTGCTGCGTACCAATGAAAGAACAACAGTTTCTTTTTCCTGCCCCTGGAAACTGTCAATTGTACTGATACGCATTTGTTTTGGCAATATATCTTTTGCAGCAGCTACCTGCCCGGAATAAGGAGAGATAAAGACGGCACTGAATGGATCAATGGAATCAGTTTGCAAAAGCTTTTGCACGATCTGTAGCTCACCCGCATTTTGCAAACTCATCCCGTTGCTGCCCTGAACTTCATTATAACCCGATCCGGCTGTATCAATAAAAGTAATGTGTACTCCATCATTGGTAAGGTGCGTGGCAGTTTGCAATAACCCTTTATAAAAATAATCACTGGAAAAACCGGCAATGGCTTTCCGCATCCGGTATTGTGTATTAAGCAGGAAGGTGCTGCAGCCTGCCTGCACACAAACTTCTAAAATAGAAGTATCCAATCCCATTAATGCAGCTTCATGGCTCAGCACTGTCGGGGGTAATTGCAGGTGATCGCCCCCAAGGACATATTTTGAAGCCAGCGGAAAAATGCACCACGCAAGTGGTTCGATACATTGACCGGCTTCATCGATCACAAGAGTTTGAAAGCTAATATTATTAATCCTGGCGTCATACAACCCAATCGGTGTCCCCAATATCACCTGCGCTTCCCTGTATAATTTTTCTTCATTATACAACTGCAGCTTTTTTATATCTCCCCGGATATTTTTTACTTCCCTGAATAAAAGATTTCGCTGTTCCTTTTCTGCTTTACCAAAGCTTCGTTTGTATTTCAAGGCCATCCTTCGAAATTCTTCTGCCCTTTTTCTAAGTTCTTTTATCTCCTTTTCTTGTTTTGCATTTGCGAGGTTACCTTCGGGAGTATGCAAAAAAATCTCTTCATCTGTCTTACTGCTATTGCCCACCCGGAGTATTGGTAATTTTTGCCTGATGAGCCCCCTGGCAATATTATCTACTGCGGTGTTACTCGGGGCGCTTACTACTATTTTCTCCCCGGTCTTTACCAGTTGGGCAATGGCTTCTATCAATGTAGTGGTTTTACCCGTACCAGGTGGGCCATGCACAATAACAATATCTTCATTTTGAAGTATTGCCGCCACAGCTTCCTGCTGACTTTGATTTAACAGTTGGTTACTGATAGTAAGTTCAATAGGAGCAGGCACAGGTGCTGCAGGAATATTTCGGGAGTGCAATTGCTCAAAAAGATTGCACAAAAATTTGTTGTTCTCCAATCCAGTCAATGTCGTTTTCATAATAGTAGTGGTACGTTGGTCCGGAGCCAGTTTGATCCCTACGTTGTCTTCTTCGATCCAGTCGGGGAAATCGGGAGCAAACAAACGAAATTCCCCTGTTTTGCCATCAAGGTTAATGAGCAATCCCTTCACCGGTTCCCCGCCGGCACAAAAACATTCGATTGCGGCGCCGTCCCTGAACAGGTTTGTTTCCGCAGGAAATGGAATGCGAAAACTGATTTCAGGGTAATCGGCATAGCCAAAAATTTTACGGGTTACAACTATAGGATGCAGCGCCAGGCCTTCGGCCTTTAATGATTTAAGGGTATGCTGCTTATCAAGGCTGTACCGCTTAATTTCTTCTTTTTCCTCCAGGGTGATTGCAGCTATAAGCTGCCTGATAT
>JBDTVX010000325.1:0-6651 GCA_040007015.1 Ferruginibacter sp. | reverse complement strand
CCTTCGCAGCACCCTCGTGCTAACCTTCTCAGCACCCTCGTTCTAACCTTCGCAGTTCCCTCGTGCTATCCTTCGCAGCACCCCCGGTCTGACCTTCGGTGCCGACCGGGGATGCTGCTCATTTCAACTTCGCATTTTGATGGTGCCTTTCTGTATCTCTCAAATTCTTCTTCTCAAAATTTTTTTGTAATGCGGTTGTTAAATCAACACCGGTTTGGTTAGCAAGACAGATGAGCACCCAAAGTACATCCGCCATTTCATCACTTAATTCTTTTCCCTTATCGGTTTCTTTAAAGGATTGCTCGCCATAGGTTCGTACCACCAGGCGGGATAGCTCTCCTACTTCTTCCATCAATATTCCGAGATTAGTGAGTTCACTGAAATACCTTACGCCAATGGTCTTTATCCACTGGTCAACGTCTTGCTGTGCCTGCTGAATGGTCATAAGTTTTGTTCAAAAAAATGAATGGGTTAAAAATTTTACTTTAACCATTTTAAAGAATACAAGGGTCTGTCAGGATGCATCGGGTTATAATCTATTTTTTGTGTTGATGGTATAATAATCAAATCCATCAGTTCTAAAGGCACTGCACCTAATAATGGTTCCTCATTATTTGGTAACATAAAAGCATCCGTAATACAATCCCTTTCTTTAAATTTTATTATTACGGGTACGGCTATAGCTGATTTTCTTTTTGAACCATTTGCCGGCAATACTTCCATTGCGCTCTTTACCCTCAAACCTAACTGACTTCTGATGGATTCGTTAATTGTAAGCCTTATCGCTCCGGAATCAGCCATTATTTTTATCGGCATGGATCGCACTTTCTCCTTTGGCAGTTATCCATCCCTGCAAAGTGTTTCATCAGCCAGGGTTAACTAACTCTATATCAGCATAACCTAAGCCCATATCATTTGGTTTCATTAAAATTACTGATTATCTTATCAGCTAAAAAAAATGTTTCAGTTTTAACAAAGGTTAGAAATTATTGAAGGGGTAAAATCAGGTTCTTTTACATTCCCGGATTTTTCGTGTCAATAATTATCGTCACGGGACCGTCATTCACCAGCGCTACTTTCATATCCGCTCCAAACTCCCCGGTGCATATTTTCTTGCCCAGGTCCTGTTCCAACTGCACTATCATCTTTTCATAAATTGGTATCGCCACTTCTGTCTTACTGGCACGTATATACGAAGGACGGTTTCCCTTGCGGGTGCTGGCTTGCAGTGTAAACTGGCTCACCAATAATATATCCCCTGCGGCGTCTTTTACCGAAATATTGGGCACTTTATTTTCATCATCAAAAATGCGGAGGTTCACAATTTTGTTGCTTAGCCAGGTTATATCTTCATCGGTATCGGAATTTTCAATACCAATTAAAACCAATAGTCCATTTTCAATTTCTGCTCTCATATTATTGCAGATGGTTATGCTGGCCTTAGTTACCCTTTGTATTACAACTCTCATCTGGTAAAGGTAATGCCAATATCGGATGCCTGATCCGATGGCCATTGGATTTTGCAGGTATGATTTTTGAAGAGATGGATGAGCTGTAAATTTCAAACCTTAAAATCGGTGTTGCCGGAAATTATATTAAAACTTCTACCGGTTTATAAGGAATTTGAAGATTTCTCTGGTTGATTACCGATGCGGCAAATTTTTTGAAATAGAATAATTTATAAAATATATATTGGAAAATTGTTATTAAGTAAATGGTCGAATGGCTGAGGCAAACTGGGATTTTCTACAATGAAAACCATTTACAAATCAATAAAATCTACCAGGTTTAATTTTTGATAAATTTTCTACGGGGTTTATCCAATTTTTTTATTAAAAAAAAGAAAAACTGTCCAAAAGCCCTGTACCGTTGCTTCTCAAAAATTATCCACCATATTTGTCCACACCTGTTAATATTTAAAGCGTGGAATAGTCATTTAGTATGAATATTTTCGTTCTCCGTTCATCCTTAACGATTACTTAACCTATCCACATATTTAATCTATTTTATTTTATGCCAACACAAAAAATCGCAGCAAAAGGTTTGGAATTCAGCCGGCAGTTTACAAAAGAGGGCATATCGCCTTATGATATGTTCGGGTACGATTACCGTACTTCCGTAATTAAAAATCCTTCCGGTGAAATCGTATTTCAAATGGACAATGTGGAGGTACCGAAACAGTGGAGTCAGATCGCTACTGATATATTGGCACAAAAATATTTCCGTAAAGCAGGAATACCGCAGGCGGATGGTTCAAGCGGGCGGGAAACAACCATAAAGCAGGTGGCGCATCGTATGGCATATTGCTGGAGGGTATGGGGTGAGCGATACAATTATTTTGCAACTGAGAATGACGCGCAGGTATTTTATGATGAGTTGGTATACTCTATCCTCAACCAGTCCTGTGTACCCAATAGCCCGCAATGGTTTAATACGGGCTTATACGAAGTGTATGGAATTGCCGGTAAGCCACAGGGCCATTATTATGTAGATGCCATTGACGGGCAGCTAAAAAAATCAACCTCGGCTTATGAAAGGCCCCAGCCGCACGCCTGTTTTATTTTGAGTGTGGAGGATGACCTGGTAAATGAAGGTGGTATAATGGATCTTTGGGTTAGGGAAGCAAGGATATTTAAATACGGAAGTGGCGTGGGTACCAACTTCAGCAGCATACGTGGTGAAGGAGAAAAATTAAGTGGGGGCGGTACTTCCAGCGGCCTGATGAGTTTTCTTAAAATTGGCGACAGGGCGGCAGCTGCTATTAAAAGCGGTGGTACTACCCGTCGTGCAGCTAAAATGGTTTGTTTGGACCTGGATCATCCAGAAATAGAAAAATTTGTAAACTGGAAAGTAGAAGAAGAAGATAAAGTAGCGGCTTTAATTGCTGCCGGTTATCCAAGTGATTATGAAGGGGAAGCCTACCGTACCGTTAGCGGGCAAAACAGCAACAATTCTGTTCGCATCCCTAACGCTTTCTTTAAAGTATTGGATGAAGACGGTGATTGGGAACTGAAAGGAAGAAGTAACGGAAGGGTGATGAAAAAAGTAAAGGCCGCTAAATTATGGCAACAGATTACCCATGCGGCGTGGAAATGCGCTGACCCGGGTACGCAATATGATACCACTATCAATGAATGGCACACCTGCCCGGAAGGCGGCCCTATAAGAGCGTCTAACCCTTGCAGTGAGTATATGTTCCTCGACAATACCGCCTGTAACCTGGCCTCTGTGAATCTTCGCCGTTTCTTTGAAGAAAGCGATAACAGTTTTGATGTAAAAGGGTTTGAATATACCTGCCGTATGTGGACAGCAGTATTGGAAATTTCCGTATTAATGGCGCAGTTTCCATCAAAAGAAGTGGCGCAGCTTTCTTACGACTACAGAACCCTTGGGCTTGGATATGCTAACCTGGGCAGCATGCTCATGGTGAGTGGCATTTCTTACGACAGTGAAGCGGCAAGAGCGATAGCAGGCGCTATCACCGCGATCATGACGGGGATTGCTTATAAAACTTCTGCGGAGATGGCTGGCTTTTTGGGTGCGTTTTCCAAATACGAAGACAATAAAGTCCATATGCTTCGCGTGATGCGAAATCACCGCGCAGCGGCTTATGATGCAACCGAAGCATATGAAGGAATTGAAATAAAACCACAGGGTATCAATTCAAAGTATTGCCCTGATTATTTACTGACAGCAGCCATCAAAGCATGGGACGATGCAGTTCAGTTAGGCGAAAAGAATGGTTACCGCAACGCGCAGACCACCGTGATAGCCCCCACCGGAACCATTGGCCTCGTAATGGATTGCGATACTACAGGCGTAGAGCCCGATTTTGCATTGGTGAAATTTAAAAAATTGAGTGGCGGTGGTTATTTTAAGATCATCAACCAAAGCGTACCAGCCGCATTGCGCAATTTAAATTACGGTGAAAAAGAACTGGAAGAAATAGTGAACTATGCTAAGGGCCATGCAACATTGGAAGGCGCACCGTTTATCAATACGCAGTCTTTACTGGCAAAAGGGTTTACCAAAGAAGAACTGGTAAAAGTGGAGGCTGCTTTGGGAAGCGCTTTTGAAATTGGATTTGTATTCAATGTGTATACATTCGGGGAAGCTACCTTGCAACGGATGGGATTTAAACCTGAGCAATACCACGACTTCAGCTGGAGCTTGCTGGAAGCTTTGGGCTTTACAGATGATGAAATTGATGCTGCCAATATTTACATATGCGGTACCATGACCGTGGAAGGCGCACCATATTTAAAAGATGAGCATTTACCGGTATTTGATTGTGCCAACAAATGCGGACAAAAAGGCGAACGCTATATTCATGCGCATGGTCATATCCGTATGATGGCCGCGGCACAACCATTTTTAAGCGGAGCCATTAGTAAAACGATCAACCTTCCAAACGAGGCAACGGAAGAAGAGATCGCTGATTGCTATCGCATGAGTTGGGAATTGGGATTAAAAGCAAATGCGCTTTACCGTGATGGTTCTAAATTATCACAGCCGCTGAGCAATAAATCGGATAAAAAGAAGAAGGCGGATGATCCGGCTGTTGCTGAAGAAAATATTGTTATAGGATCGGACAGTGCATCCTCCCGCATAGTTGACATGAGCAAGCTTACTGTGGATGAATTATTGGATGAGGTGAGCAAGCGTATGCAAAACAGTCCTGATACTATATTGAAAGGGCGTCTTGCAAAAATAGTAGAGCGGAAAAAACTACCGGCCAAGCGTAGGGGCTTTACACAAAAGGCCAAGATCAACGGGCAGGCGCTGTTCCTTCGTACCGGTGAATATGGTGATGGTACGGTTGGTGAAATATTCATCGACATGGCTAAAGAAGGAGCTACCGTGCGAAGTATGCTGAACTGCTTTGCCATCGCGATCTCTATTGGTTTGCAATATGGTGTTCCTTTAGAAGAGTTTGTTGAAAAGTTTGTATTTACCCGCTTTGAACCATCGGGTATGGTAGAGCATCCGAATATCAAGAGCACTACGTCTATCATTGATTTCATTTTTCGTTCGATGGCCTATGAATACCTGGGCAGGAACGACCTGGTTCATGTATTGGATAAACCCGAAGTGCAAAACCTCGGAAATGAATCCTGGGATGAATCATCACCTACTATTGGTAACAGGGTGCATGAGCTAAGTGAAGTAAGGGTAATCGGAAGTTCTTCCCCGGCTGGTAACGTACAGTCGTCAAAAAGTGTAAAGAACAATTTGAGCGCTGCTCAATTCCATGGCCTGGATGCTGTAAATGCCGCTGCTAAAAGTATGCAGAGCGATGCACCTGCCTGCAATACCTGCGGGCATATCACTATGCGAAGCGGAACCTGCTACAAATGTTTGAATTGCGGAAATAGTATGGGGTGTAGTTAAGCAGAATTAACGAGTACAAATATAATTAATAAATATGCCGTTCAATTTATTGGACGGCATATGTTAATAAAATTTTTTAATTGAATTGAAAAAGCTCTTGCAAAGCAAGAGCTTAAAAAAGTTGACGGGATAATACGTTTTGCCACTTGTTACCCGATAAACAGAAAATTCAGGGAAGAAAGGTGACCAGGTTCACCTGGCTTGGTGAAAAGCCTCATTTGCTTAGTAAAAAGCCCAATTCTCAGAACTTTTGAAGGAGTTTCAATCTACATTAGATTGAAGCTCCTTTTTTATTAACAACATTAAATGTTTACAATTATCATGCAATATAATAGTTACATGATTACAATAATTCATTAAGTTTTCACAATGTGGAAAAGTGGAAAACTAGTTGCCTGCAACGTCTCTCAATGAACGTGAAGCTGAGCCGAGGACATTGCGCCATCAGCGCAAGATTCAGGTGCAAAACAAGCCCACTCCTTGCACTGTCCTTATACTAATGCCGGTAAAAATCAATAATTGCATACCTTCATCATATTTACTTTTCACCAGTAGCTAAGTTGATTAACAAAGCAAATTGCTATAACACTATTCTACATTAGTTTGATCATTTAAAGAGGTGAGCATTTTATTAATGGTATGTGATTATTCTTAATCTTCCCTACTCTCAAAAGTTTGACCTTACAAGTGTGCAAGGTATTTACCCATTAACAATTTCATGAAAATGGAGGAAGTGAATTTCAATAAAAAGTATTCAGTCATCTTGTTAATCGAAACGTCCTCGGCCATGCTGCAGGCTCATTGAGGGAGACGTTGCTGGAAAGGATATGGCTTTTTCCTGATGTCCCGTCAGGGACAATATATCGGTAGCAAATGGATTACGGAATAAAAAGCGTGCCGTAGGTACGCTATGTGATCAGGATGTTATTCATATTGCGTACCTACGGCACGCTTAGAAATTCTTTAAAATATTTTCTACCCATATGCTGTCCCTGACGGGACAGAAGACCATTCGGGCCACGTCTCCTAACGAGCTTAAGCCGGGCCGGGGGGTTGCGGTTCATGAACGAGATATTGCTCCGTATTACGCAACGTCCCTGGCTGTCGCACAGGGCCCGGGAGTACGTTGCTGGGAATAAGCAGCTAATGGTGAATCAAATAATCAACGGTTGAAAAAAATCAGACATCAAAAAATCAGATATCAGATGTAATAGCCGCTACTCGATCTAACAAATTCAAAATGCGATTCGGTTTTCTTAG
>JBDTVX010000324.1:0-6671 GCA_040007015.1 Ferruginibacter sp. | reverse complement strand
AAATTAAATGCCTGAATCCTGGTAAGAATTGAGGAATGATTTTGAGCAGTTTATTTATTCATAACTTTTATAACTTCTTTATATAAAAATGCTTTTGTTGAATAACCTTGTTTGGATTTTATTTTTTCATATTTATTTTTGATAATTTTAATGGTTACGAAATTTAATTGATCATTTTTCCGATGCCGTGAAAACCCTCACAGGTGAACCGATTTTGATTTTATTTTTTTATAATCAGGATCCATTTCCGGGGTACGCAAACCCGCCACTTCATTTGCCATCAGTATAAAAACATTCCAGCATAATCCTTTGGTGGAGGGCCACCAGTTATCCGTGGTGGTCCATTTGGTAGGCGTAAATTCTTTACTGAATGGCCATTTCGGATTAAGGTATATCTCTGCCCATACCCTGTTTTCCATTAGCATTGCGGCTTTCTTCCAACCGTGTTTTAGCCCAACCACATATGCACAATATTCGGCCCTGAACCAACTGCCCCCATTGTAATAAAACCCATCATTTTTTCCATCGCTATAATTCTCTTCCCCAAATTTTTCAAAGGGCTGATAATCACTACTGAGATAGGCAAATCCTTTTGCATCCTTTGTTAGCCTGACACAGATGGGTGCCGTGGTACCATACTGAGGGTGTGGCGAGTTGGGCACTTTATTCAGAACGGGTATTTGATCCAGGTGATTTTTTACCATCTCATCCGTTAGCATGGGCCTGTTAAATAACCATAAAGAAAAGAATTCCGGTTCCAGGTCGGTTAGCGTAATAATATCAGGAAAATTCCGGTCGAACAGTAAATGCCTTCTTTGGGGATCATAAAAATTCCGGTATTCTTTTTCAGCTTTTTGAATATAGGCTTCGGAAATATCAAAGCCGAGTTCTTTTATGGTTCTTAAGGCGATGGCCAGCATGCCCTGGTTAACACCCAACCGGTCTGTTTTAGGAATAAAATCCACAATATCCACCTGGCTCAAAGAAAAATGCGATTTGCATTTCCCGGTTCTGCCAGGATCAAATTCATTCAATACATAATCAACTGCTTTTTTAATTTTTTCCGGCGGAAGGATAACTCCGAACCGGCGCCTGTTTATCATTGCCCAGATCAGCCATTCAATCGTGGCTTCATTGTCCTTTGCCTCTACCGATCCCATCAAAGGAGTGATAATAGTGCCAATGCCACCTTTAGCTGTTTGTGTTTTGCCCCATTGCTCCCAGATGGCAAGGTTCAATTCTTTATTATAAGATGCTACGGTAGAAAAATAGGAATCCCTGTTGTACATATCCGGGGCATAATTCATATTGGGCACATTGAACGGCGTAAAATCATTTGTATCCGTGATCCAGGTAAGCATATTGAAATTGGCATAAAGCATTTTTTCTATCAGCGATCCTTTAAAACCTTTTGCTTCGGCTAACCGTGACTGTGAGGAGATCATAAATTGCTGGTGCGACTTCCATGGCTCAATAAAAACATAGGTTGTTTTCTCTGTTTTTTCACCAAGCGGCAGCAGGTTGTACGGTTCATGCTGAGGCTGATGTTCTATAAACTGAAGATCCTTTACTTGTAGCTTACACTCTTTTCCTGATTGCGTACCGATAAACATGGATACACTGTCATTTTCAATATAAGGCACTAATATGCTTCCTTTAAATTGCGTCCATTCATTTTCTACCGCCGGAAAATTATCAATGTACTTGATCCCATCTTCCAGCTCAATGGTCTTTTGCCCGTTTTTGATCCTGAAAAGTTTTAATGCGAGCGGGGTATTTCCTTTACATAAAAAAGAAATAGTATATACCTTCTGATCCTTCAATGGCGCAATAAATTCTATCCCTGCCCTGCCGCCCGGATGCCCGGTTATTGAAATAAGTCCTTTCTTATTTTCCACTTCAGCATTTCCTTCTTTTTGATAGTCGCCGGTTAATTTTAAAACGGTTGCTGTACCTGCATCCAGGTTGTACATTTCACCGAATGTTTGTTTGATGTAATGGTTATTTTGGGCTCTGTCTGCTAAGTCTGCAACGGAAAATAGATTTGGATCGGCCAATTTACGCATGCCCACAAAACCACCTCCACGCCCGCTAAACCGTCGGCGGGTATTTCTTGTATACTGATTTTTATAACCCGCATCTGTTAAAAAACCGACCACATTATTGCCTGGGGTAATAAACCCTGCCGAAGGAAACATTTCATGTACAAAGCCACCGGGGAAACTATCATATTCAAATGTTACATATCTAAGCGGCTTTTCTGCGGGCCTTGATGTTTGTTGCAATATATAATACATGCCCGCCATAGATGGCTGAAATAACTCGATCGTTTTTTTTATAATATTATCATTCACCACCTCATAGGTTACATTTAGAGACAGGTTGGCATCAAAATCTTTTAAGTAAGAATCCCTGGTCAAAGTGATGCGCTTATCATTGCCGGCCCATTTTTGACCTTTCCATTGGGCAACGTCTGCAACGGTACTCAAATCAAGATTAAATAATTGCAGTGACAATTCCCCTGTGTTGGTAACCACCAGTTGATCGCCATCGTATATATCAACACGAAAGCCTGATTGTTTATCGCCAGCAACTTTAAGCGAAAGTTGCTGACAGACCGCGAATGAATAATTTAATAAAATAAGCAGGAAAAATAAATAAAATGATAACCGGCTTTTACGGGGGAGCATAGGCAGCATTTGATAACCAAAGCTATATTTAATGCCGTGCTCGCTTATACACTATGCTTACATTTTACTGTACTATGATTACAATTTGAGTAAATAAGGAAGGATTTTATGCTGGAAAAATCAAATGTGCTAAAAATCAAATGTGCTAATGTGCTAATTTTTTCACGAAACAGTACAGTACAAAATGGGAATAGCCTTATATTTTAGATAGTCGTACAATTGAAAAATCAAACTTGTTTATCAGTTACTTTCCCCTGGCCTATCCGTGTTTATATCCGTATTAAATAATTATAATATGGTATTCTTTTCATTCACATTGTTGGTGTGGCTACAAATACCCAGCGCTTCGCACTGGGCTATGATATTTTGCCCTTTCAGGGCTGGCTCATTCAGGGCGGGGAGGTAATCACGTAAAGCCCTGAAAGGGCAAAATATTATAGCATGGGGCAACGCCCTATGAAAAAAATATCATAGCATGGGGCAACGGCCTATGAAAAAAATATCATTGCCCGCGGCATCGCCCTATGAAAAATAACATGCCATGGGGGCAACACCTATGAGAAAACGATAAAAATTAAAACAGTTTGAAATGAACAATTTGCATCCGGTTCGGGATCAAATTTTCAAATTTCCCCCACCGCCTGGCGGTGACAGGTGGCCAATTTGTTCTTCCCTGTATTCATTCGGTGCACAATTATATCGCTTTCTGAATTCCCTGAAAAAATAGGATTGGTTATTAAATCCTGTACGATAAAAAATCTCCGTAACGTTTAAACTGGTGGACGCCAGCAGATTTGCAACCTGCTTAAGGCGGATATTTTTAATAAATTCACCGGGTGTCATACCGGTCATGGTTTTTAATTTACGATACAATTGCATTTTACTCATGCTGAATGTTTTTTCAAGAAAAACTGCACTGAGTTCCGTTTCGTTGAGGTGTTCATCAATCACGTGTACCAGTTTTGTCAGGAACTCCTTATCGCATGCTGCCAGGTCGGATTCTACCAGCATTTCAGCAACCCCGTCATTTTTAAAAAGGTCCAGTAATTTTTGCCGGTATTCCAGTAATTTCCGGACACGCAATTTCAGGTGTGCCGTATGAAAAGGCTTGGCTATATATGCATCCGCACCTACTTCGTACCCTTCCATATGGTGATCTTCGCTGCTGCGGGCAGATAGGATAATAAAAGGCACCTGGCAGGTTGCCGGGGTATTTTTAATTTTATTACAGAGTTCAAGTCCATTCATCGCTGGCATCAGCACATCGCAAATAATAATATCCGGTACCATCTTATCGATCAGTTCCAATGCCTTTTGGCCATCTTCCGCTTCATATACGATGTAATCGTTTTTCAAAATATTTTTTAATAAAAAGCGGATATCGGGATCATCTTCCACGATGAGAATATTTTTGCGTTTATTTCCCTCCAGGTTTTCTATGATGGCCTGCTTATTATTTTCAACCGCTGATACCAGGTAAGCGGGTTCAGCATAAGAAGTGATCGTCTGGTATAAATAAGAGGGTTTATCGCTGATGGTTTGCGTATTTTTTGCGTTTATCCCTTCAGGTTGGTCCGTAGTTAGCGGTAGGAATACTTTAAAGCTGATCCGGTCATTCCCGCTGCTCGCATTGATCCTGCCATTTAGCAAACTAACCAGTTGCCTTGTAAACGCAAGGCCAATACCAGTTCCAAATTTTTCACTGTCTGCGGTATTCGGACTAACCACATAAAATTTATCGAATAACCGGTCCAGTTCCCCTTGCGGCAACCTGGTACCGGAATTAACGATCGTTATTTCCAGCTCTCTTGCGCTTTTATTTTCACAGGCCGAAAAAACGATCTGCTCATTTTTCCCGGAATGCTTGAATGCATTTGATAAAAGGTTGAAAATGATCTTTTCCAGTTTATCCTTATCGATCCAGCCAATCATATCGGGGGAAATATTCAGCTCATATTCCATTTTATTTTGCTCGCTTAACGGAACAAAAGGCTCGGCCAGGTTTTGCAATAGCTCCGAAATATTCAAATAGCTAAACTGGTTCTTGAAAAATCCTGCTTCCACTTTTCTGAATTCCATTAACTGGTGTACCAGGTAGGTAAGCCGTGATGCCTGCTGATGGATCAGTGATAAAAAATACGGTTTATCTTTTTGTTCCCTGGCTGATATCGTTTTATCCAAAAACCGTTCCGCTGAACCCATTATCAGTGTTAAAGGAGTTTGCAGTTCATGAGCGATATTGGTAAAAAATCCAAGCCTGCTCTGGTGTATCTCTTCTTCCTTTTCACGCAGCACGTGCTCCACAGCCAGCTGGTGCTTTATCTCCTGCTTATTTTTCCGGTAACCATAAAATAGATATACCAGTATAGAAATAATACAAGCGTAAACCAGCAATGCATAGTACGTAAGCCAGAAATATTGTTTCACTTCCAGGTTTAATAAAGGGATTTCGGAGGTCCAGATGCCTTCGCCATTGCTCCATTTTATTATTAATGTATAATTGCCTGGTAAAATATTGCTGTATGCTATTTTTCCGTTGATCCCGGCAAAATGCCATGTCTTGTCATAACCTACCAAATAGTACGCATACTCGCATTTTTCCGCGTTTAAAAAACTAACAGCTTTTATATCCAGCTCAAAAAAGTTATCCTTCCTGCCAATTGAAAAATTTACCGGGTCGTTACTAATTGGATCCAATACACTAAACCCGTTTTCGTTTACATTTTTACCCCCGATCGAAATCCCGGATAGCAGCAGGTTTGGCTGCCAGCCAGACTTGCGTATGTTTTGCGGAAGAAAATGGTTGAACCCATAGGTACCTCCAAAAAATATATTTCCCGGCTGATCCTTCCATACTGCGCCATCACAAAACTCATTGCTTTGTAATCCGTCCAACTGCTGGTAATATGAAACTTTCAGATCCGCCTGGTTCACTTTAGCAAGCCCTTTATTGGTACTTACCCAAATATGCCCCGTGCTGTCTTCTTCAATGGCGTGAATGGTGTTGTTGGGTAATCCGTTTGCAGTGGTGAGTTTTTGAAACAATGGTGTTTCCTTCGACGCATCCGAATTGCTTATCCAGTTGAGGCCATAACTGGTTCCGATCCAGATCCTGTCGTGGCTGTCTTTAAAAAGAGATAAAACGTCATTGTTGGAAAGGCTTCCTTCGTAAGTAAGCGCCTTGTACGTTTTGAATACCAGCGTGGTTTTATCCAACAGGCTAAGGCCGCCATAACGGCAACCGATCCATAAATGATTTTTATCACCCGCCGCAAGGGCATAGATAATATCGTTTGCCGGACCAGTATTATTATTATTAAAAGTAAACCGCTCAAGAAAAGCCAGCGAAAGTTTACCCGATCTGTCGCGGTTGATCTTCAGGTGTATTAAGCCATAACCACTGGTGCCTAACCAAAGTGAATAATCGGGATCCTGGCTGATGGCATAAACAGATCCAAATTCAGGATAGGCGTTATATCCCCTGATATCCTGCCATTTATTGAATTTCTTGTTTTTCAGGTCGTATACCCCGATTCCTTTTGCATCCGTACCAATATAGATCAATTCGTCAGCGCCCTTTTTTAAAGCGTATATAGCGTTATTATCCAGTTCCACAGGCGCTAAAAAATATTTTTTGTTGTATGCGGCCGCGGTATCGGACCAAAAATTTTGAATGCTGATGATCCCGCCACCTTTGGTGCCGATCCACAAATTTCCATTGGCTTCACAAAATGCCCTTACTGATTTATTGTAGGGCATTCCATTATCCGAGGTGGTAATGGTGCCAAAGGATTTTGTTTTAGGATAAATTTTTATGATCCCGTTTCCATCAGTACCATACCATAAAATATCTTCGCTGCCGAGCGCCCACGACGTTACTTTAACATCCTGCATCTGCTGCGCCTCCTGACTCAAAAAAGAACCTGGTTGAAAATTGATATCATACACGCCATATCCTTTGGTGGACCATGCAAACAGGTA
>JBDTVX010000323.1:0-6721 GCA_040007015.1 Ferruginibacter sp. | reverse complement strand
TATTTTCAATTTAGCTTCGGTTCCGGGCAGACGAACATTGATTCCCCTGCCTTCCCCAATGCAATATGTTGTATGCAATCCTCCATCCTTCCAAAAAAGGATACTCCCACAGCTAACTTTTGGGAAAAATTTTGAAAAAATCGATCAATATAAATTATTGATTTTCAAAATTTTACAAAAACGTTAGTTATAATCCACTTAACGCGGACCCTAAAATTGAAATTCCATGATAATTTTGTAGATTTGATATTATGAAAACGCTGATATTAGAATTCCCAGAAACAGTTAATATAAACGAGCAGGATGCAAAATCTTTACTTGCAGCTAGATTATATGAAAATGCAACATTATCTCTCGGTCAAGCTGCTGACCTGGCAGGCTATTCTAAAAGGACTTTTATTGAACTTCTTAGCAAATATGGGGTTTCTATTTTTAACTATCCCGCCTCGGATATAGAAAAAGATGTGTTAAATGCACAAAGCTATAATCTCTGACACAAGTTGTCTCATTTTATTAGAAAAAATTGGTGAACTTGAACTTTTACGAAAACTTTTTGGTGTAATAATTACAACACAGGAAGTAGCAAGTGAGTTTGGACTCCCATTACCATTTTAGATTGAAATTAAAACTCCATCTAACAAAAAATATCAATCAATAATCGAGGTTTCAGTTGATAGAGGTGAGGCTAGTGCCATTGCGTTAGCAGTGGAACTTGATGATTGTTTGCTAATAATCGATGATTTAAAGGCAAGAAAGTTTGCTAACCAACTTGGTTTAACAATAACAGGAACATTTGGTGTAATTGTAGATGCAAAACTTTCGGGCATTATTCCATCTGTTAAACCAATTATTGCAAAAATCAAACAGACCAATTTTGGGATTTCAGACAAAATCGAATCAATCATTTTAGCAAAAGCTCAAGAATAAAGCCAGCATACAACCTTTAGCAAAATACGGGAATACAGAACGCGTGTTTCACCTGCAGAATACTATTCAACGGGGGTGCTGGCCGGACGGAATAACTTCAGCAACAACAAATCAAATCATCTAACTTTAACTAGCAATCAGGCAGCAGCAAATCAATGAGGTCATAGCATCGATTTCCCTTACCTGGCTAAGTTGCGGATTTATAGTTGCTATTTCGAAACTTCTCAAAATTGAACTACAATGACTTTAGAACACGTTGCAATCTGGACCGATCAATTAGAAGAACTGAAAGATTTTTATGTAAAATATTTCGGTGGGATGCCTAACAATAAGTATACAAATGAAAATAAGCGGTTTGAAAGTTACTTTATAACTTTCGCCGGGGGAGCAAGATTGGAAATTATGAGGAAGCCGAATATCCCTGGCAATACGAATGACCGGGTATTTGCACAACATAAAGGAATAATTCATTTAGCGTTTGGCGCAGACACGAAAATGGAAGTTGATAAAAAAGCTAAAGAACTTGAAGCACATGGTTTTAAAATACTAAGCGGCCCAAGAAAAACAGGTGACGGATATTATGAGTTTGAAACGCTTGACCCGGACAATAACAGGCTTGAAGTGACTGCGATTTACACAACCTAATATTTATGATAGTTACCTGCATGGAGCCAATACAATTATGTGTTATTTTTTGCTTTGTAAGCTTTAATAAGTTTCAATGTATGGTTTAGAGAGTTTTTACTCATCCATGATTGATGGCCGGTTATAATAAACGTTGGATTTTTAAATTTGGCCTGTATATTTTTAATCGTTGCAACCCATTCATTTACGTTTGCCTCTTCAAGATTACCAAGGTCTGTTGCTTCAACACTTTTTACCAAACAACCACCATAAAGAATTTTATCAGTGTTGAACCAAATTACGATATTGTCGGCCGTATGTCCCGGCCCGGCGTAATACGTTTGAAATTTGTATTGTCCAACTGAAAAAAAAGTATCTTTTTCCATTAGAAATTCGGCTCTTTTTTCGCCTTTTCGTTTCGAGATTTCGTCTGTCTGCTTTGTTGTAAATGTTTGCACTCCTCTTTCTTTTAAAAATTCAAGTCCGGCGGTTTTGTCTTTGTGTGAATGGGTCGCAATACAAATTACAACTTCCTTGTGGTGCTTAAATTTTATGCTATCAAGTAATGGTTGAAATTGAGTAGTGTCCCATGGTGTATCAAACATTACAACGCCACTATCTGTAACCAGGTACATTCCATTGGCAGGAATTGAATTTCCTTTATAAAAATTGTGTGTTGTAAAAATATAAAAATCTCCTTTTAAATGTGAGATTTCAAGTTTCAATTTTCGTGTCTGCCCAAAAGTACAGTTGAAAGGAAACAGGAAAATTGCGAATACAAATGCCCGGTAAAATTGTTTCAATCTGTTGAGTTGAGTTAACATTGATTATTTAAATTTGATGAGGTTTATTTAAAAGTCCCGGGCGGCCATACTGCATTCAGTTAATCATTTTTTCATTTCAAAACATTCTCTTTTTCCCGCAGCTTTTGATGCATCTTTTTTCCTTCGCGAACGATTACTTTGATGATTTCGTTTATGTCTTTTCGCGACGTCCTGAAGTTTACAATACAACCCCTTAAACAATACTTTTCCTTTACAACCGCGTTTGATAAAAATACTTCGCCCCCCTTTTGTAATTCATTCAGCAATGCTTCGTTTAAAGTATTTAGATAGGCTTCCTTTTTTTCACTGTCACCGGTATGCTCCAAAGGAATGTAGCGCAGTGTGGTAATGCTTAAGTTTTGTGTGATGGCTTCCAGTTCAGGATGTTTTTTAGCCTGGTCAAATAATAACATTGCCAGTTGAATATCTTCACCAATCATTTTAATATAACCAGTTCGCCCTACCTGTTGCAATGCGACCCACACTTTTAATGCCCTGAAACCACGTGAATTCTGAAGACCGTATTCGTAATAATTATGAGTAAGGGCCTCGTCATTACTAAAGTTATAATATACCGGATGGGAACTGAAAGTCTCCAGTAAGTGATGGGGGTTTTTTACCAACGTACAGCCGGCTTCAAGCGGACTGTACAACCATTTATGAGGATCAAGGGCAATGGAATCTGCTTCTTCAATACCCTCAAATAGTTTTTTTAATTTCGGAATGACGGCCGCAGGGGCGCCATATGCACCATCTATATGAAACCAGAGGTCATAGGTTTTACAAATAGCAGCAATCCCTTTTAGATCATCAACAACTCCTGTGCTTACATCACCTGCGGTGCCAATGATCATAATTGGCTTGCAGCCATTTCCCAGGTCTTCTTTTATGCGCTGTTCCAAAATTTCATTATCCATTTTATTAGCGGCGCCGGTGGGTATCCAGCGAATTGACCCGGAGCCAAGACCAAATAAAACGGCGGCCTTTTCGATCCAGGTATGGGTGGTTTTTGAGCAATAGATAACCAGTTTTGCCTCCGTATTTGAAATACCATCTTCTTTTATTTTTTTAGGCGCTTTAGCAGTTCTTCCGGCTAAAAAACCTGTGAAATTTGCCATATTGCCTCCGCTGACCAATATGCCTCCATAGGTGGGTGAAACACCAATAAATTCTGCGAGCCATTTCACGGTTTGTTTTTCAATTTCCGTTGCTACCGGGCTTAATATTTGTGCACCGACATTTGGATTAACCGCCGCGGCTAACAAATCTGCCAATGCGCCAATCGGAGCTGCGGAAGAAGTGATATAGCCTAAAAATTTTGGATGGCCATTTAGCAGCGAATGGTTGAGTAATAAGTCGGCGGTTTTAGAAAGTATTTCTCCGGCGGGTACACCATTTTCAGGGAGGGAGGAAGTTCCGATAATTTTTTGCAATTGTTCAGGGGACTCCCCTTTTGTAACCTGCTTTTCCCGGATGGAGTCAATAAAATTAGCGATCGAATCGATTAACTGATAACCAATTTTTTTGAATTCCGATCCATTGATTTCGATGGGTGTTTCACGATTTTTTATCATCACGCAGGGTTTTGTATAATGTGTTACAATGTTTGGTGTCCGTAGCAGTGTGGCACTTTGTTCCTCCACTGCCAGGCCGGTGATGAAACTAAAGTTATGAAATTCCCTTCAACTAAAAGCCTGAAAGTAAGCGCCCATCCGATGCCAGGGAGGTTAGCGCAATAAAGTTGATTTTACAAATACCGGTTATGTCAATTTGATTTTACAGGTGGTTCATCAAGAAATTCATTAATTAATGCAATGGTTAGTCCTGGTATTTTGCTGTCTTTATTTGCTGTGGTTATTTCACCTATATAGCCACCATGCCCGCCCGGAAGTATAACAAGCCGGGCCTGTGGCAATATTCGAAGCATCTCAACGGCATGTTCCGGTGTTACGACATCATGATCGCCTGCGATCAGCAGCACGGGCATTTTAATAGAAAGCATCTCTTCGTTGCTCCAGTCTTTAAAATGTAACATTCTTTCCTTGTCTTTGTTGTGCATCACCTGCAGGTGATTTCTATCAGGAGCAACCTGCAAGTAAGCAATCTTTAATGGCGCCGGCATATTTTCCAGTGATGCCTGTTTCATGCCTTCAAAAAATCCGGGTATCAGCCCATCTCTTTTATAAAAGGATGAAGCAATAACCAGCTTGTTCACAACCCCGGGATGCCTGATTGCAATTTGCATGGATGTATTGCCCCCGTTACTAAAACCGAAGAAATTGGCTTTATCTATTTTTAGATATTTAAGCAAACCGGTTACATCGTCCGCATCCTGTTCAAACGACAAATCACTCTCCCTGTCGCTGGTGCGGCCATGAGCCTGCAGTTCAACAGCAATAACCTTGTAATGCCCGGCCAGTGATGGAAGTATATTCCCAAATGTAGTTTCAATAGTAGAACCGCCGCCATGGATTAATACCAACGGCATTCCTTCAGATCCATGTATCTCGTAATAGAGTTTAATACCATTAATAAAAGCATACCCGTTAATTTTTGCGTCCATTATTTTTCTGTTTTGTGTGCTTGTTTTGTTGTCAGCCACCAGTGGGGCGCTTTGAGAATTATTGCAGGCCGGGGTTATTAAAATGATCAGTAAGGCAAAAAATAATACCCGTATCATCTGGCAAAATTAATTTATTGTCATTGTTGTTCATTTGCTATTTTGTTATTTCAATTTTGTCGTTCGCCAATGCAATAGCAAAGCCCGTCCGGGGCAATTATAAAAAAAACTTTCCACAAAGTTTCTCCATGCTTCTGAAGTTTTAATTCCGCGATCTCCTTTTTCAGACCATTTGAATTTAATTCGGCGAGAGCGGTTTCGATATTGTCTACTTCAAAGAAGCATCCGTCCTGCGACGGATCCCCGCCATTTTCGGATAAACCAATTTGTATGTCATCTCTTGATAGCGATACAAATTTATAGGGCGAATCTTTCCGCGACAATACCTGGAATCCCATTATTGATTCGTAAAAAGGAATCGCTGTTTCCACACTTGCAACAGGCAAATTCATTCTGTCATTTTGATATGGCCACGCATTTTTGAATATTGCTTTCACCTTTTCCATAAAATAAAAATAATTTAATTATATCGTTCAAAAATTGATTACAGGTATCAGAGTGTGTCGCCAAATAGGCTTTCACGCAGCGGTTTCGCGTTGCCCGGTACCTTATTTTTTTTATTGAGAACCGCAAAAATACTGGTCATCTTTCTTAGGGTAGATTTCCGTTAAAAATAATAAAGTTTAATCACCAATGTATGGGTCTTTAATTTTTTTGATTAAGTATTTTATATTCGAAAATTTTACGGAGCATTTTTTCCCGGTGGGGGACTGGGCTAAAAAGCCTACTGTAAATGACGATTTTAAATCAAATTGAAAATGCCTTACCAGGAACCACTTTAGTCCGTTCGTGGAATAGTATAAAGTAATTACATTATCCGCTTTAGCAACTTTGTAATAGACTTTATTTGAATTGATTTCAACTGAATTACAATCGTCCGATATATTTTTAGTTACAACGCTTACAACCCGCCTGGCTCCTGTATAATCTTTTTCAAAGCAAAATTTAATCCAGTTTAAACTGTCGCTTTTGATTACAATTGCACCTCCATCCCATTTGTTTGTGAATGCGTGTTCAATTGAAGCTGATAAAACAAAGTTCTCATCTGCCCGGAATAGAAGTTTTGGAGCATTGTCTGTATTATAGGCAACATTTGGATCCCTGAACATATCTGTTTTTTCACCGGCTTCCATGGTTAAAACATTATTTTGAATGGAGAATTTTTTTACGTGGTTTTCCCAAAATAATTGATGCGGTATAGCGGCGATCCTCAAAGAGTCGGAATGCTGTGCAGTCATTTGCAGGCATATGTGGTTCAATAGTAATGACAAGGTAAATATTCTAAAGAACGCTGTAGTAGCCATAAATTTTAATTTAGCAGATGCTTGTTATTGCCACCCTTATATTCCAGTTCCGAAGTTAACAAATTCCCTGAATGTATGATGGCAACAAATTCCGTTGAAAAAAACAATCGGTCTGGCCTGGGGTCAGGCCTATAATAGATCCGCAACGCCAAAACACGCCTTGCATTATGCAAGACGTGTTTTTATTCAAATGCGGTCACAATCAACGGGAACAGAAAATCCCGATCAACATAAGGTCCACATACAAGCGTAAAATGTGGGATTGGTCGGATCTGCAGACACGGAACCAAAATCCCATGGATGGTCATTAACGGGATCGGCCCCGGTTTTCCCCACCCACATGGCTCCAACATATACTTTTG
>JBDTVX010000322.1:0-6743 GCA_040007015.1 Ferruginibacter sp. | reverse complement strand
AACGCTATTTTGTTTTTGTACTATTTTTATTCCTTTGCCGCTGGTTAAAAGGAAGTGATATGAAAGTTTTACCTTATTTTAATTTTAAACAAATAAAAAGAAAAAATGATCAGTATCAGGTACCGGCTAATTGTAATGAATTTTTTACAGTTTTTTATCTGGGGTTCATGGCTAATTTCAATCGGGAACTATTTAGGCGGCACATTGCATTTTACAGGCGCCCAGATAGGCGCCGTGTTTACCACGATGGGTATTGCCTCATTATTTATGCCTGCGTTAATGGGTATAATAGCTGATAAATGGATAAATGCGGAAAGAGTTTTAGGTCTTTGTCATATTATCGGCGCGTGCATGCTGGTATGGGCCGCCGCCATTACCGATCCCAACCTGTTTTTTTGGGTGATGCTTCTGAATTCCATGTTTTATATGCCCACTATTGCATTGAATAATACGGTGTCTTATATTATCCTGGAACAAAAAGGTTTTGATATCGTAAAAGATTTTCCCCCAATAAGAGTTTGGGGCACCATTGGTTTTATTGCGGCAATGTGGATCGTTGATATTTGTAACTGGGACGCTTCCAAAACACAGTTAATTTTTAGCGCCGCATCTGCATTATTTTTGGGGATTTATGCATTTACAATGCCGGCATGCCCGCCGGTAAAATCCGATAAGATCAAGTCATTTATATCTTCCTTAGGACTGGATGCTTTTGTATTATTCAAACAGAGAAAGATGTTTATTTTCTTTATGTTTGCCATGTTTTTGGGAGGCGCATTACAGATTACCAACGCTTTCGGCAGTTCATTTCTGGAAAGTTTTAAGCCAGCCTTTCCTGATTCCTTTGTTGTAAATCATAAACTTTTCACGCTTTCTGTTTCACAGATATCAGAATCGCTTTTTATACTTGCCATACCTTTCTTTTTAAGAAAATTTGGTATTAAGAATGTGATGCTCCTGAGCATGATTGCCTGGGTATTCCGGTTTGGTTTATTTGGACTAGGCGACCCGGGAAGCGGCTTATATTTATTGATACTTTCCATGATAATTTATGGAATGGCTTTCGATTTCTTCAATATCTCAGGTTCATTATTTGTAGAAAAGGAAGCGCCTGCCAGTATAAGGGCAAGCGCGCAGGGTTTATTTATGTTTATGACAAATGGTGTTGGAGCAATGGTAGGGGGGTATTGCAGCGGACTGGTTGTTGATCATTTTACTAATTTTGATGTTGTTACGCATAATATAATTTCAAGGGATTGGCATAGCATATGGTTTACTTTTGCAGGATATGCACTCGTGCTGGCAATTGTTTTTCCGTTTGTTTTTAAATACAAACATGAACCGGGAAAGCTTGATATAAAACATGTCTGAAAATCCCTGGTGCATGCTTTGAACCAGTATCCGGTCACAAACATCATTTTTATTATCCTTCTAAATTCTGATTTTAATGGACAGCAACGAAATTAAAAATTTTAGTAAAGAATCTACTTTTACCTCATCCATCGCGCCCTGGCTGTCGGTCCGGAATAGCGAGCATGCAGCCGGCTTTTATAAATCTGCATTTGGAGCAATTGAAACTTATCGGCTGGACAATCCGGATGGAGGCCCGGTGCTCAAACTTTCTGTTGGCGGCGCAGAATTTTGGCTGAGCGAAGAGTTTTCCGGTGATGGTATTTTTAGCCAGGAGACCCTTGGTGGCGGTTCAATCAGGCTGATTTTAACGGTGCCGGATCCGGATACAATGTTTGCAAAAGCATTGGAAGCCGGGGCCTCAGAAGTTTTTCCGGTAGGCGAGGAGCATGGCTGGAGATTGGGACGGTTGGCCGATCCTTTTGGACTTCATTGGGAAATTGGCCATCCCCTGGCAACTCCTGGAGATTTGCCGCCTGATTAAAACTAAAACTGCTCATCAAAAGTTTAGTACCGGGTGGCGGCAAAATATGTGCAGCATTTTTTATCATCTCAATTATAAAAAATTACTTTATGAAGCAATGCCTGCTTTTGATATTTGTATTTATTTTTCTATCGCTTTGTTCCAAAAAAATTTTTGGACAGGCAGATCTTTCTCATAGCGGCAATGAAAAAAAATGGTGGAAAGAAGCAGTTGTATATCAAATTTATCCCCGCAGCTTTAAAGACAGTGAGGGGGATGGTGTTGGCGATTTAAAAGGAATTATTTCCAAACTGGATTACATAAAAAGCCTGGGCATTGATGTGGTTTGGCTCAACCCGATTTACAGTTCTCCAAATGATGATAACGGCTACGACGTAAGCGATTATCGTAACATCATGAAAGATTTTGGCACAATGGCCGACTTTGATGTGCTTCTGAAAGGCATGCATGACCGCGGAATAAAACTGGTAATGGACCTGGTAGTAAATCACAGCAGCGACGAACACGAATGGTTTAAACAAAGCCGAAGCTCCAGGACAAATAAATACCGTAATTATTACCATTGGTGGGATGCAGAAAGAGGAAAGCCTGCACCCAGGTATAGCTTATTTGATATTAATCATGACGCATGGAAATATGATTCGCTGACCAATGCGTATTACCTGCATTATTTTTCCCGGAAGCAGCCCGACCTAAACTGGGAAAATCCACAGTTACGCAGGGAAGTGTATGATATTATGAAATTCTGGGCGGATAAAGGTATCGATGGCTTTAGGTTGGATGCATTTCAGTTTGCATCAAAAGATACCAGTTTTCCTGCTTTCCCGGATGGCTACGAAAAAAACTTTATGCCGTATTATGCGATGGGCCCGCATTTACATGAATACCTGGAAGAAATGAACCAGGAAGTATTCAATAAATACAATGTAATGAGCGTGGCAGAAGGTGCCGGAAATTCATTTGAAGATGCACACAACCTGGTGGATGCCGCACGCAAAGAACTAAATATGGCATATGCTTTTGAGGGAGTGGATATTGCGACAATGAAAGGATACACGCTTTTGCATTTTAAGGAAGTATTTAGCCGGTGGGATAGTGCCTTTGCCAGTAACGGCTGGTTATCCATCTTCCTTGCCAACCACGACCAGGCAAGATTGGTAAGCAGGTTTGGAAACGATAGTCCGGCATTTAGGGAACTTTCTTCGAAGATGCTTGCAACATTTATTATGACGATGCGGGGCACACCGTATTATTATAACGGCGATGAGCTGGGGATGACCAATGCAGGATTTAATAATATAGAAGATTACAGGGATATGTCAACGCTGAATGAATACCAGCATCAAAAAGATATTGGTGGAAACCTGCAGCAATTTATGGAACGCATAAAATTTGAATGCCGGGACAATGGCCGTACGCCCTTTCAATGGGATGCTACAGCCAATGCGGGTTTTACAAGCGGCACACCCTGGATAAAAGTAAATCCGAATTATAAGATCATCAACAAGGCAATGCAGGAAAATGATCCGAACAGTTGCCTGAACTATTTCAGAAAGTTAGTAAAATTGCGGAAAAATAACCTGGTTTTGGTATATGGAAAGTATGAGCTGGTGGATAAAGACAATGCTAACGTATATGCCTATACGCGGGAAGCTGAAGGAAAAAAGATGTTGATCGTTTTAAATTTTTCAACCGGCAATGCACAGGTAAATATTGGACCTGGGATTACAAAAGCAAAACTGCTTTTATCCAACTACCGGGATGCTCCACTAAACAATGCGGAAAACAATTACCTCCGGTTGAGGCCCTATGAGGCAATTATTTATCAGCTATAAAAATTGATGATAGTGTACCGGAAATTGTAGATGCCTGACTTGTGGCAAAGAATTGCAAAGGCGGGGATCGTAAAAATGTTAAGCTGAATTAGCAATTGTATGCATGATAATGAATTGAATAAAAATGTAATGAAAATTAGCCTTGCGATTTAATTATGGAGAATCATTTATTTTCAGTTTTAAATTAATTCGTCATCATGAAAATCTTGAGTAAAAATTTCCTGGGTATCGCCGCAATAATGATGATACTGTCCTTAGCCTTTTCAGCAAACTTTGCCCAATTGCCTAAAGATTATAAAGGCAAGCCATTTAAAGATGAGGAATATACAAAAGGTGCACAGGTAATACCCGGCAGGGTGGAGCTTGCCTATTACGATCTGGGTGGGGAAGCCGTTGCCTACCACGATGCAGATTCGATCAATAAGGGAAGCGGAGAATTAAACCGCTTACCGAGCCACCAGCGGCCCGGTGTACCGCCATATCTTGTGCATTTTAGAGAAAACGAAGGGGTGGATATTTCTTTTACAAAGGACTTTGCAGATTTCAATCATCCAAACAAAGTGGATCCCAGGGTAAACCAGTTATACATTGGCTGGCAGGAAGATGGCGAATGGACAAATTACACGGTTGACATAAAAGTGCCCGGCAGGTATAAAATCATAACGGTTTACGCAAACCAGGATAACAAATCGTCCTTATGGCTTAATAATAAAAAAGCCGTTGACCTCATACTCCCTGAAAATACCGGAAGTATGCATCAGTGGACACAGGCTACCGTTGGAGAAATTAGCTTTCCTGTTGCCGGGCTCAACCTTGTTACATTAAAATATAACAAGGGTTCCAATCTTGCATACCTGGATTTTTCTCTTTTGCCAGAACTACCGGCAAAAAATTAATAATTGACAGGTTCCAGTTGTTTGATAAATAGATATTTCCGCGAGAAGCTAATAAGAAAAATTAAATATCAAATGTTACATTCCGGTTGCTAAAAAGCGACTATTTGTCTGGACGATATAATCGGCTAAATTTATGTGATAAAATCCTGATTTTGTAGCAATTTAAAGTAATATCTTACAAATCGAAAATCATGTCAATAACAATAGAACCCGAATTATCGGGAATGAAAAAAATAAGTGAGGCAGTTGCGATCACACTAAAAGAAATGAGAAACTATTCCAAACCAGGGATGACGGCTAAACAATTAGACGATTTCGGAGGCGGGATTTTAAATGACCTGGGAGCAAGATCGGCGCCACGTTCAACATACGGTTTTCCGGGCTGGACCTGTATCAGTATCAACAACGAAGTGGCTCATGGAGTGCCTTCAGAGAAAAAATTTCTTAGGGAAGGTGACTTGATCAACATCGATGTTTCTGCAGAGCTTGA
Source organism: Ferruginibacter sp. (assembly GCA_040007015.1). Lineage (GTDB taxonomy): Bacteria > Bacteroidota > Bacteroidia > Chitinophagales > Chitinophagaceae > Ferruginibacter. The sequence goes on along the minus strand of JBDTVX010000322.1, from coordinate 1,628 downwards.
TGGGTTTTGGTCTGATAATGGAGGTTCATTTGTTCTTGGAAAAGATATTAACAATCATCAACATTTAGTGGACACTTCAAAGTATATTTTACAAAAAGCGATCAGCAATATAAAAGGGGGCGTTCGTGTTTCAGACATCGGGCAATTGATAGAAACAGAAGCAAAAAAATCGGGTTACAAGGTTATAAAGAACCTGACAGGGCATGGCGTAGGAAGAAGCCTTCATGAAGAACCACACGAAATTGCCAATTATCGTGATAAATTTAATTTGACAAGATTTAAAAAAAATTCCGTAATTGCTGTGGAAACATTTATTTCAACCCTTTCAACAATTGCCAATACCCAAAAGGATGGCTGGACATTAATTGGGGATAAAGGAGGCTATGTGGCGCAGCATGAGCATACCATACTGGTAACAGACGGGAAGCCAATTATCCTCACAGAAATGAACGAAATATGGAATGGATAGGGAAGCTAATAGTCCTGTCAGGGACAAAATATCGATAGTAATAAAAAATAGTGTCAATGTTAATTCCCGTAGGGCAATGTCATTTTTTAGTTAAGCAAATTCATCTTCTTTTTTATGAGACTTTGTATTGGCGGCTAATAAATACAACAATGATAATTTAGGTGAAATGTCCTGCGCTCGTGCCATTGGGGACGATATATGGATAGAAAAAAATAATTACAGTTAAATCCGTTCCTTAGGAATGGTATGTAATTCATAAAACACATAATCCATCCCCTTTTTGAAAATTGTTCTCCGGTTGAATTTGAAATTGCTTTTACCCGGATAGCATGCCCCTTCGATTTATTTATACTAATCCTAAAGCTGATGCCGTCCGTTAGCTAACGAACAGAAAAACCCGAACACTATCGTTTCTTCTACCGGTATTTTGTCCCTAAAGGAACATTCGAACATGAAATTGAATTGGAATAAAAAATAAAAATATCATTCGTTGATTGATCATGCCAAACTTTTGGAACATAGAAGGTATCCCTCATAAAGGTTGGGCTTTAAAGGCTGTTTATGATGTTAGAGAAGGTGGGCAATCAGAAGATGAAACAGCCTATGAAACCTGTATGATGTGCAATAACGAAAGAATCAGGTATGTACACGTTCTCACTCATGAAAATGTGCCCCATGAATTTAAAGTAGGTTGTGTTTGTGCCGAAAAAATGACCAATGACTACGAGAATCCAAAGCGGCTTGAAAATGAATTAAGGAGCAATGCAAGAAAAAGAATTCAGTGGGTAAAGAGAATTTGGAATATAAGTGCGAACGGAAATCATTATTTAAACTTCGAACTGCATCATTTACTTATTTACCGGGACAAAAAAACCAATAAATTTAAATGTAAAATCGGGGAGATTTTTGGGCAAAAATCGTTTGACAAGTTGGAACAGGCAAAGAATGCGATTTTTACCGGGATAAATTATTTGAAGGAAAGGCAGTTGTGGTAGGGGAATAGTACCTGGGAGCAATCAGTCAGCCACGGGTTTCACCCATGGTTATTCAGATTCAACCCCGATGGGGTTTTACATAATGTTAATGATAGTAAGATTGGGCCACATTGCATATTGGCTTGCGCAAATAATTTCCAGGCAAAAGCTGACAAATAATATTT
>JBDTVX010000321.1:0-6759 GCA_040007015.1 Ferruginibacter sp. | reverse complement strand
ATACGGCCGCGGCCTCCTATCCGTTTAAAGTGGTGCAAAACAACTGGAATACCTCCAGGCTGCACCTGGACGACCGCGGTAAAAACAAAAAATATTCGGATATCATTGGTTGGGTAAGCAGTGAGGCCGCCAAAAAAATATTGGCCGCTGCGGGTATGGACAGTACTTTATTTGCCAAAGCGGATAAGCCCGGTTTTAAAGCCGTGCCGCTGAATATTAAACTGAGCACCGGCATTCACGTGAAAACGGAATACAATAAATCGTACAATGTAATTGGTAAAATAACCGGTAACAAATATCCCGATGAAACCATTATTTATACCGCACACTGGGATCACCTTGGTATCGGCGCACCCAATGAAAAAGGCGATAGTATTTATAATGGCGCCTTAGACAATGCCAGCGCCACGGCAGGTTTACTGGAACTGGCCCGTGCCTTTAAAAAAGCGGACAGTATCCCGGAACGCACCATCCTGTTTTTATCGGTAACAGCAGAGGAGCAGGGCCTTTGGGGATCGGCGTATTATGCACAAAATCCCATTTACCCCATTAACAAAACAGTTGCTAATATTAATATGGATGGCCTTAACTGGTATGGTAAAACAAAGGATGTAATTGTAATTGGGCAGGGGCAATCATCACTGGAAGATATATTAAAGGAAGAAGCGGATAAGGTTAACCGTTATATCTCTTTTGACACACATCCGGAAGCAGGCTTTTATTACCGCAGCGACCATTTTAATTTCGCAAAAGCAGGAGTACCAGCGCTCTATATTTCGGCAGGCATTGATGTGATTGGCAAAGAAAAAGGATTTGGAAAAAAACAGGTGGATGATTATACAAAGCTTAATTATCATCGTCCCAGCGATGAATACAATGCCGCCACATGGAAGCTTGATGGGGCCATCGATGATCTTCAGTTATTATTCAAAGTAGGGCGCAGGCTGGCTTTTAGCCATCAATGGCCGGAATGGAAAGCAGGGTCGGAGTTTAAAGCCACCAGGGAGGCAAAGCCTTAATTCCGGGATCTGTTATTCCGGCGTAGGATCAGGCCGCGGTCTGGTCTTTCCAAATGGCTATTACCCTATAACCGGTCTGACCCTTCGGTGCCGACCGGTTATAGATCAGGCCGCGGCCGGATCTTACTTAAACAAGGCATCCATTTTTATCTCGTTTTGAACAAGGCCGGGATAGCTATTTAAATTTTTTACTCCCTGTGTTGTTATCATTGTCAGGAATAAGGTTTTACGGGTTTGGGTATTACTACGAAATACTTTCATTTTATTTTCTAATTCATTGGCGTAACCTTTCGAGATCTCGTATTCGTTGATAGCAAATTTCATTTCACAGATATTGATACATTGGTCCTGCCGGTCGATCAGTAAATCGATCTGCGCCCCCTGCGCATCATTTTGAGGCCTGCTCCTCCACACCGATACTTCCGTATGAACACCTTCAATTCCCAATGCTCTTTTAAGTTGCAATACATGTTTCATGCAAATACTTTCAAAGGCTATTCCGCTCCAGCTTTTCCATGACGTTCCCATGGTAAATTTCGCCCAGGCGCCAGCCCCTGTAAACCTGCTGTTCTCTATAAATTTCACATAGAAATGGGAATATTCATCCGTCAATTTATAGATGCTGTCTTTGGCTGCTTTGTCGAAAGGAATGTAGGGTGAAATAAACCCCGATTCGGTAAGCTCTTCCAGCAATTGCGTTGTTCCGCCGCCGGAGGTCAGCTTACATGCTTCAATGATCCCGTTGCGGGTGAGGCCAATACCTTTTTTTGCAAGCGCCCTGACTACCGCCATATGATCACCGGCATCATCAAACAAAGAATGAAACAGGTTCTTAAATTCTTCGTACAACAGTCCATCTTTTGTGAAACAGGTTCTGTCAATTGCCTGTATAGCGCTTTCCCCGGTTTCAATTTCTTTCAGGTACTGTGGAATTCCACCCATCACCATATAAAGCTGAAGTACCTGGTATTTATCAAGGTTTATTTTCCTTTCCTTCAAAAAAGCTTCCGTTTCACCGATGGTAAAGGGCAGGAGCCTTATTTTCCTGGTTACCCTGTTATGTAAACCTCCCCTGTTGTTAATTATCTTTTGTATCATCCAGGCAGCAGCCGATCCACAAATGACAATCACCAGGTTTTGTTGCCGGGACCCCCACATATTCCAGAAATTCTCAAATGCGGGTATAAAACCTGAACGTGGTGTACTGATCCAGGGAAATTCATCAAAGAATATTACTTTGCGCTGTCTTTTGATGATAGGGGTTAAGTAATCCGTTAACATCTGGAAAGCCTGTATCCAACTGGTGGGCTTTGCCAGGGGTAAACCAGCCGACCCGGACAAAGCGATACTAAAATTTTCCAGTTGCTGTTCAAGCAAAGCGTTGTGGATACCTGAAAATTCAAATACCAGTTGCTTCTCAAAAGCATTGCGTATTAAAAATGTTTTACCAACCCTGCGGCGTCCATAAACCGCCACAAGCTCAGGTGCTGCTGATTGCAATATCTTTGTCAATAATCCCTGCTCAACATCTCTTCCTGTTATTTTTTCCATGTAGTTGTTTTTGCTGCCCAAATGTTTCCAGGATATAGTTTTGGAATCTGCTTAAATTAGTTTGAAATGCTTTTTTGTAACGTCATTGATGCCATTTTTACAATCGCTGATCCCGCAATTCTGCGGACGCCAGCGTGGACGCCATGAAAACAAAAGCTGGTTAACAAATATCATTCTAAACAGCTTCCTGGGGAGTACAGGCTTACTATATCTCGCCAAATGTACAACAAAAAATATGGTTTTGGCGAATTATAGGCTTTTTATATCCCGCCAAATGTACTATAAAAATATAGTTTTGGCGAATTATAAGCATAAAACAGGTCTTGCGATTTTCCTTCCTGATAATTTAACCCGGGGTTACATTTAAGTTCCGAAAAATTCATCCTTTAAAATCAACCGCTGAACAAATATTCCCTGTATTAAAAAATGCATTATGCTATATTGGGTTCTTTAAAAAAACAGATGGGCAAAATCCTTTTTTTTGTGGTATTACTGGTAATGGGTGAAACAAGCAGCAGCCAGCCTTTGATGAATGATACGACCACCAGTTTTTGTATCACCGTGGTAAATGAAAAACAACAGTTCGTGGAGGGGGTAAGCATAGAACTCGCCAGCGCGGGAAATAATGCCTTGATAAAAGCCGTACTTACGGATGCTAAAGGCATCGCTGTTTTTACCAATATCGCGGCGGGGGAGCATTATTTTTCCATCAGCGGTGCCGGCTATCAACCGCAAACAACACCCGTTTATACATTTCCCCTGGCCGCAAATACTGATAAAAAACAAACGATCATATTGTTGCCTGATATAGCAAATATGCAGGGCGTAACCGTTGTTGGCACCAGGCCCTTTATACAGCATATACAAGGCAAAGTATTGATAAATGTGGACGCGGCGGTTACCAATGCAGGTACCACGGTACTGGAGGTATTAGAAAAATCACCGGGTGTAATGATAGATAAAAATGGTACCATTAGCCTGCAGGCAAAGACCGGTGTTTTGGTAATGATCGATGATAAGCCAACTTATTTATCCGGTACGGAATTAACCAATCTTCTGGGCAGCATGAGTTCATCACAGGTAGAGCAGATAGAACTGATGGCCAACCCATCTGCCAAATATGATGCAAGCGGAAATGCGGGCATCATCAATATCAAAACAAAAAAGAATAAACAAAAGGGGTTCAACGGAACACTAACCATCTCCGCGGGCCAGGGCCGTTATTCAAAAAATAATAACAGTATCGTATCAAATTACCGGAATGGAAAATTCAATACTTTCCTAACCTACAGCATGAACCGGAATAAAAATTTTACAGATCTGTATGCCCTGAGAAAATATTATAATGCCACAGGTGAATTGGTGGCAGTGCTTGACCAGCCTACTCTTTTTGGTGGCCATAGTTTTAATAATACCATTAAAACCGGTGTTGATTATTATGCTTCGGCCAAAACGACTATTGGCATTTCGTTTACAGGAATTACCGTTTCCCGGAAAGGCGATGCCAATGCAAGCGCTACCTGGAAAAATGCAATGGGTATTGTTGATTCGGCGATTGGTACGTATAGCACCAGTGCCAATAGTTTTAGAAATGGTGCCATTAATCTAAATGGAAAACACGTAATCAACAAGGCGCAGGAGCTTTCTGTAGATGTGGATTGGTTAAATTATTCCATCCGGAGCGAACAGTTTTTTAATAATAAATTATTATCTGCCGGTGGCTACTCCGAATCTTCCAGGGGTGATATCCCTTCCTCCCTTCATATCCTTTCCGCTAAAGCAGATCATACCCTCCTTTTTGGAAAAGCAGGCAAACTGGAATCGGGATGGAAATCAGCACATATCAGCACAGACAATTTAGCTGCCTACGAGGTTTTTGATGGCATCCAATGGAATACTGACCCTGGGAAAAGCAATCATTTTTTATATAAGGAAAATATTCATGCTTTATATAGCAATTTCGAAACCAGGCAGGAACGCATTACTTTGCAGGCGGGTCTGCGGTACGAGTACACCAGCTACGAGGCAAACCAGCTAACCAACAGCCTCCATAAGGATTCTGGATTCGCCCGAAATTACCAGGGCCTGTTCCCATCGGGCTATATCAGTTACCAGCTTGATTCTTCCAATGGTTTTACATTTACCGCGGGACGGCGTATTGACAGGCCGGCTTTCCAAAGCCTGAATCCTTTCGTATTCATCATCAACAAATACACCTACGAAACCGGCAATCCTTTTATTCTGCCACAATATAGCTGGAACATGGAGGTTAGCCACCAGTATAAATCCGTTCTTACCACCGCTGTTTCTTACAGCATCATAAAGAATTATTTTTCGCAGTTATTTCTGACTGATAGCAGCGGTATATTGATCTATTCGGAAGGTAATGTAGGTAAAGCAAAAAATTTGGGACTATCTGTTACCGCGCAGTTATCCCCGTTTAAATGGTGGTCATTCATCACCCAGGCCATTTACAATCATAAAGAATTAAAAGGATATATGGGTAATAATTATGCATCGTCTATTAATCAATTGAACCTGAACATCAACAACCAGTTCCGCATTAATAAAATATATACGGTTGAGCTCTCCGGTTTTTATACTACCCGTGCAAGGAACGATCTGCAGGAATTGCTTTATCCCACGGGACAGTTATCTGCAGGTATCGTAAGACCAGTATTAAAAAAGAAAGGCACACTAAAAATAAGTATCCGGGATATTTTTTTTACGCAAACAATGGAAGGCCTTACCCAATTTCAATCGGCCGACGAATATTTTATTATACACCGCGATAGCAGGGTTATCAATCTTGCTTTTACATGGCGTTTTGGAAAACCCCTTAAACAAACCAAACGCACAGGCAGTGGCGCAGGGGATGAAATGGAAAGAGCGGGCAATGGAACCTGACAATAAATATTAATTTACATACTTTACCCTTTTCATTTAACGCTTAATTCGAAAATTTGAAAAGGAATGCAACCTCCATTGAGCAATTGAGCCATTTTCAAATTGCTTTATTCCTTAATCCCGGGAGTTCCACCTGGTAATATACTTTTGCAATTGCTTTAATTGCTTATTGACCCTTGCAAGATCAAAGCTTTCAGGATCATAGTTTTTACCCACCCAATTTTTCGTTTCTTTATACTCGGGATGTTTTTTATCCTGCAAAATTTTTACCATCCCATTGAATCCGGCTATTCCGCCACAATCCTCCGGTGGACAGTTCATTTGGCCGTTTATACACTTTGGATAAACGCCCTTCTCTTCCTTTTCTGCCGCCTGATCAAGTGTAATTTCGTGTAGCCAGCAATCACCAAAGTCGTAATTGTAGTGGAAGTGATCTTTTTCTAAAGAGAGAATATCCATGAGCAGGATTTTAGTGGCGTCTAAAAGCGCGTGGCCCAGGTTTCCATACTCATTTTCTTCTATCATACCAATCCTGTATCCATCAAGGTTAAACTCAAACAAATGATAATTTCTCCAGCCCATCACAATTTGAATAATATGATGCAAATCAAAAAAAGAAGTCTCCTTATTTAGATGAACGGTTCTCCTTATCAGGGGGCTGGAAGATTTTAAGGAAATGGTTAGTTGTATAATATCACTCATGAATTGGGTTAGATTGGATATAGCTAAAGTACGATTATTGTGATAATGTCAATTTTTATTTGCATTTAAGGGAATTACTTCGAAAAGATGGAGAAGATTTTATTGCAGCATTCCTGCCATATTTATTAGGCCTGATCAATTCAATGAAGAATATTCAGGCCCGAGCCTTCAATTTCTTGTTGTTTTCAGGAAAAAATGAATACCATCTCTCATCATATTAACTTTATTGCAGCAGCTCATTCTCCTTTTTAAAATGATATCCTTTTTGCTTCGGCACATTTATCAGCTCATTTAACCGGAAATAAAATTTATCCTTTCTTTTGGATCCTTACCAATATGCAATAAAAGTAAATACCCGTTCAGCCCATGCCCGTCTTCTTTTTCTTTACCGGTTACCGATCGGTATATTTCATCGGTGGCATGGTAATTTTTTAAACCGGGATAAGTGTAATCAGCGACGCTTAAGGTGCCGGGTGAGTAATTGATGAGGTGCTTTCCCATCTCCTTTGTACGGTAAGCGATACTGTCATTGTACCATTCGTAGGGAGGAAGAAAATATTTAACGGTTGTTTTTGAAATG
>JBDTVX010000320.1:0-6759 GCA_040007015.1 Ferruginibacter sp. | reverse complement strand
ATTTTGACTCCCTTGCAAGGATATTTCCCCTGGTTGTTTTGTATAAATGCATGCCTGATTATTTTTTTATGGTATCAAGATCAACACCCAGCAATTGTTTTGCAAGCTGTTTTAATTCGTCATAGCTACCCTGGAAGTGACCCGTTGTTTCTTTATATTCACCTGTTTCGCCTTTCTTTAATGCTAATGCAGGCGAGGATGATTCCACTTCGTAAAACGGGCCCATTTGTGTGCCATCAGCCAGGGGTCCATCGTTGTAAGAATTAATTACATCGCCTTTGTAAGGTTGCTTTTGCATTTCCCATTTGCTGTTTACATAGTCGGCATTTTTTTCAACCTGCGGAATAATGACAGTCAGTACATTCTTTTGGAAATCATAGCTCGCGGCAATGGGTTTGGCGATCAATGGAGATAAACCGATCTTGCTTCTAAGCTTTCCATCGCAGGTAAAATACAGTACACTATCTTTAACCTGCAAGCGCTCACGGGGGATTTCACCAAAATAATTATCCGTAATATAAGAACGGGCATTGGGTATTGGATGAAAAGGTATGATCACCGTTGTTTCGGAAGAGGGTGTGAACATACCAAGCAGCCAAATGGATAAGAGCCCTTTATCTTTTGTCCAGTCATTGCTTCCTGTATTGGTTACTTTATTATCAGTTTCAAAAGCTACAAAATGAATATTGCCGGGTATACTGATTTGCAGTTTGCCAGCCAGTTGGTCAATTGAAAGTAAACTGATCTTTCTTTCAATTGAGATATCAAATTTAGCTCCGCTGAAATTGGAGATGCTTGTTTTTTTTGAAAAAGTAGCGGACGATTTGCCCGACTGCGCAACATCATATACTTCCGTATCAATAAATGATGGCACCTGCCAATGTGATATATTAAACGAATCCCCGCCCTTAAAATAAATTGAATACTGGCCGCCTTCCGGTCCCATCCAAAACCTTTCTTCGCCACCAACGGGATTGAATTGTTTTTTCTTTGCCGTGGCGGATATCAGATCATAATTTAACCAGCCAAAACTGATACCGGTGTCGCCTGTTGCGGTACTGGTCATCACACGTCCCTGGTAATCTGCGGAAATCAATACTTTACCGGTTCCATCTTCATTGCTTAATTCAAGGAGTTTGCCGGTATGCTTTTTTAAGAAATCGGCGTCATATGCATACGTTCCCTTTACAGAGGTTTTGCTACTGTCAACTGTAGCCGTTTTGTTAGTTGCATTATTACAGCCACTGCCCGGTAACAATAGGCAGATCCAGCTAAATTTCAAAATATTCATACAGCTAAGTTTTGTTATAAAGTTATGCGCTACCCGGAATTATTCTTTGTCAACGGGCATTGGAAAAATCTCACATTTTTGCATAATCATTTACTGAGGTCAGTTGCATTGGAAAAACATCCATAGCGTCTTTCATGTCAATTTCACTTCCACGGGCGAAGGATAACGCCAGTGCAGCAAAGGATTCACTTAATGGGTCCTGGGCAGTATCCTTTTGTACTTTTAATGCATCTTCAGGTACAAATTGTAGCTCAAACTTTTTTCCATGGCTTGCCTCAAAAATATTCACAACTTCAAGTGGACATAACGCGGCCGGTCCACCAAGCTCAATATTTTTATTTTTAGTTGCAGGATTACCAAGTGATGTTACAGCAAATGAAGCAACATCTTTTATTGCTATCCAGGAAATCCTGTTTTTTCCTTCGCCATAAATGGTTGCTTTGGCATTGGGATAATCGAAACCCAGCACAGGACTGAGCCATGATTCCATAAAAAAGGTTGGTTGCAAAATAGTATAATTCAAACCACTGTCAGCAAGATGCTTTTCTACTTTGCGTTTAGCAGTTTGCAAAGGAAATTCGACTGGCATGACGCAAAATGAAACATAAACAAATTGACTGATGTTTGCCGCCACGGCGGCATCAATCAAATTAATTTGTCCTTCGTCATCCACTGTTTGGATGGAATCGCCTTCCTGTCTTGAAAACGTTGTAGTAACGGTGGAAATAATGGCTGAAACTCCATGCAGGGCATTTTCTAATGAAGATTTATCTTTCAGATCACCTTCTACAATTTCAACACCTAATTCTTTCAATTGAGCTACTTTATTTACATCTGATGTGGCACGCACCAAACCCTTTACATTTTTATTTTTTCCTATTAATTGGTGGCAAATTTCACTGCCCAAAAATCCTGTAGCACCTGCTACAAGTACTGTTGAAGAATTGTCTGATTTAATGTTCATATCGTTTGATTTGGTTTTAGTGAATTCACCTGTTTGTGTACCTGATGTTTACACTCCGGAAGGATTGCAGGTAATCCCGGCCCTTCTCATTTACCTTGTTACACAATCGCATTATTATCAAACACGCCATTAACCTGCCGCAGGATATGCAAAGGGTTTTCATTCTTTAACGCGTCGGGTAACAATAGCTGCGGACTGTTTTGATAACTAACGGCACGCGTAAAACGATAGATGGCATTGCTGCCCACCGATGTTGTTTGACTGTTGCTGGTGGCAGGATACGGGCCTCCATGCACCATTGCATGGGTCACTTCCACCCCGGTAGGAACGTTATTGAAAATGATTCTTCCTGCTTTTAATTCAAGCTCATTTGCAAGCGCCGAAAATGCTGAAAGATCATTATCGGTACCCCAGATACTTGCTGTTAATTGCCCGGTTAATTGCCTGGCAACCGCATATAGTTCTTCTTCATTATCCGCGACAACATGAATAGAAGAAGGGCCAAATACCTCGTGCGCCAGCTCTTTATTTGATAGAAATATTTTTGCAGAAGTTTGAAACATATAAGGGATGGCAGAGATCATTGCACTTGTTTCTTTGCCGGATGATTGAAGTGTAATGTCCCCGGAATTCAATAGTTTTTTTATACCGCTATTATAATTGTTACAGATGTTTTCATTTAACATACTATCTGCACCGGCATTTTTTACACAGGTTGAAAAATGATCAAGAAAATTATCCGTACCAGGGGATCGCAGTGAAATAATGACCCCCGGGTTGGTGCAGAACTGGCCCGCACTCAGTAAATTTGAGCCGGCTAATTTTTCTGCAAGGGCGGTTGCCTGCTGCTCCATTATTTCCGGCAGGATAAAAACAGGGTTTACGCTTCCCATTTCGGCATATACGGGAATAGGTTCAGTTCTTTTTGCAGCGGCATCAAACAAGGCTTCGCCTCCTGTGAAAGAGCCCGTAAACCCAACCGCTTTTATCAACGGATGCGTTACAAGCTGAATGCTGCATTCGTTGCTTTTACTTTGTAATAAAGAAAATACGCCTTCCGGCATGCCGCACTCTTTGGCTATATCAATAATAATGGTACCCACCAGTTCGGAAGTAGCCGGGTGGCCGGGATGCGCTTTATAAACTACGGGGCAACCGGCAGCCAGGGCAGAAATGGTATCGCCGCCGGCAACAGAAAAAGCAAAGGGGAAATTACTCGCGCCGAACACCGCAACTGCACCCAGCGGTATTTGCATTTGCCGTATATCAGGTTTGGGTAATGGTGTGCGGCCTGGTTGTGCAGTGTCAATAATTGCTTTTACCCACGACCCTTCTTCCAGTATGGATGCAAATAGTTTTGCCTGGTTAATGGTTCGTTGTACTTCACCTTCCAGCCTTGGTTTAGGAAGATGGGTTTCGTGCATGGCCATCTTTACAAGTTCATCTTTGGAGTTGGCAATCGCTTCCGCAATTTTTTCCAGGAATGATTTTTTTTGATCTGGCGTACAAAACCTGTACGTAGAAAAAGCTTTGTGGGCCAGCATTGCGGCCGTATCTATTTCTTCCGGGGAAGCTTCATGAAATGAATAAACAGACGGGTTATCGTTCTGGAGTATTGAAGAAGAAAATGTGTTATTGCCTTTTCCAGATAAAGTATAGCCAATTAAATTCTTTCCGGTAATCATATGTGTTGAATATTTATTTCCTGCAATCTAAAACAAAGTAAGAAATAAATAGCATACGCTCAACTCATCTTCAAAATAATCGGACTGTTCTGGAGGAAAGTTATTTTAAGAAGCGGGACGAATGATGGCCTAATGAAAATTATAGACCATGGCAATACCGGCTCCACCGCTTTGGTAATATGGCATGATCATCGTATTCATAGGCTTATCCTTAAATAATTTTCTTTTGATGGCCGGGTAGATCCAGTAAGCCAGTTTTGTAGAAGCGATTCCCACACCCGCACCAGCCAGCACATCACTCATCCAGTGCTTGTTATTATACATGCGCAGTGCGCCTGTTGCGCCCGCAGCCAGGTAACCCGCAACCCCATACCAGGGCGATACATCTTTATATTCCTGCCGCATAAATTCGGCAGAAGCAAATGCCTGGGCGGTATGTCCCGAAGGAAAAGAATAATAGTTGCTGCCATCGGGGCGGAGCTCATGTGTAAGCTTCTTTGCACCCAAAACAGTACTACTTACAAATACATTTGTGAGCAGGTAGATCATACTCCTGTCCCGGAAATTATTCTTGCCCTTTATGCCAAGCGCATTTAATCCATATACAGCCAACGCAGGGGAATATCGCAGGTAATCATCAATGTTTGTAGTTTTGTGGGGATGATCCTGCCAGATTTCTTCTTTCATACCTGCATTAAAACTTTTCAGGCTGTTGTTTCCCAGGGAAGAAACCCCATATATTACTAAAATAGAGGGAACAATAAATGATTTGAGCGCAACCTGATTTTTAGTTGTTATTAAATTCCATTTATTTACCGGGGATGCGTTACCATTACCGGAATGCTGAACTGCAATAGTATCGGTATACTGAGCCTGAACGCTGGTCATTGCCGGGATTACAATACATCCCAGGAGGAGATTCTTTGAAAACCGCATGAATTTAATTTTAACTATTTACAACTAAGAAATGATAAGGGGAAAGGATTAAAATGCTGGCCAGGGATAATCTTGATCCTTGCGTGCAAACATAAAAGCGAAATCTGAAGAAATTCTAATCTGCTTTGATATTTAACTTAATTTTCAATATTTTATTGTGACCAATTAAAAATAATGCCGAAATATTAATAAACTTCTCAAATGCCAATGCCGACTCAATTCCTGGTTCTTAAACCGGTCCTTTTGATATTTGGGCTTATCCTGCCAGCCTGGATTCTTTACCGGTTGTTGAAAGTTACCTGGCAAAGAAGAAATGGAAAAAACGGATATACTAAAGCCATTGACCTGAAAAACGAACTGCTACTTGTATTATTTATTGTTTATGTAAGTACTGTACTGACAGCTACCATTGCTCCGGCATCCATATCTGGTATTAATAATCCCCCGTTACCCGACCTGAACATTATCCCTTTGATCAATACATACAAACAATTCATTTCCACACTTGGCGGTCTCAATAATATCAATATGGATGTTGAGCTGGAAATTATTATAGGTAATATCATTTTATTCATCCCGCTGGGAATATTTCTGCCATACATATTCCCCAAGATCAATTCCATCAAAAAATTGTCCGCCATTTGTTTTCTTTGCTCCTTGTCGGTAGAATTGTGCCAGTTTGTTTTAAGACAATTGGGCACAAATCGCACTTCGGATATCGATGATGTTATTTTAAACACTATTGGAGGAGTTTTGGGATGGCTGGTCTATTCTAAATTTTTTAACCGGCATTTATTTAAAAGAACCTCCCCGGCAAGTAAACATTCCCTTGCAAAAGGCATATCTGAATCACTGATTGAACCTGGCGCTGCTGATTAACATGATCGCATTTCGTACTTCATTTGAATTTCGTAATCCTGACCAGGGAAATTACTTAATCAGCTTAATCAGTGGTTCAGACTATCATCAACAACCATATATTACTTCAGCAGATTTTCATCAAACAGTTTTAAAATTCTCTTGTACTCATCCGTCCAGCTTGAAGGTTCCACAAAGCCGTGATCTTCCACAGGATAGGAGGCCATTTCCCAGTTATCCTTCCCGAGTTCAATCAGGCGCTGTGCAAGCCGAACGGCATCCTGGTAATGCACGTTTACATCAACCATACCATGACAAATAAGCAAATGATTCTTTAGACCTGCCGCAAAGTTAATGGGCGACGAACGCTGGTAGGCAATAGAATCATTGAATGGCTGATTCAGTATGGCCGATGTATATCCATCATTGTAATGCCCCCAATCCGTTACCGGCCTCAATGCGGCACCGGCCCTGAATACCGCAGGTTGCGTAAATAATGCCATCAGCGTCATAAAGCCTCCGTAACTACCGCCGTACATACCAATGCGTGCAGGATCGATGCCGTATTCCTTCACTAAATATTTAGCCGCATCTACTTCATCATCCAGGTCTTTTCCGCCCATATAACGGTAAATAGCCGTGCGCCAGTTGCGTCCATAGCCTGCGCTGGCACGGTAATCAATGTCCATTACGGTATAACCTTTATCGGCCAGCAAATTATTGAACATGAATTCGTGATAATAATAGCTCCACGAATAAGTTACATTTTGAAGATAGCCTGCGCCGTGCACAAAGACCACGGCCGCATTATTTTTTTTACCAGGTGAAGGCTCATAAATGCGTGCATATACCGGTAAACCACCCCCGCCGGGGAACGTAAATATTTTTGTATCCCGCCAGGGATAAGCGTTCCATTCATCGCTCGTTGCCCTATTGGTGAGCTGTAAGGGCTTTTTATTGGGTAAATTTTCCTGTACATATAATTCCCAGGGTTTATTCTGGTAAGAATAGCGGTAGGCAATATA
>JBDTVX010000319.1:0-6762 GCA_040007015.1 Ferruginibacter sp. | reverse complement strand
AGCAGCAAAATAAGGTGCAGTTTTCTGAGGACAGTTTAATAATACTCGCGGAAGGTGATATCGGCGTACTCGATGTAATGCTCGCCGGCTATGCCGAAAAGGCCGGCAATAACCGCTATAAGGTTACACACGCCCACTTTTTAAAAGATTGCAGGAGCAAAAAAGACATTGATAACAAGATCGGTTTGTTTAAGAAAACTATTTCCGCAAAGTTGCCGTCTTACTGGGAACAGCAATTTAAAACATGGCAGGAGAACGCTCTTAAAATTCATGAGGATAGTACAACACTGGTTTTTAAAATACCCCCTGAAGCCAAAGAGCTCCAAAGGCAGATTGCACAGGATCCATTGCTGAAAACGTTGATATTAAAAGCAGAACAATTTTATATATTGGTTCCTGCAAATAATGTGTCAAAATTTAAAAACAGGATGAAAGAGCTGGGCTACCTGGTGGAATAAAAATATTTTTGGTGATAGGTACTTATCGGTTCGCGACTGCCCATCAGTTTTGTCGCTTTATTCAGTTTTTATAAAAAACTCATGCATCCGATAGCCACCGGATCGTGGCAAAAAGAAAATTTTAAACAACTTCTTACTTTCCAGGCATTTTTGTATTTAACCTCATTTTTATTTTTTATCTTAACCTTTAATTTGTAACCTATACATAAAGATGAAAAGTTTATTTGATACCGGCACATATACTGAAGTAATGCAACGCCTGAATAACTTAACTCCCCAATCAGAAAGGAAATGGGGCAAAATGGATGTGGCACAAATGCTGGCGCACACCACACAGGCGTTTAAGGTTCCACTTGAGTAAAAAGAAATTACCCCGTATATTTTTAGGAAGATTGTTGGGTTGGATAATAAAATCAAAATTATATAATGACTCGCCCTGGAAACAAAACCTGCCTACTTCTCCTGATTTTATAATAAAGGATCAACGGATTTTTGATACGGAGAAACAGAACCTTGCAGTATTGATCGAAGCTTTTCATAAAGCCGGTCCGGGAGGAATAAGTAAGTTTCCGCATCCTTTTTTTGGTAAGTTTAATTCCGATCAATGGGGTAAAAGTATGTACAAGCACCTTGACCATCATCTTCAGCAGTTTGGTGTTTGATCCATTTATTCATGGATACATAAAACGGGTATATGCGTATGGTACACCAGTTCCCTCGTATGGCTGCGCCTGAAGATATTTTCGAGCAGCTTATGTTTTTTAGGTATTACCACTAACCAGTCGAGCTTTGACCGGTCGATAAACCAATTAATACCATCTGTTATTTCGGCAGCTTCAATGGAATGAAACTCTGCCTTGATATCGTGCAACAGGCCATTAATTAAAAATCTTTCGTGTTCTTTATCGCTATCCGTAATCCTGTGATGATGATCTACATTCATCACATGAAGCTCTGCATGAAAATCAGTTACGATCTTTTTGAGTAATGCTACCGGGGTTGTTTTTTCTACCTGCCGGTATTCACAGGCAAAACCAATTTTTCTAACCGGTATAAACTCTGCCTTTGGCGGCACTACCAGTATCGGGTAAGTTAAATCATATACCGTTTTTATAGTATTGCTGCCTACTATCAACCGGGCCAGGGTATTTTTTCCGGAGAGGCCCATTACTACCATATCAGGCTTTAGTTCGTCACAAAAATTAGTGAGTCCCAATTGCAGCACATTCATTTCTGTTTTGGTGTTGATATTGATCGCACGGCTTAGTTTACTTTGTGTATTTTTTTTCAACAGGTCGATTTCAAGCTCTGCCGCTTTTTGCATTTCTGCGATATCCACAACCGGGGACGCAAATTCACTTAGAGCAATAGGAATCTGGTAAGCATGGTATAGCCAGATTGCAGCTCCGTAAAAGGCGGCCAGGTTACCTGCAAATTCAGCCGCATTGGTTGCTGTGGGGGAAAAATCAACCGGAACGACAATGATTTTCATGATGAAGCTGTTTAGGGATCAAATATATTTTGAAAAGGGCTTTGCAGAGGTGAGTTCTGTCAGTAAAATTAATGATTTTTATTATTTGCCGCCATAATACAATTTGGTATTCAAACCACCTGTAAAAGAGAAAGGCTTTTAACATTTATCTAAGCGGCGCTCACAGTCAAAACCTGCAGCCGGTTTATCCCTTCCGTGGTTGCTCTTGCCTTATATCATAATAATTTCCGGGGCTTTTCTTCAAAGTTTTATTAGCCTGTTTACCGCGGTTTCCAATGTAGCTTCTTTCTTAACAAAGCAAAAACGCAATACTTTATCATCCTTACCATTTATATAAAACGCAGAAGTTGGGATAGTGGCCACTCCATACTCCTTGGTAAGCCTGGTGGCGAAATCTTTTTCAGGCTCTTCAGTGATACCTGCATAACTGTACAGCTGGAAATAACTTCCATAGGAAGGCAATGCTTTAAATTTTGTTTGCTGCATCAGTTGCTGAAAGTAATCTCTTTTTTGCTGTAATTGTGCGCCTAGTTGCAGGTAATGTTCTTTTTGCTGTATATAATCGGCCAGCGCAAATTGCACCGGGCTGTGGCAGGAAAAACAATTGAACTGATGCACTTTTCTAAACTCTTTCATCATTGCTGCAGGCGTTACGCAATATCCCAGCTTCCATCCCGTACAATGATAGGTTTTACCAAAGGAAAAACATACAAAGCTTCTTTCCAGCAGATCCGGGTAACGGAGCATACTTTCATGCCGTCTATTATCAAATATGAGGTGTTCATACACCTCATCGCTCAATATAAATATGCCGGTATCTTTTACTATGCCCCGCAATTGTTCAATATCATCTTTGCCCAGGATACTGCCGGTAGGGTTGTGCGGGGTATTGAGCATGATCATTTTTGTTTTGGCGGATATTTTTTGTTTTACCTTGTTCCAGTCGATCCGATAGCTATCGGATGCATGGCCCGGGTAAATGAGTGGGATTAAAACGGGGATCCCGCCATTTATTTCTATATTGGGTATATAGCTGTCATAAGCCGGCTCAAAAACAATTACCTCATCTCCTTGGTGCAGCACGGTTGTAAGGGCCGTATAAATCGCATAAGTTCCCCCCGGGGTAATGGTAATTTCAGTTTCAGGATTTACCCTTGCGGAATACAGGGCTTCAATCTTTTCGGCTATCCTTTCCCGTAATAAAGAAAGGCCATTCGTGTGAACATACTGGTTGTGCCCTTTTCGCATAGCTGAATTTACCAGGCCGATCAGTTCTTCACTCATCATAAAATCAGGGAATCCCTGGCCCAGGTTAATGGCCTGGCGCTCCGCCGCAAGCACACTCATCAGGGTAAAAATAGTAGTGCCAATATTGGGGAGCTTGCTTTGTATTGCTGGATTCAAAATAAATAGGATTATGATGTTATTACCCTTTCCTTTATATAAATTAAAATAGGTCGATGCTTTTAATCCGTTACAGTGAAAAGACTATTTAACCGGAAAGGGCATCAAATAGACAACGTATAAGAACCGTCCTTTGAAGAAAGTGACGCCGGGTTGTTCTAAATAAATTTTTCACCTTTGTTCCTTTTTACTTCTGCTACATATTCTTTAATAGCCTGCTCCTTATCTTTTTTACAGATAAGCAACACATCGGGTGTGTCTACAACAATAAAATCATCCAGGCCCTGTATCAATATCAATTTTTTATTGTCGGCGTGAATGATATTCTTAGTGGAATCAATCATCATTGTATTACTTCCTGCAACGGCATTTTCAAGATGGTCTTTTTCAAGATTTTCATAAGCGCTGGCCCATGTTCCAAGATCGCTCCAGCCGAAAGAAGAAGGAATGATATAGACATTATCGGCTTTTTCCATCACCCCGTAATCAATGGAAATGTTCACGCACAACGGGTAGATCCTTTCAATGGCTTCCTTTTCCGCAGGTGTATTAAAGTTATTCTTTTCAGCATCAAACACATCATGCATTTCGGGTAAAAAAGTTTCAAATGCCCTGATGATATTTTTTATCTGCCATACAAAAATGCCCGCATTCCACAAAAAATCACCACTGGAAATAAAAGTTTCCGCCAATTCTTTATCCGGTTTTTCTGTAAAGGTTTTTACTTTGTATACATTTTCGCTTACTGCCATGGGCTCATATTGGATATAGCCATAACCGGTATTGGGATGTGTAGGCTTTATCCCTAATGTAACCAGCGCCTTTATATTTGAAGTAAAATGAAGCGCCTCAAGGCACGTCTTTTTAAAATTATCAGGCTCCAGGATTATATGATCGGCCGGTGCGCAAATCAAATTGGCATTTGGATTTATTTGCTGCAGCTTGTAAGAAATATAGGCGATACACGGGGCCGTATTTTTTCGGGATGGTTCGCATAAAATATTCTCTGGCGGCAGTTGGGGAAGTTGTTCGGCAACAATATGCCTGTACTGCCCGGTTGTTACAATGTAAATATGTTCTTTGGGAATAAAAAAAGCAAATCTGTCAAAAGTAGACTGAATAAGGGTTCTTCCGGTATTTAAAATGTCGAGGAATTGCTTTGGGTAATCTATGCGGCTCATTGGCCAAAACCTGCTGCCAATACCACCTGCCATTATTGCTACGTAATTGTTCTTGGTCATACTTTGTTTGTCTGTTTTGTGATATTGGTCAATAGATCCCGGTGCCTCACCCTTTAGGGGTGGCTCGCCGGGATATATTTAAATTATTCCTTCTTTTATGATATCATGAATATGAATGACACCTTTATATATCCCTGCATCCGCCACTATCAAATGGCTGATGTTCCCTGCTTTCATGATGTCCAGCGCATCTACTGCCAATACATCTTCTTCCACTGTAACCGGTGTTTTCGACATGATGTCTTTTGCTTTTAACAATTCAAAACTTTCTTCCCTCTCAAGCATACGCCGCAGGTCTCCGTCGGTTATAATGCCCTCAATGATATTGTCATTGTTCACTACTGCCGTTACTCCAAGCCGCTTGTTGGTCATTTCCACAATTACTTCCCTGATATTGGCACCGGGTGCTACAGCCGGCTTTTCATTTTGAGAAGCCAGATGCGCCACCCGTAAAAATAGTCTTTTACCCAAAGCGCCCCCGGGATGGAATTTTGCAAAATCAGCCTTATCAAATCCCTTCATTTCCATAAGGCACATTGCCAATGCATCTCCCATCACCATCTGTGCCGTAGTACTGGTAGTAGGTGCAAGGTTATTTGGACAAGCTTCCTGGTCCACCGTAGTATTTAATACCATTTGGCTTTGACCCGCTAAAAACGAGTCGGTATTACCCACCATACCAATCAAAATATTACCAAAGGTCTTAATCAATGGAACCAATACTTTTATTTCAGGGCTATCCCCACTTTTACTGATAACGATAATAATATCATCTTGTTGCACCATACCCAAATCGCCATGAATTGCATCTGCGGCATGCATGAACACTGCCGGGGTACCGGTACTATTAAGTGTAGATACAATTTTTTGAGCTATAATAGCGCTTTTGCCAACACCACTCACCACCAACCTGCCTTTTGAACCAGCAATAGTTTCACACGCTCTTTCAAAATCAGCATTGATAAAGTCTTTTAGCTTG
Organism: Ferruginibacter sp.; assembly: GCA_040007015.1. Taxonomy (GTDB): domain Bacteria; phylum Bacteroidota; class Bacteroidia; order Chitinophagales; family Chitinophagaceae; genus Ferruginibacter. The sequence continues at coordinate 1,188 of JBDTVX010000319.1, read as the reverse complement.
CTGATTGAGGCGGCTTCCATTTGAATAGTTCGCAATGCTGCCTGTATGATTTTTGGATCGCTCATTTTTGAAGGAGCAAACCTACTTTAATTCATTCATAACGCAAAAGAGTATTAAATTTTGCATCAGTATCTTCAAATAAATGAACAAATTTTACCGTTAATACCTTGGGCCGTGGCCGGGATTTTGAACCACGTACAGTTTAATTGTACTATAAAGACTCGTTAACAATAAATTGGCTCCTATTGATCAGAAATTATAAATTACTGTAATTACTTTGATTCATTTTATCCATTAATAACAATAGTAAGAATACTTTAATAAAAATTGACTATCTTAAACCCTTGTGAAACGGACGTTAATTTGAATATGCAGGCGTATTGAAGTAACTTCGCTCTCCTTTTAAAATTCTAAAGCGGTAAAATACTTAACGATTTATTTTAAGTAATCGTGTTTTACCAACCTATCAATTATTTAAAACCAGCTTGAGGAAAAAGACAGATATGGCTACAGTAAAAGCAAAAACAAAACAGGTTTCCGGAAAAGAAACACGGTTAAAAACAGTTGAAAAAAAAGCCGTAAAAGCAATCAGCAAAGAGAAAAATCTAAACCTTACCGCCCAGCTACAGGAATACTTCGGTTTTGATGGTTTCAAAGAACCACAGGAAGCAATCATAAAAAATCTATTGGCGGGCAACGATGCATTGGTAATAATGCCCACCGGCGGTGGCAAAAGCTTATGTTACCAATTGCCGGCCATTATTAGTGAAGGATGCGCTATTATAGTTTCTCCATTAATCGCATTGATGAAAAACCAGGTAGACCTGGTAAGAAGCTACAGCAGTAAGGATGATGTGGCGCACTTTTTAAATAGCACCCTTAATAAAGGGCAACAGAAAATTGTAAAAGACGACCTTTCGACTGGCAAAACAAAAATGTTGTATGTAGCTCCTGAAACCCTTACAAAAATAGAAAATATCGAATTCTTTAAGGATCTGAATATTTCCTTTTTCGCGGTGGATGAAGCACATTGCATTTCAGAATGGGGACACGATTTCAGGCCCGAATACCGCCGTTTAAGAGAGATGATGGAGATGATCAGCCCGGATGCACCAATGATTGCGCTTACGGCAACCGCTACCCCAAAAGTGCAGAGTGATATTTTAAGGAACCTTGGGCTGAGAAATC
>JBDTVX010000318.1:0-6853 GCA_040007015.1 Ferruginibacter sp. | reverse complement strand
CTATTGGTTTGGGATAAGTAAATTCCTGGAATTCGGGAACCCATTTTTTTATATACTCAAATTGGGGATCAAACTTTTTTGTTTGCAGGTAAGGATTGAATATCCTGAAATACGGGGCGGCATCACACCCGCTGCCTGCCGCCCATTGCCATCCCCCGTTATTGGCAGCCAGGTCAAAATCCAATAGTTTTTGTGCAAAATAAGCTTCCCCTAACCGCCAGTCGAGCAATAAATGTTTTGTAAGAAATGAAGCAACGATCATGCGCACACGATTGTGCATAAACCCTGTTTCATTTAATTCCCGCATTCCGGCATCAACAATCGGATAGCCGGTCTGGCCACTGCACCAGCGATCAAATTCACCGGCATCTTTTCTCCATTCAATGGCATCATATTCCGGCTTAAACGCTTTGTAGTGGCCAACTTGTGGAAAATGCCACAATATCATTTGATAAAAATCCCTCCATATCAATTCATTTAAGTAAGTTGGGGAAAGATCACTGCTTTTCAATACAAGTTCCCTTATGCTGATAGTACCAAAACGCAAATGGACACCCAGCCGGGAGGTTCCTTTTATTGCGGGGAAATTTCTTTGATCCGCATATTTTTTTACCAGTTCTTCATTTAATGATTTGGAAGGAAAGGGTTTATCCACTTCCTTAAAACCCATTGAAAATAAAGAAGGAATTTCATTAGCCGGCTGATTATAAAAATTATCAAAATATTTTTCTGTGGGGAAAGCCTTTACGTGATAATCCGTTAATACGCCTTTCCATTTCCGGCTATAAGGAGTAAAAACAGTGTAGGGCTTACCATCGTCTTTCAATACTTCATTTTTTTCCAGCGCTACCTGGTCCTTAAATGTTGAAAACAATATATTCCTGCTTGCTAAAAAATTGCTGATGAGTTGGTCTCTTTCTAAAGCATAAGGCTCATAATCGTGATTGGTAAAAACCTGTCCGGTTGTATACTTTGAAACGATAGTTTTAAATATCTCCACGGGGGTTCCATAAAACACTTCCAATGAAGAACCAATCGCTACTAATCTTTGCTGCATTTCTTCCAGGGCCGCATGTATGAATTCTACTCTTCTGTCTGCTTTATCTTCCAACTGGTCCAATATATTTTTATCAAAAATAAAAATTGGAACTACCCGGTTGCCGGATTTTAATGCGTGGTATAAACCTGCATTGTCGTGCAAACGAAGATCACGACGAAACCAAAAGATATTTACTTTTTGCATATTGAGCCTGCTCCCGGAAGGATAACGATGAAATTTTAAAGAAGATTAAATCAGATAACAATACATTCAGAAAATGGTTTGAATGATGGCGGCGAATATTTTTTTTGTAATAATATTCCGGAAGGTAATGTCGCCAATACGTTGCACCCACCGGACATTATATAAGCTGTTTGTTAAAAAAACTTCATCTGCTGTTAATAGATCCTCTACGGTTAAATCCTGCTCAACGAATGCCCAATTTGTATTTAAAAGATTTTTTATTACCATCCTGCGCATTACCCCGGCTACACAACCCTCACTTAAAGAGGGTGTATATACCACATTGTCTTTTACAATAAAAATATTTGCAATGGTGGTATCGCATATTCTTCCATTTGTATTCAATACAATGGCGTCATTCCATTTTTCTTTCTTTGCGTGTAAGGCTGCCATCACATAGGGCAGGTAATTATTGTGTTTTAAATTACTGAGTATATCGCAACTTTTCTTCGCGGCTTCGTAGATCCCCAGTATAAGGCCGTTGCTGTTCCATTCGCCATTGTCTGCTGCGAGTGGCCAGGTTTGAATGATATAGCCTGGAATATGATTTTTTGCATCATATAAGCCCCCATCGCCCCTTACAATATTTAACCTTATTTTTGCAGCAGTTTCATGATCATTTTTTTTAGCCAATGCCCTTATTTGCTGTTGAAGTGCTTCTGCAGTAAAATGTTTGGGTATATCGAATTGTAATATTTTCAACCCTTTCCATAAGCGTGCAAAATGTTCGTCTTCAAGGATCAGTCGGCCGTTTTTCATCTTGATGGTTTCAAATAAGCCATCCCCGTATCGCAGGCCGCGGCTATCTGCACCAATGACCGGGCTGCCTTCCTTATATAATTTTCCGTTATAATTAAAATAATTCATGCGATAAAGTTAGGAAGGTAAAGACAATATGATATGGATGGCCGGAAAACTAAAAAAGCCCCCCGATAAATCGGGGAGCCTAATCTTCATCATAGTTTTAGAGAATAGATTTCTAATGATTATAGGTCGTGGTCTAATATGTTATTTTTTACTGCGTACATGATCAGTCCGGCCGTACTTTTAGCGCCGGTTTTTACTTTTAATTTATCGCGGATGGCTTCCACGGTGCGGGGACTCAGTTCAACGAGGTCAGCAATTTCCTTGGTACTTTTTTCTTCGCACATTAATTTTAAGATCAGGATTTCTTTATCATTCAAATGCGCTTCCTGGGCAGCGAATTTTTGAGGCATCGCACTATTACGTTGTTTTAAATTGGTAAGCAATGCGGTATTGGTAAGCGAATTAAAATAGTACTCCTGTTCGTAGCAGGTTTTAATAGCTTCGTAAATAATTTCACTATCGCTGGTCTTGCTTAAATAACTGTTAGCCCCCAGTTCCATCAGTTTGGTGATCATGCTATGATCATCCATCATGGTAAGCATAATTACTTTTATTTGGGGCCAGTTCTTTTTTATTTCGGGCAATGCGCCAATGCCGTCCATCACAGGCATTTGGATATCCAGTAAAATTACGTCGGGGTGAATCGTTTTCAGCATGTGTAATAAATGCATGCCGTTATCCGCCTCAGCAATTATTTTTATGTCCTTCTTGGTACTCAACGCTGTTTTTACGCCTGCGCGATACAAAACATGATCGTCTGCTATCAATACTTTTATCGGATTTTGTTCTGTTGCGCTGACTGACATAAAAAAGATTTGGTTATTTCAAAGGAAATTCACTAAGATATATCTGCGAAGTTCGGTTATTTTAATCAATAATTGACTAGGATAATTACGTATGATTTGAATAGGGGTAATACTATAAAATATAGTAAATATACGCATGGTATTATTAAATGTTTATAAACTTAAAAATACCAATTCCAAATGGAGGGAGTTATATTAAATTTCGTTCATGTTCTAATAAATAAAATTGGATTGACAAATAGTTACTACATCATCATCTTCGTACTTTTAAATTCTCCGGGAGTATTTTTCTTATGGCTTTCTGCAAAGACAATTACCAGGTATGATTTTATGGCACCAGGCGATGACCGCCTGGTACCAATAAATCAAAGTAATCATACAGAGTACGGATCAACAGGGCACGGAAGGAAACTATTATGCAAATCTCAATAATATAATTTTAAAATACAAGAGGAAAACAACTGAATATTCGGTAGCTTTTCTTTATTCTATTTCAAAGATTTAGTGATAGTATTGCATATATGGAAATGAAACTAGGTTTTTACGATATGGTAATTTTTTTTCAATGGGGTTGCATGCTGGCATCTGCAATATTTTCATTAAAATTGATCGGTAAGAACAAAATCCCTAAATACATGGACAAATTTTATTGGTATTCAGTTATTGCAGGAGCAACAGTAATATTCGGGTTTCTATATGGGTATTTTAATATTATAAATAAACTCCTATATAGATTCATCGATAGTTCACTTTTACTTTTTCACTTTTCCTTTTTAAGCCTCTTTATTTATAAAGTTTTACCAAATGGGAATATCTCGAAATACATAAAAATACTATTCCCTTTGTTTCTATTAGTAATTTTATCTTGTCTCTATTCAAGTGGCTTGTCAAGGCCGCCATCTTCAGCATTTGCTTTTACAAATTTTGGTTTAGTACTATTTTGCTGCTTTTATTATTTGCAACTTTTTGAGGAAATGCCGACAATAAATTTGTTAAAAGAGCCATCCTTCTGGATAATCAGCGGCATATTTTTTTGTATGTGCGCAACGATACCAATTAGTTCAATTGGAGATTACTTACATAAAAATACTTCACGCCAACTATATTTGTTAGTGGGAGGTATTGGTTCTTTCGCATATGGTGTAATGCACTTATTCTTCATAAAAGCTTATTTATGCTCAATCAATCAGTCCAAAGTATAATCATTTTTACAATATGTGTCATTTTATTAATGATTGTATTCTGTACATTTATTGTTACCATAATCTACCGCTATCAGCAAAAACAGAATACTTATTTTAAAGAAATAACGGAACTTAAAGTCAACCATGAAAATGCTCTTTTAAAAGCACAGCTTGAAATGCAGGAGTTCACTTTTCAAAATATATCCAGGGAAATTCATGATAATATAGGGCAAAAATTAGCACTTGTCAAGCTTTATTTAAATACCGTACCCTCTTCAAAAATGAATACACCGATAATGCAGGTTACCGATTCAGCAATAATAATATCCGAAGTAATCAATGATCTAAGCGATATAGCCCGCAGCATGAGCTCGGAAATAATCTTGAACAACGGGCTTGTGAAAGGAGTTGAGTTTGAAGTGGCCCAGTTACGAAAATCAGGTATTTATGAAATAGACCTGGCAATTAACGGCAATCCTGTTTTTTTTGATTCTAAAAAAGAATTAATTGTTTTCCGGATTATACAGGAGTCATTGCACAATATCATGAAGCATGCGGAAGCCTCGAATATCCATATTTGCCTGCATTATAACGCTACACAACTTTGCCTGACTATAAAGGACAACGGCAAGGGCTTTGTAAGAGATGTTAAAAATGAAGGATCAGGGTTGATAAATATACGTAGAAGAACCTCGTTACTGGAAGGGGATTTTTCCATTAGCAGCGATAAAGAAGGTACCCGGTTAAATATTACAATACCCATTAATCAAAATGAAAATGCTTAACACTGTTATACTCGCGGATGATCATGTTTTACTACGAAATGCCCTGGCTTCAACTATCAATGGCTTTCCGGGATTTAATGTGATCAATATGGCAAGTGATGGCACCGAAGTGATAAAGGCCATTGAAGATGGATGTATTCCCGCCATTGTGGTGCTTGACCTTAATATGCCTAAAATGGATGGCTACGATACCGCCAAATGGCTGTACGATACCCATCCGGAAATAAAAATATTAATACTTACCATGTACGATTCCGAGATTGCGCTCATCCGATTATTACAGGTGGGCGTAAGGGGGTTCCTTAAAAAAGATATCCATCCTGATGAATTAAAAAATGCTCTGTTATCAGTTTCCAGGGACGGCTTTTATTATTCTCACCAAACCACCGGCAAACTGGGCAACTTGTTTAAAAAAAATAACGACAACCGCAGCTCTGTTGAAAAAGCGATGCTAAGCGATTCCGAAATTAATTTTTTGAAACTGGCCAGCACGGAGCTCACCTATAAGGAAATTGCCACGACAATGAATCTTACGCCAAGGATCATTGATAACTTCCGGGATTCATTATTTGATAAATTAAATATTAGAAGCAGGGTAGGTTTAGCGATCTACGCGGTAAAAAATGGCGTGGTTACTTTTTGAGAGGGATCCAAAATTAATTTAAAGGGTAACTATGGCTATACGAATATTAGAGAACTAAAATAAGGTGAGCAAATTCATTCAATCAATTTATTGCGCATGCCATACATTAAAAGTCCGCCGATGGTTTTGGCGTTCACCTTGCTCTTCATATTTTGCCGGATGGTTTCTATAGTGCGCGGGCTTAGGAAAATTACTTTAGAAATTTCTTCCGTGGTTTTATCTTCTGCCAGCAGTTGCAAAATTTTAATTTCCTTTTCATTGAAATGTATGGCTATATTGGTACCATAATGCTGGCGTACATTCTTCCTCTGCAGCAATTTGCCCATCACTGCTTTATTAACCAGGTCGTTAAAATAAAAATCCTCGTTCATGCAGGTAAGTATCGCTTCGTAGATCTCGTCGGGGTCTGTTGTTTTAGTAAGGTACGCATTGGCCCCCATTTCCATCATTTTACTGATCATCTGGTGGTCGTCGTACATGGTGAGTACAATTATTTTAATGTCGTCATATTCTTTTCGGATCAACTCAATTCCACTGATCCCGTCAATTTCCGGCATCCTGATATCCATTAACAAAACATCCGGTTTCTTGATAGCAATTTTATGCATCATATCCTTACCATCCTCGGCCTCCCATAGCATTTTCAAATTTCCCCTTCCGGAGAGCGCCATTTTTATACCATCCCGGAATATTTTATGATCATCCGCGATCGCAATTTTTATCATTTGGTTGGTTGTAACAGACATAAATATTGGAAGTGGCCTTTGGCTTAAGTAAAAGTAGGCGTTTAAATCTGGTAACAACGTTTAAAGCAGATGTATTTTAAAATTTAAATGATTTGCGATTGAAATTTAAACATAACAAGGCGGCTACACATTAAAGCTTTTAAACATATCCAATTACTTGCAGGCAGTTTGTTTTGTTCGCATAAGCCTTATAGTTATTTACTTAGCTGCATTGCGCAACACTTTGTGAAAATTTTACTATTGAAAAAGAGCATTACGCATTTTGCTTCTTTATGAATCATCATGGACTTCTTTCATTTGATGACAGAGTTCAGTTAATTGATGTTCTTAAATCCAAAATCAAAAAACCTACAAAAATTGAATCAATCAATATTACTAATATCCTGCCTATTCAGTTCAGCCTATACTATTCAATTATTTTAAAATACTTCATTCCATATTTATTCTTTTCTTCAAGAAAATTCTGATTCATTATTGGAAATTCTCAAAATTGGTAATATATGATCTGTAAAGCAAATATGTAATGAATGATTACTCCAT
>JBDTVX010000317.1:0-6919 GCA_040007015.1 Ferruginibacter sp. | reverse complement strand
TATATCACCAGGCAGCCGGCCTATCCAGTGCAGCTTATCATGAAAAAAATAAATGATCAGTCCCGCAACAAGGAGGAACGCACCCGCAATCATGATCCATTTTCCGGTTTCGCTGTTCATGATGCAAAAATAAAACTCCGGCGTGAATATTCTCACCTGTTATTTTCTGATTATGCGGATGGTCATGTTAGGGATTCAGTTTAACAAAAAAAAAACTTTAAAAATAACCGCTGAAAAAGACGGATGCATGCCCGGAAGCAGACATCCGCTTTTGGAATGCATGCTTATGCTCCTGGTTACAATAATCACGGCACACCAAACAAATAGTAACTTATATTTACAAATTTGGAAGTGGAAAGTTGCGAGTGGAATACCCATTCCGGCTCGCCCTGTATTATTTTAAGGAATCATATTTTAATGCAATCAATTTTGACAATTTTAAAAATACTTTTAATTGTATACATAGATGTTTGTGCGCGATTATACTTTATCCAGGAAAAATTTATCTTTTTTCCTGAGAAACTGGCTAAAGATTATAAATTCAGGTTTGGTCAAAACTTCGAAGAATTAAATATAAAAACGGAAGACACTATTGTATTGAATGGAGTTTTATTTAAGGCAGACAGTTCAAAAGGGTTAATATTTTATTTGCATGGAAACGCAGGTTGTTTAAGATCCTGGAAAGAAATTGCAAAAACATATACCAGCCTGGGTTATGATCTTTTTATGCCATAATTCAATATTAAAAAAAAAATTGCGTAACCAAAAGGTTTCCTGTATATTTGTAACCGAACGGTTACCTATTAATTTTACCAGCATGAGAAGAGATGTTTTCCAGGCAATTGCCGACCCTGTGCGAAGAGAGATCATTGGCCTGATCTCCAGGCAATCGCTGAACCTCAATACGGTGGCTGAGCATTTTGATATCAGCAGGCCCGCTATATCCAAACATATCCGGATCTTAACAGAATGCGGGCTGGTCACCATCAAACAACAGGGACGTGAAAGGTATTGCCAGCCCGACTTTGAAAAACTAAAGGGTGTTGCTGACTGGGCAGAGCAATACAAAACATTCTGGACAAAAAAATTGGATGCCCTGGATATCTTTCTTTTAAAAGAGCAAAAAAAGAAGAAAAGAAAACAGGGATATCCGGGATGACCGTTGACCATTGACAAATCGTAACTAATTTAAAAACTTGATATGAAACAGGAACCCTTTGTGTTGGAACGCAGTTTCCTTGCACCTGCAGATCAGTTATGGCAGGCGCTAACCGATAAAGACAAAATGAAACAATGGTATTTTGATCTTGAAAAATTTATACCCGAGGTTGGATTTGAATTCCAGTTCTATGGAGAAAAGGACGAAAAAAAGTACCTGCATCTCTGCAAAATAACAGAAGTAATACCAGGCGAAAAACTTGCCTATACCTGGCGATACAAAGATTATCCCGGCGAATCGGTTGTGTCTTTTGAATTATTTCCCGAAGGAGATACCACCAGGTTAAAACTCACACACCAGGGGCTTGATAGTTTTCCTGCAGGCAATCCTGACTTTGCAAAAGAAAGCTTTGAAGCAGGGTGGAATTATATCATTGGCACCAGCCTTAAAAATTTTGTAGAAAATTCTTTACAGAAAAGCTAAATAATTGATAATTGATAATTGACAATTGATAATTTTTTTAAATCATGTAGCCTGCTACGAAATGAATTCTTTTTGTACCGAAAGCATTATCGGTTATCAATTATTAATTATCATTTTTTCATTGTTATATATAATCTTCCCGCATGGGAGAAAACACATCTATGAGCACACCGTCTTCCAAACAGCATACACCATGCAATGCACCTGGCGGCACAAAAAAAGAGTTCCCGGTATTCAACACTTTTTTCTCATCATTTATTGTTACCTCAAAAACCCCTTCTTCTATATAGGAAATCTGTGTATGGTGATGTTGATGAATAGGGCCAATGGCTCCTTTTTGAAATATTAATTTTACCAGCATCAGTTTCTCATTATATGCGATCACCTTCCTGGTTATACCTTCGCCGGCATTTTCAGCGACCAGGTCATTGTCCTCAATAAATAATTTTTTTGTTGCGTTATTTTCCATTATTTAAAGATACTCCAGAATATCTTATCCCCATGGCAGTAGTGATTTTCGGCTAATTGTTATCTTGTAACGCTATGGTTACGTAATAACATATCCTTTCCTTTTCAAAAGCAAATCTTCCGGTTAACCAGTTCCGGTACGCTTAGTAGAATGCTATGCCATAAGACTATCAATCGCTTTACAATGGAGTAAAAAAGAAGCATCCCGCAATGAAATAAAATAACCGTCAACAGGATTTTTGTCATTGCATGATTTTTATAAATAATAATATCCGTCAGCTCCCCGGGGAACCGCGCTTTAAACTCATTCGGGGCTATTATTTTTAACATCAATTGGTTAAAAGATTACATTTGCAACATCGTTTCTAAATATTTTGTTTACATTACATTAAATAATAACATCTTTTGTTAAGGCCCGTCTACATAACAAGATTTATATCCGGATTATTACTGATTGTTTTTGCATTAAGCATCACACCAAAAAGATTCCTGCATGAGGTGTTTGCAAAACATACTGATAACAGGCCGATAAAAAACAGTGACAAACCTTACCAGCTGGCTAATTCAGGATATAATTGCGATAGCGATAATCTCGTAGCCGAATCCGTTTTTGCCGGTGATCAGCAAATCTTTTCCATTCCAATATTCACTTTTTTTTCTTCTTATACTTTTCAGCATATATCTTTCTCTTCCGCGTTCGGAATCTATTCCCTGCTTCGTGGCCCCCCGGTTAATATTTAGTTAATAAAGCTATTGTGACATCTGGTGCAATTTATTTTTTTACACTAAATTTTCCCGTGAACTTACAATCTATATTTAAAAAAATAATCCGGATGATATTCGTGCCAGGAATTATTTTCAGCAATAAAACTTTTGCGCAAACTGATAGTACCGCTACGGATTCTGTACTGCTTAATCAGATAGCGCAACAAATGCAAACGAATATCCAAACAACTCCCCAGCAAACACGTTCCGGCATTTCAGCTAATCCTGATATCGGGGCTGTTGCCGATTTCCGAACATCTTATATCAGCCGGGGTAAAAAGAATTTTGATGCCTATCTTAATGAAACAGAACTTTCATTTCAATCTGTGGTTGATCCATACATCCGGGCGGATTTTTTTGTTTCATTCGGCAGAGATCCCACAACGCATAAATATGGCGTGGACGTGGAAGAGGGTTATCTCACAACGCTTTCACTTCCTGCAAAACTGCAGTTGAAAGTTGGAAAGTTCAGGGAGGCAGCAGGCAAAATAAATCCTACTCATCCGCATGCCCTGCCCTTTATTGATCTGCCCAATGCATATGTAAATTATTTCGGGGAAGAGGGCCTGAATGACGAAGGCGCTTCGCTGAGCTGGCTGCTTCCAAACAAGGCTTTTTACCAGGAATTCATTTTCCAGGCAACCTCGGGAGCCGGGGAATCTCCTTCTTTTTATCGTGGCGAGAACAATCGTTTTTTATACCTGGGACATCTTAAGAATTTTTTTACACTTACGGATAATGCAACCCTGGAACTTGGCTTAACCGGGATCACCGGGCCCAATGATTCTTCCCATATTACAAATATTGGCTCGGCAGATATAACGTATAAATGGAAGCCCGTTCAATTAAATACTTACAAATCCCTGACATGGCAAAGTGAATTTTTTTACAGCCATGCAAAGTATGCTTCAAATGAAATGTCCAACTCATTGGGGCTTTACTCATTTTTAGAGTACCAGGTTGCAAAACGCTGGTTTTTAACAGGAAGGTATGATTATGCGCAAAGACCATACGACAAAAATATTGTCGAACAGGCGTATTCTTTAACTGCGGGCTGGCTGGCAACCGAGTTTCAAAAAATTGAATTCGAGGGTAAAGTAACCGATGTTAATATTCAACCGGGATACAACCAGTTTTGGTTGCGGTGGATCTTTGTAATTGGTGCACATGGAGCACACCAGTATTAAAAAAAGAATTAACTATATTAAAAAAGACACACATCATGGAAAGAATTATTTCAATTTTTACATCGCTGCTGATCATTTTAAGCGCTAACGCCGGTTCTATAAAAGTAGTTACCACCACTATGGATATGAAGAGCATTACAGAAATGATCGGAGGTAATAAAGTTTCGGTGCAATCAATAGCAACGGGTTATCAAAATCCGCATTTTGTTGATCCGAAACCGAGTTATATAATCAGTCTTTCAAATGCAGACCTTTTTGTGACGGTAGGGCTCGACCTGGAGACAGGGTGGTCGCCACAGTTACTTTCAAGCTCAAGGAATTCTAAAATTCAAAAAGGGTCAACGGGTTATGTAGATGCATCGAATGGCGTAGGCCTGTTACAGGTTCCTTCTTCTGTCAACAGAGGTGAAGGCGATATTCATATTTATGGAAACCCGCATTACTGGCTGGATCCCCTGAATGGAAAAGTTATCGCGAGAAATATAACCGATGGCCTTGAAAGGGTGGATCCATCCGGCAAAGCATTTTATGAAGCAAACCTGAATGCATTTTTTATAAAGATCGATTTGAAAATGAAAGATTGGGGCGCTAAAATGGCGCCATTCAAAGGAACCAAAATCATTGCCTATCACAATGAGTGGGTATATTTTGAAAGAAGGTTTGGACTGGAGATAATAGACTTTATGGAGCCTAAGCCTGGCATCCCTCCATCACCCTCGCAGTTAGTAAAAGTTATAAAAGAAGTGGCGGCTGATAAAATAAAGGTGATCATTTCATCCCCCTATTTCACCACTTCCTCGTCAGATGTGGTTGCAAAGCAAACCGGGGTAAAAGAATTAACGCTTGCCACTTCAGTGGGAGCGTTTAACAGCATCAAAAATTATTTCGACCTGTTTGATTACGACATTGACCAGTTAATAGCCGCGCTTAAATAATTTTTTTTCACGCGAATTTAAAATACTTTTTATTCCTGTATTAAAATTCGTGCAATCAAATCCTTTACTAAAATCAGCATTTAAACCTGTTTATTATGTTTGAAATGTTTCATTTGCCGTTCATGGTGCAAGCATTTGCAGCAGCGGTTATTACTGGTATCCTGTTGTCGTATTTAGGCGTTCACGTAGTGGGCAGGGGAATCGTTTTTGTTGACCTGGCTCTTGGGCAGATCTCTTCTTTAGGAGTTGCGTTTGCAACTTTTATCGGAACCGGCCTTACTTCTATTCCGTTAATATTTACTTTATCCGGCGCGCTGCTCATGTCATTTATTAATATCAGGGATAAGCGGCTTAAACAGGAAGCAATTATTGGAATATTGTATGCATTTGCATCAGCGCTTACGGTATTGCTGATTTCTAAAACCGCTCATGGGGACTCTGATATACAGGAAGTGCTTTTTGGTAATATTTTATCTGTTAGCTGGCAGCAGATCACATCGATAGGAATTGTATTTGGCGCTATCCTGCTGGTTCAATTAATTTTCTTCAGGAAATTTGCTTCTTTGACCCAATCATTTGAAAATGGCGTAAACCACATGATAGGAATATTCAATATCTGGAATTTTCTTTTTTATATATCCATTGGCCTTGCCATTGTTTTTGCTGTTAAAATCAATGGGGTGATCCCTGTTTTTTCATACCTGATCATTCCGGCGGTTTCGGCAATCATGCTTTCAAAAAATAAAACGGTGGTCTTAATCATTGCAATTATCATCAGCATACTGGCAGGTTTTTTTGGACTTAACTTTTCCTTCCATTATGATTTCCCCGCAGGTTCATCCATTGTAGTAGTTCTTGGTGGCATTTTTATACTGGCGTCCGTTTACAGGATCATCAGCGGCACTGTCAACAAAGAGCAAACAAATCATAATATACATTAAACCAGAAACGACCCTCCTTCTACAAACCAGTACACATCATCCTTTAATGTGCCTTGTAGCAGCCACGCTATAACCCTGGCTGATCGCATCAGTCGGAAACATCATAATATTTAGTTCGAACCAAAGCAACCTCTATTGTAAAACGTACGATTTGACTAAATAGAAATAGAAATACAAGTAGAATCTGCACAGAAATTTAAATGTCATCTGCAAATAAACGTTCAATACACATCCCGTATTTGTGTGTGATAGCAGCTTTGATGATGTAGGATCTACTTGTTCGAAAGTAAAAGTTTTTCAACCATGTTAGCGCGATATAGTATACATAATCCTGTTTGCATTTTGATATAATTCACTTTTCACCACAAAAAAATATTATGAAAAAGAGCCTCCTATTCACACCGGTATTATTTTTTGTCTTGCTGTTGGGTAGCTGTAAAAAAGACAATACTGCTACTCCTGGTAACAATACAAACACCATAACATTTACCTCCGTAATCAGCGCCGGCACCTGGGATGTAACTTCCTTTACTGAAAAGACCGAAAATAAAACCAGTGATTTTTCGGGTATGGATTTTACTTTTGCCAGTGATGGTACCGCAACGGTATCGGGTGCTAAAACTGCAAGCGGCACATGGTCATATTCAGCATCTTCCACAGATTATTATGGTGCAACTTCTCCGGCCACTTTTACGATCAGTATTGTTTCAGGGTCCACATTCTCAGCATTAAGCAGGAAATGGAATATAAGTGCAAATACAGCCGCCTCATTACGATTGGATCACCCGCAAGCTTCGGAGGATGAGCATGTAACATTTACGAAAAAATAACGGGCAGTTGATAATTGATAGTTGATTGATAATTGATAATTTTCAAATTAAGAAGTACTCAGTTATTTGAATAGTTTTAATCGAAGGAGATATCATTTATTAATTCAGAACTCCTGACCTGCGCCTCAAATAAATGTTTTTTTTCGCAAAC
>JBDTVX010000316.1:0-6924 GCA_040007015.1 Ferruginibacter sp. | reverse complement strand
ATGTATTTGATGATAAATACAAACTCAATTCTTTGGATGAGGTGGAAAAATTTATCCTGCAAAATAAACACCTGCCCAATATTCCTTCTGCAAAAGAAGTGGAAGAAAAAGGGTTGCATGTAGGGGATGTACAAAAAAGAATGATGGAGAAAATTGAGGAGCTCACTTTGTATATCATTGAAATGAAAAAAGAAATAGCAGCACTAAAATCAGTAAAATAATGAAACCGGCTAATCTATTAAAAATATTGGGTGTAGTCCAAATTGTCGCTTCTAATTTCGGTCGGTGTCCCCACCGATCGGGACCGGGCCGTGGTTTGTGTCCTCACAAAACACTTACTGCTGCAATATTTCGGAATGTGCCTAAAATAATGCTGCTGCAGGTATTGCTATTGATTGCTATTAATACAAAAGCCCAGCTTACCTCCTGTGGCGATTTAAAAATTGATACCGCAGCTTTGCAAAAAGCAAAAAATTTTGAAAAGATAAACAAAGCGGCCGCAAGGCCACTGGCAGCTAATTTCCTGATACGGGTGTATTTTCATATTGTGGCTTATAACGATGGAACCAATGCGGTAACCACTTTGCAAACAGTAAAAAATGAGTTTGATACCTTAAGGGCGGATTATGCAGGAACAGGCATCTGTTTTACTTTTGCCGGATATGATTTTGTAAACAACAGTTACCTGGATTCTAATTTTAATGCTACCAACGATGACCCTAACTTATTTGCCCCTTACAGGATATCCAGTTGTATCAATATCTTTTATGTGCAAAAAATAAAAGGTACCAATACGGCCTGCGCCAACAACTGTGGCATTGGCGGCACCAGCCTTTCGATACCCAGTACCATTTGCCTTATCTCCAGTGGCAATATTGGGCCGGGCCGTACCATATCACATGAGGTTGGGCATTGTATGGGCCTCTCGCATACATTTACAAAGGCATTCGGTCTGGAAAATATTGACGGAAGTAATTCTTCCACCGCAGGCGACCAGGTTACTGATACACCTGCTGATCCTTATGCATACAATGGCAATCCATGTTTTTCCGTAAGCGGTTGCACTTACAACGGTTATTGCCCGGACCCCAATGGCGAAACAAATTTCATTCCCCCGTACACCAACCTGATGTCTTACTGGTTGTCCGTAATACCCTCAAGGCAATGCATCCCTACCCTTCACCTTACCCCGGGGCAGTATTCCAGGATTAACGGATTTCTATCCACCAATACGGCTTTGCTAACATGCGGCACCCCATATATTGATTATACAATTCCCCCTATCACCAGGTCAACGGGCTACATTTTTTTCTCAGCCCTTAATAATATTTCCACCAATGGAAATGTTAACTTATCAGGAACATTGAAATCTTCAGTTAGTGGTCAAACAATCCGGCTCCATCCTGGCTTTCATGCGGGTGCCATGACGGGTAGCGGCAGAATTATTATTACAGGAACAGTTTGTAATTAGAATTTCGGGATATCATAAAATAAGGCAGCAATCACCAGTTTTGGCATGTTCTGTCAAAGTAGATAAATGACAAAATCTGGCATAAAAAAATAAAATTATCCGAAGCAGAGCAACGTAAATTCCGGCAAAATAACGGGTTTGAAATTGTTGGCCCTTAGCTTACACAAGAAAAGTAAGGAATAAATTATATTTCTGCAGGGTGCATATATTTATATCATTTAAAATCAAAAATTTCAATACATGAAAAGAAATAAATTCCTGCTGTCAATCCTAGCTGCTATTACTGCTCCGTTAGTTGCCTGGCCGCGAAATCAAGTTAAATCCGACAGGGCAGGTAAAGGATTCAAAATACCGGCAGGGGAAGGCCGCATACATGGCCATATTAAATTAAAAGGCGTTAACTCAAATATACTGGACGTAAAAATATCGGGCAAAGATACCGATGGGGATTTGGCTATATTTGAGCAAACCAGCCTGTCGCAGGGAAAGGGCACGCCGATGCATATTCACCCGTTACAGGATGAAATTTTTTATTTGCTCGAAGGCGAATACTATTTCCAGGTAGGAGAAGAAAAATATCGGCTCCATGCAGGAGATAGTATCTTCCTGCCAAGAAAAGTTCCACATGCCTGGACACAGGTGAGTGAAAAAGGTAAAATGGCAGTGATCCTTCAACCTGCAGGTAAATTGGAAAATTTTTTCCTAACCGTAGCTGCATTGGATCATGAACCTGCGAAGGATGAAATGGCAAAGATTTTCAGCGACAACCAAATGCAGGTGGTAGGCCCTCCTTTAAAAATTAATTAGACCATTGTCCTGGTAAAATCTGAATTAACTTTAAATATGCGATATGGAACTTTGACCATACTTCTTTTTATTTATATAAACGGGGCGGCCCAGCAACAAAATAATTACACCTTTCGTCATATTGATCAAACGGATGGTTTGCTGCACAACAATGTTATAGGCATCCGGCAGGATGCAAAAGGATTTATATGGACACTTACGCCAAACGGATTACAACGGTATGATGGCACCCGTTTTATCAATTACCAGGGCATTGTAAATAACGCTGCAAACGGGATAACGAATGGCGCTGAATTATATTCTGACAATGAAAAAAATGAAGTATGGGTGCTGAAAGAAAATATAATGGAAAAATTGACCTTGTTCAATAACCGCTTTACTGATTATGATATCGGGCAGGTATTAAAAAATCCGGCATTTAAATTTGATGTCTATACCGATAAAAATAACAACCGCTGGTTACTGGGAGAAAAAGGAGTCATCATTGTATCCACAGCTACCAATAAGATCATTAGCGCAATTTTAAGGGTTCATCCGCTAAAGGGGCATGAAGCTAACAGGATGGCTACAGACAGCCTGCACGATGAAACCTGGCTTGCGGGAAACACGTTAAATTTATTTGATGGGAAAACAAAACAGGTTTATTCAAAAAGTTATAACCCCATTAACCATCCATTACTGCAAGTCTTCCGCGTTGACAAGGTATCGCCAAGGTTGGTAATGATTGATAGCAGGTCGGACTGCTGGATATCTACCTGGGGGAGTTTCTTTTACAGGTTCAACCGGCAAACAGGCAAACTAAGCTCCTATGATTTATCGGGCATCAAAAAGCGTTATAGTTATAAAAAAAATGCAGGTGCCACTTTATTGATCAATGCCATCTATGAAGACAACCATGCTAATATATGGATAGCTACAGAAAATGCAGGGCTTTTATTATACCACCGGGAAACCGATGATTTTGAGAACATCATTGTTGACAAAAAAAATACCCAGGGCATTCAATACAATTTCAAGATCAATTGTATTGCACAGGATAAAGAAGAAAATATCTGGCTGGGTACTGATAAAGGTATCAGTATTTTTAATCCTTACAGGCAGTATTTCAAATCTATACGGCACGAAGAAAACATACCCTCACTTCCAAAAAATGAGATACTCGATTTTATTCAAACCAATACAGGAACCATATTAGCAGGTACCTGGGGCGGCGGCATAACTATATACGATGAACACTGGAATTATAAAAAGAATATTCTTTTTTCAGGGGATGATCATAATATGGTGTGGTGCTTTATACAACAGGATGACATCCGCCTGCCTGGACGACCAGGTGATTCGGCAGGTTATAATATCCCCGGGCAAGGAAATATATGGGCAGGATGCCAGCATGGATATATTCATATTTACAACCCCTTTACCCAAATTATTAAAACGATCCGGCCTCCCGAACTTGCTAATTCTACCATACGATGCATGGCAAAGGATAACAAAGGAAATATATGGCTCGGTTTAAATAACGGGGTGATCGTTGAATGGGATAAGGCGCAAAATAAATTCTATCCTTACAACGGCAGCCCCCAAACCGCGACAAGCTACGGGGCTCCCGTATTTAAAATTTTTATAGATAAGGCACAGCATTTTTGGATAAGTACCGGAAACGGATTTAAGGAATTTGATCCTGTTAAAAAAGTTTATACGCACATCTATTTACCGGATAAAAATAATCCGCTTTCTATTTCCGGCATAAGCAGCCAGGGCATTGAGGCATATGATGACACCACATTACTCATAGGATCGATTTACGGAGGATTGAATTTTTTTAATACCCGGGCAAAAACATTTTCACATCTTACCACCGATGATGGCCTGCCCTCCAATAGCATCTATGCGCTGAAAAAAGATGACGCAGGTTATATATGGTTTACCACCGATTATAACCTGTATAAATTTAAACCCTCTGATAAAAAATTCATTCACTATAATATGGGGCAGGGCATCATCAGCTCTTCTTTTAGTACGATCGGTTTTTATGCGCTGAAAGACGGAACCTGGTTAACAGCTTCCACCACGGAGATCGTTTGTTTTCAACCGAACGAGATCATCCAAAACAATAAAAATGAAAAAGTTGAAATTGCAGGTTTCAAAATTTTTGATAACGCTTTTTTAATTGATTCACTGTTGTATCAAAACAAGCCCGTACGACTTTCCTACAAACAAAATTTTTTTACCATCGAATTCGCGCTGTTGAATTTCTCGAACCTGCAGCAGCCAAAATATTATTACCGGTTAAGCGATGTAAACAAGGATTGGGTAAGCACGGATTCAAAAAATTTTGCGACCTATACCAACCTCGGACCCGGGGAATATATTTTTTCAGTAAAAACTGAAAATGACCTGGAGACATCGAATGCCACTTCTTTTACTATTATCATTTCACCTCCCTTTTGGCAAACCTGGTGGTTTAAATCGATCATATGCTGTAGCGCCCTTTTACTCATTTACGGGTTCGTAAAAGGGCGTGAAAAAAATATAAAAGTAATAGAAACTGAAAAACTGAAAGTGCAGCAGTTGAGTGCAGAGCAATATAAAAGTAAACTGGAGATGGAGCAGATCATAAATTATTTCTCTTCTTCACTGATTGATAAAAATACCGTGGAAGAGGTTCTATGGGACGTAGCAAAAAACCTGATTGGCCGGCTTGGCTTTGTTGACTGTATGATGTACTTATGGAATGACGATAAAACCAAAATGATACAGAAGGCAGGTTTTGGGCCCAAAGGGTCAATAGAAGATATTTTTGAAAAGCCTTTTGATGTGCTGCCAGGCCAGGGAGTAGTAGGTTATGTAATGCAGACAAAAGAGCAGGTACTGATACCAGATACCTCCAAAGACAGTCGATACCGGCCCGATGAAATGCAGCGATCGAGTGAAATAACCGTTCCGGTAATTTATAACAATGAACTGATAGGAATTATTGACAGCGAACATTATGAAAAAGACTTTTATACCCCCCAGCACCTGCAGGTATTGAGTACCATCGCAACATTAATGGCCAATAAAATCAAATCCATAGAAGCCGATCAATTGCTGCAGCAGACGCATATTGAAATGTACAGCATGAACGAACAGCTCTCAAAAGCAAAGCTGGAAGCATTAAGGGCGCAGATGAATCCACATTTTATTTTTAACTGCCTCACCTCCATTGATAACCTGATCCAAATGGACGAAAAGGAAAAAGCTACTTTGTATCTTTCAAAATTTGCCAGGCTGATCCGGTCCATTTTAGAAAACTCCATCAACAATGTGGTACCCTGCTGGAAGGATATGGAAACATTACAACTGTACCTGGAACTGGAAGCTCTGAGGTTTGACAATAAATTTTCGTACCAGGTAATAGTAGCAGATGAAATATTAAATGGCGATTATAAAGTACCCACCCTGGTAATACAGCCATTTGTAGAAAATGCCATTCATCATGGCTTATTAAATAAAATAGAGGGCAATAAGCAACTGATGATCCGGGTTTCCGTAGTCAACAATCATATCCACTATCTTATTGAAGACAATGGCGTAGGCAGGGTAAAAGCAAATGCTTATAAACAACTGAATAAACCTTCTCACCAATCAATGGGCATGCAGATAACAACGGACCGGATCAATTTATTTAACCAAAACAAAAACGGTTCCGTAATGATCACAGACCTGGTAAATGAATCGCGGGAGCCATGCGGCACCAAGGTAACAATAGAACTTATTAATCAATCCTAACTATACAATTATGCTTACTGCGATTATAATAGATGATGAAACCAACAGCCGCAATGCATTGCGGCAAAAGCTTGGCAATCATTGTACCGGCGTTACGATCATAGCTGAGTGTGAAAATGGCGAGGAAGGAATTAAAAATATTGAAGAGAAAAAACCTGATATCGTTTTTTTGGATGTGGAAATGCCCCGTATGAACGGGTTTACAATGCTTCAGCAGCTAAAAAATAAAAATTTTGAAGTGATCTTTATTACAGCTTACGATCACTATGCGATCAAAGCAATTAAGTTCAGTGCATTGGATTATTTAGTGAAACCTGTAGAAGTAGAAGAGCTGAAAACCGCTGTAGAAAAAGTAACACAAAAAAGAAACCAGCCCGCCGTCAACAACCGCGTGGAGCTGCTGTTGCAAAATTTCCTGGAAGAAAAAACAGCGCATCAACGCATCGCGATCTCATCTATGGAAGGCTTGCTGTTTATAGCAACAGATGAGATCATTTACCTGGAAGCAAACAGTAATTACACCAGTTTCTTTTTAACCGGCCACCGCAAAATCATTGCTACCAAAACCCTGAAAGATTTTGAAGAACTATTACCGGCTTCCGTTTTCATTCGTATACATCATTCTTACATCATCAATAAAAACCAGGTGGAAAAATATATCAAAGGCGAGGGCGGGCAGGTAGTGATGAAGAATGGGGTAACACTGGATGTGGCCCGCAGGAAGAAAGAAGAATTTTTGAAAGCAATTGGTTAGTAAAACACGACTATTTCATGGATGAAGCTTTGCGCTGTGCGTCAGACTAAAACGACCTTACTACATTGACAAATGCTAAGAAAATAATTTATTTTATACTCCTTTTAATCGGACTTTTAAT
>JBDTVX010000315.1:0-6936 GCA_040007015.1 Ferruginibacter sp. | reverse complement strand
TATCAATGGTAAATGTTGCACACAATCGCCAGAAAGGCCTAACATTAGTGTAGGTGAGGTAATAATTAATAAGATTAATAAATGGTATTAAAATTAAAAACAAATTAATATCCCATAATCTCTTGCCTTTTGCTTCCATATTTTTTAGCAAATACAAAATTTACAAATAGAACTACTTTTAATTTTCTCTTTCGAAAATCTAATTTCTTCACTTTAAATTTTAAAAATGCCTTTTTTATTGCGGTGTCTCTTAGCATTGCACACAACTAAACCGGTTACCTAAAATATATTGACAGATAATTTTTTGAATAAATGTTAACGAGCCAAACTTACTGTATACAATGAGGGAAATACACCCAACCCTGTAATGCCTATCTGCATTTTCAACTGTAATGTTCCTTTACAAGCCGAAAAAGTACCTTTTTGGCCAGTAAAAGGCTGAACCAATACATCCTCCCCCGTATATGCTGGGTTTACGGTTCCACCATCCGCGATGCCGGTTTGTCGCACAAGCGTTACTGTTCTGTTTAAAGGATCTGTCCAGTCAAGGCTGAATGTAATTGGATTCCAACCTGCGTCAAAAATATTACTTACAACAATATCTCCTGTTGTAGGGCTGGTTTGAACTGCCGAGGTGATAGAAGTTTTGTAAGGCCCATAAGGGCTTGTTCCAAAAGTTTCATTGGTTTTTTTATAATCACCCAAAAGGTCAGTCAGGGTTACATCCCCCTCAAAACACGGCCCCCTCATGTAAAGTCTGAAAGTATCATTGTAAGGTGCCCCTTTTATAGAAGGTTCCATAAGTACAAATAAAAGTGAATCTTTTCTTCCGGATGTATATTGATCAAACACACCTTTTACCTCGATACTATCAATGGCTTTACCGGCAGGAATGGTAACGGTGTTGCCGGACAGTGAATAATGTGTACCTGCTACGGCCCCAGTGGGAGAAGTAACTGTAAAAGAAACGACTCTATCAACATTCGATACAGTGGTAACCCCTACAGGTATTTTATAAGTAATACCGGGGGCAGTAATAAAATAGGTGCCGGCCGAAAGATTGGTAAAGTGAGCAGCAGATGGAGGTAAAACAAGGGTGTCTTGCTTTTTACATCCCTGCAATAGGAGTATGCCTATGCAACCTATACAAAATAAGCGTAAGCCAAATGAGATTTTACTTTTCATAATTAATTTTTTATCGTGTATATATTTCCACTAATAACAGGAAATGCACCTGGCTTAATAACCCGGGTTTTGTTGTGTATTTGGATTAGCATCAATCGCATCCTGTGGTATCGGCAAAGTAAATTTGTAATCAGTTGCAGCTAATGTTAACCAGGAGGTACTTTGCACATCACTTATCAGCCTGCTTACCGGTAAAGCTCTTCTTTTCAAATCATAAAACCGAAAGCCTTCGAAACACAATTCTTTCAATCTTTCAGTTAAAATGGCGTCAACAGCATTTGAGATTGTAGAGAAATTTTCAGACGTATAGCCTGAAATACGGGTGGCCCTTAAGAGATTGAGATCAGTGGCGGCAAGCGCGAGTGCATTGGTTTCGGCATAAGCCTCTGCCCTTATCAGGTATAACTCAGACAATCTTATAATTTTCAAATCATTAATAGTTGCACCAAAACTGGACCCTTTGTATTTATCTACAATGGAAGTATCTAAACCGGCAGAACTGAAATAAGTAAGATAGCGGATATCGTTGATTTGATCGTACGAATTCTTCAATTTATCTGAAGGCTCAAAAAACACATCACCATTGGTATCCTGCCACAGTAGTTTTGGAGAATTTTGATTACGATACTTTAAAATCGATTCCCCTTCGTTGGCATCTCTCCAGTAATCCGCGAAATTAGTACGTGACAACAACTTTTTGCCGGATTGGGTAATAGCGCTGCTGGCAAATGTTATGGCGGATGCCCAATCTTTTTTCAGCAAGGCTACCCTTGCCTGGTAAGCAGAGATGGCAGCTTTACTTAAACGAAGCGGGTCGGTAGGAGCAGTAGGAATATTTGGCTCGCCCTGCGCAGTTGCAAGATCTGTTTCAATTTGCGCGATCACCTCACCTGCTTTATTACGCGGTGGCGTACATAATAAACAGGATTCTTTTACAATGGCAATACCTAAGGCATTGGGGTCGTATCCCGGGGGAATTACATTAATTAGAGATTCATAATTGGCGATGCCCCTGAGTCCAAATAACTCACCCCGGATCCTGGCCATCCTGTTTGTTTCTGCTCCATCTGTCGGTATTACATTTGCCATACCTGCCAGAACTTTGTGGACCCGATCTATCATGGTATAATACTGACGGTAACTCACATTAACAGCGCTGGGACCGGAAGAAAATTGCCACTTGAACTCAAATTGGCCCTGTCCGCGGTTTTCATTGGATATCTTTGTTTCATCAGCTAATATGGATGCGATATAGATCTTATTGGTTTGGTCATTGGAGCTATAAACACCCAATAACCCCTGTTCAACATCA
Organism: Ferruginibacter sp.; assembly: GCA_040007015.1. Lineage (GTDB taxonomy): Bacteria > Bacteroidota > Bacteroidia > Chitinophagales > Chitinophagaceae > Ferruginibacter. The sequence goes on along the minus strand of JBDTVX010000315.1, from coordinate 4,439 downwards.
TTAACTGACGTAAATGCTTTTGTAATATCAATAGCATCTGTAGGCCGCAATTCAAGTTCCTTTTTACATGAGCTTGAAATGATCAGCAAGAAGCCTATTACCATCGATAATTTTAATATTTTCATAATATCTTTAATTTATTTAAATGTAACATTGATCCCGAAGGTTAAAGTGCGTGGGGTTGGATATTCATAAGCCGCTATATTATCATTGTCTTCCGGATCAAAACCTACCCAATTGGTCCAGGTATATAAATTCTGCCCCTGTACATATAAACGCACATTGTCAAAAATTGAAAGCTTGTCCAACAATGACCTTTGTAAATTATAAGCCAGGGTTAATGTTCTGAATCTAAGATAAGATGCATCCTGTATATCTTTTGATACAAATTGCCTTTGATAAAGAGGACTTTGTATATTAGTTACATCGCCCGGCTTTTGCCACATGGTCAACATTTCCTGTCTTACATTGAATCCCTGTGACGCAAAAGCATGATTTAACTGGAAAAAATCCTGGTTGTTAAATCTTTTAAAGCCCTGCTGAAACGAAAAAAGCGCATCTAATGTAAAACCTTTAAAATTAACGGCAGTATTAAAACCACCGATCCAGGGCGCATTGAAAGTGCCAAAATCGGCTACCCTGTCATCATCACTATATACATTTGTAATGGTTCCGTCTTTTTTATAATATAGTGGGCTTCCTGTAGCCGCATCCACCCCGGCCCATTTTACAATATAATGCGAGCCCAATGGTAAGCCGACCCGAACAATTTCAGTACCCTGTTCAAATTCATTTACCTGTCCAAGGCTAACCACTTTGTTTTTATTATAAGAAACATTTCCACCCACCGACCATAAAAGATTATTCGTCCTTGCCACTTCGATATTTAAAGCCAGTTCAACACCCCGGTTACTTACTACTGCTGCATTTATATCCTGGCTTAGAAAACCTGATTCAGCAGGCAATTTTTGTGTTACTACCTGGTCGGATCCTCTTTTATCATATACATCTACGGAACCTGTTACCCTGTTTTTTAAAAATCCAAAATCAAGTCCGAGGTTTAAAGTAGCTATCCTTTCCCATTTCAAGTCCGGGTTTCCTGCATTTGTAGCTGCGATGGTTTGATTGCCTGCATAAGACCCATTGCCATAAGTTGCCAGGTAGCCGAAATCACCAAAGGGAAATCCGTCTGCATTTGCAGCCGTACCGTAAGAAGCCCGTAATTTTAACTCGTTCACATTATTCCATTTTTCTGCAAAATTTTCTCTCGTAATGTTCCAGCTCACACCAGCGGCATAAAAATTTGCCCACCTGTTATCCAAAGGTAACTGGGATGAAGCATCCCTTCGGTATGAACCGTTCAGTGTATATTTCCCTTTATAACTATATTTTGCAAGTGCCAGGGCGCCATATAGTGACCGGCCCGTTTTAAAGCCTCCTACACCTGGTATTAATGCATTGCCCACAGTACCGGGAGTAATACCCGCCGGGGTATTCAACAATTTTGTGCTGATACCGTAACCTGTGTAGGCGAAATTTTTCTGCTTTTCCCGGGTATATTCTGAAACTACCTGAATGTCTATATCATGTACCTCTGAAAATACTTTACGATAGCCCCCTATAGCTCTTACCACTGTTTGCATAAAATTTGTCAAGCCATTGTTGTACGAGCCTTTTCCAATAGTATCTCCAGATGCCGGGCCAACAGGAAAGCCAGCGGTATTAGCGGCATATGTATTCGGAAAAACTGAACGCTCGGCAGTAGTCTGCCTGTAATCAATACCTGCAAACCCTCCGATATAGAAATTTTTTGTGATGTTATAGGTCAAATTCATACTTCCCAGGAATTTTAACTGGTCACTAAAACTGGTAGTGGTACTAATCCTATCGAATGCATTGGGTCCTACACGACCCGGACCTGTTGCTACCGTTCCATTATCATTGTACAATTTTTGATAAGGCAGCCCAAGATAAGCGGCGGCAAAAGGGTTAGCCAGGGCAATTCCATTTTCCGATTCAATAAAGTCCCGGTTGGTATATCCTGCACTGCCATTAAATGTAAAAGTTAATTTATCAGTTTTACTTTCAATATTGGCCCGGGCGGTATATCTTTTTAAATCCGAGCGAAGGCCAATACCATCTTCATCATAATAACCTCCTGATAAATAGTACCGGGTGTTTCCAGCTAATCCTGAAAAATTAAGATCATGGCTTTTAAACGTCCCCCGTTCTAAAAACACATCCTTCCAGTTGGTGCTAATTGCTCTTAAGCTATCCAGGTTTCTATCAAACTGGCTTAGGGTAGCGGCAGGTAAGGAAGCATTTGCAGGGTTTTTGCGGCTATACACCCAGCCTGGCAAACCATTACCAACCTCCTGTCCCAAAATTTCCTGGAATTGAAGTAATTGCGTAGAATTCATCATGTCAAATTTCTGCTGGCCGGCTTCGGTAAAGCCCCCTTGTCCGCTATAGGTAACAGATAATTTATTAGTGCGACCTCTTTTTGTTGTAACTACTATTACACCGCTTGAACCCCGGTTACCATACTGTGCAGTAGCAATCGCGTCTTTTAAAACTTCCACACTTTCAAAATCATTGGGATTCATTGATTGAAATACACCCCCTTCTATGGGCATTCCGTCCACAACATATAAAGGAGAATTACCACCCGTTATTGATACGGCACCACGAATTTGTACCCTTGCCGCTGTGCCTGGCTGCCCACTGCCTGCTGTTACCAGTAAGCCGGGCACTTTACCCTGCAATATCTGGTCAAATGACGCATTGGGCACAAAATTCACTTTATCCTTTCCGATCTTGGTTGCAGCGCCGGCGTACTGAGATTTTTTTATGCTGGAATAACCTGTAATAACCACTTCGTCCAGGCTTTTTAAAGTAGAGACCAATGTTACGGAATATTCATTGCCGGTGCCAATATTGAGTGTTTGTAAAATAAACCCGGTAGAGCTAAATTCAAGCTGTTTTGCGCTTGAAGGGATATTCAGCGAATAGGTTCCATCCTGTTTTGTAATGGTACCAGTGCTTGTTCCTTTTACAATTACAGATACATTTGCAACGGGTGCACCTTTTTCATCGATAATAGTTCCGGTAATTGTTTTTTGTGCTAATAACTGACCGGTAGAAAACAACAGGATAGCGCATAGGTATAATAATTTCTTCATAAGCGATTTTTGTTTTATTTGATTTTTTATTTAAAGGATTTCTAACATAAGGATCAATTATTGACAATTAACACTACCATAACGCTGCTTTTTTTAAAAAGGTTGTTAAAAACTAACGCAAAATTTGGATTTATCGTATTATTTACCAAAATATTTTAAAAATAACGGTTAATTACCCGCTTCAGATGAAGCATTATTGCAGGTCGTTAACTTTTGATTTTTTAGTATTTAGTAACAACACAGGCAATAATATCAGGTTAGTAACAGTGGCCACTAATAATGTAACGGAGGTGAGCCAGCCCAATGCAATAGTTCCACCGAAACTGCTAAAACAAAATATGATAAATCCTGCTATCAAAACCAATGAGGTATATACAATGCTTAAACCGGTATTTTTAATGGTAGCCGCCACTGTAAGGTTGATATTATTATCGTAGGTGGGCAGTTCCTGTTTATAATTAACAAGAAAGCGAATGGTGATGTCGATTGCTATTCCCAGCGCCACGCTAAAAACAAGTACGGTGGATGGTTTGAGCGGTACCCCCACCCAACCCATTACGCCAGCCGTAATTACTAACGGGATCAGGTTGGGTATTAGGGAGCAAATTAATATCCTGGCCGATTTAAACAGGTATAACATACAAAGTGAAATAAGCAAAAAAGCCCACAGAATACTTTCTTTTAATCCACTAATAATAAAGCTGCTCCCTTCTAAAAAAGTGATACTGGTGCCCGTTAGTTGCACTTTATATTGGCTTGAATCAAATAATTGATTTACTTTTTCACTGATGCCTTTCAGTAGGATGGGCAGTTGCTTTGTACCTATATCCGCCATGTTAATACTTATGCGGGTGGTCTGCCTGGAACTGTCCATAAAAGAAGATAACATTTTTGTGAAATTATTTTTACTGCCGCTATCCTTCTTATTAGGCCGTAAATATTCCCCGACAAATGCCCCGTCAAAACTGTTCGGTAATAAATAATTTGCAGCATCGCCTTCATAGAAAGCCTGCTTGGCGAACTTTAAACCTTCGGCGATGCTCAGCGGACGGCTCATATCCTTTTGTGCTGTTATATACTGCGATAATGAGTCTACTTTTTCAAATACAGCAAGCGCCCGCATACCCGCCAGCCCGTTTCGCTTTTTGGTATCTACTATAATTTCAAGAGGCATTACTCCTTTGAAGTTTTTCTCAAAAAACTTCAGATCGGTATATATTTTATCTGTTTTGGGTAAATCATCCACAATAAAGGCAA
>JBDTVX010000314.1:0-6944 GCA_040007015.1 Ferruginibacter sp. | reverse complement strand
TCAACGGGGTTTTGCTTGTTGGCGTGCATCTGCATGATACGGCTGATACGCTCATTCTTTCCCGTACGGGTATTCAACACATAACTTCCGCTATCCAGCCTTCCTGAATAAGCCCTAAAAAACGCCAAACGACCCACAAACGGATCGGTCATGATCTTAAATGCCAGTGCACTGAATGGCTCTTTGGGATCACAATGACGGAAAATTTCCTCGCCTGTATCAGGATTCACTCCCTTTACTGCTTCTATATCCATAGGCCCGGGTAAATAGCGAACGATAGCATCCAACGCGGTTTGTACACCCTTGTTTTTAAAAGATGAACCACATAGCATCGGGATGATGCTGATATCGATGGTGGCTTTACGGATGGCTGCGTGTATTTCCGCTTCGGTGATCGTATTAGGATCATCAAAGAATTTTTCCAGCAATTTTTCATCATAATCAGCAACGGCTTCGATCAGGTGCTGTCTCCACTCTTTCACATCTTCCATCATATCTTCCGGGATGGGTACTTCATTATAAGTCATGCCCATGCCTGCTTCGTCCCAAACCATGCCTTTCATGGTGATCAGATCCACCACGCCTTTGAAATCATCTTCAGCACCGATCGGCAATTGCAAAGGCACAGCTTTGGCGCCCAGCATTTCCTTGATCTGTTTTACCACGTTTAAGAAATCAGCGCCGGCACGATCCATTTTATTTACAAATCCTACACGCGGCACTTTATATTTGTTAGCCTGGCGCCAAACGGTTTCCGACTGAGGTTCCACACCGGATACGGCGCAAAATAATGCCAGTAATCCATCCAGTACACGAAGCGAACGTTCTACTTCCACCGTAAAATCCACGTGGCCCGGAGTATCGATAATGTTGAATTTGTATTGTTTTGTATCGGGTGTTTTTTTGTTTTGCACCATTGGAAAGTTCCAAAAGCAGGTAGTGGCGGCACTGGTAATAGTGATACCGCGTTCCTGTTCCTGTGCCATCCAGTCCATGGTAGCGGCGCCATCGTGCACTTCCCCGATCTTATGATTCACCCCGGTATAATATAATATGCGCTCGGTAGTAGTCGTTTTGCCGGCATCAATATGAGCCGCAATACCAAAATTTCGTTGATAACGTAAATCTGCCATTGTATTTCAATTAAAAATTAAGAATTAAAAAATTAAGAATTTGCCAGTGCCGCGGGATTAAACTTCATTTATTACTTTTCCCTTACGGTTTGCTTTTTTCGTACCTGGCTTTGGAATCATAATTAAGCTTCATAGCGTCCTGTGTGCCCGCGCAAACTGGCAGGGCACTCTTGTATACCTTTATTGCGCTTTGCCGTTTGAATAAGGAGGCTCTTTTCAACCCGTAAGTGTTGGGTACTGTGATATGATTATTGTACTCTCATAGTATGCTAAATAAATTACAGCTAACAACCAAACTCCTTTATCTGCTGAACTTTTTAGCGCCGCAAAGGTAATGAGATTTTTTGGAATAACCAACTCGTAGGGATAATGTCTGATGTCTGACCAGGGATGCCGGGATCCAGGTCAATAGCTGGTTAACATTTAGGTGTGGCCTTGTAGGAACAGGCCGTGGCCTGTTCTGGTGAATTATTATGTTGCAATTACCCCAAAGAACAGGCCGGAGCCTGTTCCTACAAGGCACATTCTTACAAACACTCCATTCCTGAAGAACGGCAGCTTTGGTAACATATAGTATTTTTTACAAATTAATCACGATAATTTAATACATCGAAGCGTACTTTTTCTTAGCTTTAAAATAAAAAATTATGACAAAAAAAGAAATCGCCGCCCGCCTTGCAGATCTTTGCCGCCAGGGGCAATTTGAAACTGCTCAGAAAGAGCTTTATGCAGAAAATGCAATCAGTATTGAACCGTACGATATGCCGGATTTTCCAAAAGAAACAAAGGGTTTGCCTGGTATCATAGAAAAAGGACATAAGTTTCAATCGACCGTGGAGACCATACATAGCCTGGCTGTTTCTGAACCGCTTGTAGTTGCCGGTAGTTTTGCGGTTACCCTCCAAATAGATATGACAGCGAAAGAGAAGGGACGCATGGATATGTCAGAAATTTGTGTTTACAATGTAAAAGATGGTAAAATAATTTCTGAAGAATTTTTTGTTTGAAAAATAATACCTGGTGTCTGCGCTGATTTTTTGCCGTATAATATAAAACGCGGAATATCAAACGTCATTAAATCTGACATCAAGAGACCAGCGCAGACATTTCTGGGTATTTAATCAAAAAGGTCAGACGAAAGATACCTGTCGCCCCTGTCGCAAACAATAAACACGATCACACCTTCTTTTAATTCTTTGGCTAGCTCTATTGCGGCATGTGCCGCACCCCCGCTGCTCATCCCACTAAAAATGGCTTCCTCCCTTGCCAAACGTTTTGCCATTAAACGGGCATCCTTTTCAGCGATTTCAATAACCCGGTCTACCCTGCTTTTGTCGAATATAGTGGGCAAATAGGCTTCGGGCCATTTGCGTATGCCAGGTATCCTGGAACCATCTGCAGGCTGGCACCCGATAATCTGTACACCGGCATTCACTTCCTTCAGGTATTTGGATACGCCCATAATGGTACCGGTAGTGCCCATTGAAGATACAAAATGGGTGATCTTACCATTGGTGTCGTTCCATATTTCGGGGCCGGTAGTTCTGTAATGCATCCCCGGATTGTCAGCATTACCAAACTGGTTCAGCATCAGGTAACCACCTTTCGCTACCTGGGCATTCGCATAGTCTATCGCTCCTTCCATGGAATTTGCCTTCGGGGTAAGTATTACTTTCGCACCAAAGGCCTCCATGGTCAACACCCGCTCACGGGTGGCGTCTTCCGGCATTACCAATTCTATTTCTACGCCAAATAAACTTGCTATCATGGCAAGGGCGATACCCGTATTACCACTGGTTGCTTCTATCAGTTTAATGCCATCAGTAATTTCACCCCGGTCAATGGCGCCCTTGATCATGCCATAAGCAGCCCTGTCCTTTACACTCCCACCGGGGTTATTCCCTTCCAGCTTACCATAAATGGTCACGTTTTTATTGACGGTGACCCTTGTTAATTCCACCAGCGGCGTATTCCCAACAAGTTCTAATATTCCTCGCATCGTGCTTTATTAATTATTAAAGTTTCGTAGTATAAATTAACCAACAAATATAGAAGTAAAGATAATATAGAAGATGTACGCCGGGTTATTAAACTGGTTATTTTATTTGCAAAAAGTTTATTATAAGAAAATCATTAAAAGAAAACTTAGTAGTTGATTTTAAATATATCTTTATTGATACAACAGATAAGAAATTACAGGTGACACCTTTTTGAAAGGTGTCACCTGTAATTTCTTATCCGGTATTAATTTTTGTAGGAATTTTTCAGGATTTAAATACATTTGACAAATTAAAATTTACTGTATGAAAAAGTATTGCATTGTTTTATCCCTGTCCGTTTTTTGTTTTGCCTGTGGCAACCAATCCGATTCTGCCGAAACAAGCGCCAAGCCAGCTTCAGTCATGGATAGTCCTGATTGGATAGCCGGTGAAAAACTGGTAGCAAAATCAGATTGTTTTACCTGTCATAAATTAAATGAAGCGTCAACGGGGCCGTCTTATTTAGCAGTATCCGGCAAATACGAGAATACGGAAGCTAATGAAAAATTACTGGTAGATAAAGTAATCGCCGGCGGAACGGGTGTTTGGGGACAAATCCCGATGGCCGCCCACCCTGCGCTTAGTAAGGAAGATGCGACTGCAATGATAAAATATGTTTTGTTACAAAAAGAAAGAGCAAAAGAAAAAGAAAAAGAAGTAAAAAAATAAAATATGAAAAATAAACTCTCTCTAATGGTTGTTTCACTCAGCGTTTTAATGAGCTGCAATAACGCGGATAAAACCTCCACTGAAAGTACTGCTGCTAATGCCGATACCGCCACCAATAAAAAAGACAGCTCAGATGGATGGGTATCCCTATTTGATGGAAAAAGCACCGCCGGCTGGCACAGTTACGGAAAAGATAAAGCCGGCGAAGGATGGAAAATAGCCGACGGCGTTTTGTACCTGGATACATTAAAAAAAGCCGGGTATCAAACAAATGGGGGCGGTGATCTTGTATCTGAAAAAGATTACGGAAATTTTGATCTAAAACTTGAATGGAAGATCGCACCCAAGGGGAACAGTGGAATCATTTTTTATTCGCATGAAGACACTTCAAAATATAAAGAAACATGGGTTACGGGCCCTGAAATGCAAATAGTGGATAATGAAGGCCATCCCGATGGTAAATTAATGAAACACAAGGCAGGTGACCTGTACGATTTAATTTCCAGCTCTAAGCCTTCAGCAAAACCGGTAGGCGAATGGAACGAGGCGGAGATCATGTCAAAGGACGGGAAACTCGATCTGTCCCTGAACGGAACGACTGTTGTTTCTACCACCATGTGGGATGACAACTGGAAAAAATTAATCGCAGGAAGTAAGTTTAAATCAATGCCTGATTTTGGCACTTTCAAAAAAGGCAGGATCGTATTGCAGGATCATGGCAATATGGTTTCATTCAGAAATATAAAGATCAAAGAACTCTGATAAAATAAAGCCCCGGTAAATTTACCGGGGTTTATATTTTGCTATTTTGAAATGTGGATATATTTGCCTACACTTCAGTGACTGCAACCGGTTTATCAAAATAATAAATAATCCCTCCGGCCAGCAATACGCCCAGGCCTATCAAACTCTCGACCGGCCTGTCTGCCAGGGTAAAAATCAATACCCATCCGTTAAAAATCAAAAAGATTATTTGAAGTATAGGTTTAAAGGGACTCCTGAATGTGCCGGCTTTTTTGTTTGTAAGAAAAAGACTGCTGGCAACCGTGAGAGATGCCATCAGTTGTAATACAAAACCTGCATACAATAATATCTTTTCAAAAGAACCTGTTAAGGCAAGTATAATGGAAATGAATACATGCGTCCATACGGCAGCCACCGGTATGCCGTGTTTATTTTTTTTGGACAGTGGTTTCCACAATTTATTTTCCCTTGCCATGGCCCAGGTAACCCGTGGCCCAACCCATAAATAGGAACTGATGGTAGCTACCAACTGGATAGCAATAAAAATACTTACCCATTTTCCCCCGGCAGATCCAAGCAAATTATCAAATGCTATGAAAGTAACTTCCGCTTTCCCCTGCAACTGGGCAGCCGTTGCATTTTTTAATAATACCAATTGAAACAAAACATACACCACGGAAACAAACAAGGTGCTTCCTATCAACGCCCTTGGCAGATTTGTTGAATGGTCGTGTATCTCCTCCACTACGTATGCCGCTGCATTCCAACCGGTATATGCAAAGGCTACATATACCATCGAAACGGCAAAGCCCGGTTTCAAAATTTCATGTTTCCAGCTATTGCTGAAATTGATGGCGTTATTGGTATTGCCCGGTATAAGAAACCCAAGGATGATCAGGCACACGATAAAGAATACTTTAATGGCTGTTGAATAATTTTGTAGGCTGCTGCTGTGCCTGATCGTAAAACTATGCATCAGCCCTATCAACACAATGATGGCTATTGCCAGCCACACATTTCCCTGTAAGCCAAAAGGTGCAAGGTATTTTGTAAAAGCCATCGCCGCAAGTGCAACAGGCGCAGAAAAGCCCACGGTAAGTCCGGCCCATGCCGAAAGATAACCAAGCAGCGGATGAAAAACCCTTGACAAATAAATATAATCGCCCCCCGATTCTTTAAAATGCGTTCCCAATTCGGCATACGCGAATGCTCCAAACAAGGCCAGCAGGCCACCCACCAGCCAGAGCAATAAAATACCCCAGGTATTTTGTAAGGAAGACAGTTGAAAACCAACGCTGGTAAATACCCCGGTACCGATCATATTGGCAACTACCAGGGCTGATGCGGTATAAATCGTTATCTTCTTTTTCAAATGATTTTATTTGGATGGATCAGTAGTGTTCGCCAGGAAGGATAGTCTAAACGATGTGATCCTTAATTGCTAAATTAACAACTATAAAATAAAACAAACGTTTAATGGCGTAATTACTATCCCATCCTGGCAGGTTCATGATACTGGCAGAAACTTAAGAAAATAAAAAAGCCGCTCTTTGCAGAACGGCTTTAAATAAATATTGTTGATTGAGAATATTTAAATTCTAAAATGTGCAAATGCTTTATTAGCTTCAGCCATACGATGCGTATCTTCTTTCTTTTTGAAAGCTGCACCCTCGCCTTTGCTTGCCGCTACTATTTCATTGGCTAATTTATCAGACATACTGCGGCCATTTCTGTCCCGGCTGTATTTTACCATCCATTTGATGCTTAAAGATACTTTCCTGTCTGTACGTACTTCAGCAGGGATCTGGAAAGTAGCGCCACCAATACGGCGGCTACGAACTTCAACACCAGGAGTTATATTGCCCAATGCCTTCTTCCAAATATCATAACCATTTTCGCCGGTTATTTTGCTTACTTTGTCTATTGCATCGTAAAAAATGATATAAGCTCCACTTTTTTTACCGGCCCACATTAAATTATTTACAAAACGGGTAACTAATCTGTCGTTAAACCTTGGATCTGGCGCTAAAGGAATTTTTTTTGGTTGTGTCTTACGCATTATTGTTTATTTATTATCGTTGTACGCTAAACGTGATATATTCAATTATTTTTCGCAATTATTTTTTTGCCTTTTCTTTCTTGGTCCCGTATTTACTACGGCTTTGCTTGCGATCTTTTACACCCGCAGTATCCAGGCTACCCCGAACAATATGATAACGTACACCCGGCAGATCTTTTACCCTTCCGCCACGGATCAATACAATGGAGTGCTCCTGCAAATTGTGCCCTTCGCCGGGAATATAAGCGATCACCTCAATTTTATTGGTTAAACGAACCTTCGCTACCTTGCGCAGCGCTG
>JBDTVX010000313.1:0-6958 GCA_040007015.1 Ferruginibacter sp. | reverse complement strand
CGATAAAACCGGGGATTCCACTATTAAAAATGTTTCTGTTGTGCCGTCAGGTAACGGAATATCTAACGGAAGCGCTTTCCCCGTACCTTTAAATTCCATCGGTGCCGGCAGCAGGTAACTGCGTAATCCCTTTTCATCCAACTGTAGAAAAGCCGGATTTTTTACGGTCTGGCTTTTAATGCCGCGGGCCGCCTGGTTTCCACCGGACACCCGCTTAAAAAAACTTTGCTGGGCAAATATTCCCGTACCGAACATCACAAGCAGCAACACTAACAGGAACGACTTCCATTGTTCGTTAAATGATTTAAAAAAACTTACGGTAAAGAGTTTGGCGCCTGCCGGGCTGCCTGGTAATAATTTTCTCATAATTTAAATGAATTACAGGTTTATGGTTTTGTTATCAGGAAATTTTTTTTATTCGCATGGCTGCTAATGTGCCCGCAGATTTTACAGCTTACCGGCATTTTAAATCGATGCTCCATTTCTCAAGTTCCATCGGCACACCGACTAAGAAGCTGCTTCCTTGTTCATTAAGTTGAAAAAAAATTCTGTTTTTGTTTTCGGACTATAGTAAAGGCTTAGGATAATTGGCCAGGGTGTACCGCATGAACGAAATTGCTTTGCGCAAAAATTTCTATTCCAAAAAATAATACAATGAAGGTTAATAGGTTAATTTTTGTCATTTTACTGTTAGTTTTGGAGTTTAATTAATACTACTATTGATTTTATAGTTTAGAAAAATACCATAATCCTGATTTCTGTAAACCTTTCTATAGCTATCTCTTTTTGTGGATAGACCATCCCTAATAACACATATTTATCTTCCGACCGTTCTAAAAGTACAGTTCAATGTCACCACATTACATTTTTTAGCCTGTATCGAAAGTGTAAAAAACAAACCAGGTAGGAAAACTGAGTTTGTATTAAATAACTTGTATCGCCGTTATTATTTTATAATGTAATTATACTATCAGGTGAAGAAAAAACCTCCGATTGCCCGGGTACAAAACCGGGGACACTCAGTTTAATCGCTATTTTTTCATGGGGGACAAATCGGGGATAAGTTAATTTACGCAAAAAAAATAGTAAAATTACGAATACAAGAACCAGTCTTTTTAGACATTTCAGCTTGAAAATTTTCACATCGTGATAGAATTGGTGCAGAAAAAAGATTTATCCTATATGAGCATAGAGCGCATACAACATTTCCTCTCATTACATTATTCCCATAATTTTAGGGGAACAAATCAGAAGATATTAAAATTAATATCATTTAAAAAAAATTAGCAACTAAATTCGCCTCTTAAACCATTTTGATTGTATGATTTTTTTTAGTCGCATCCTACTGATTGCATTTACACTATTTAGTTTTTCCAGCCAGGCACAGCAAAATTTTAAAAAGGAATTAAGAGAAGCCAACCCAGTGACGGCAAATTCCACCCTTTCAATTGAGAAGATCACAAACAAACATGAAGAATACCTGGCAAAAGCAATCCGGGAAAAAAATATCACCCAAAATTTCTTTGGACTTTTATACCTATTCCTTGATCATTATAAAACGCATGATTACCTGGAAGTATCAAAGTATTTATTACAGGCTGAAAATCTTGCTAAACAAACAGGGAATCCAGGCTGGCAGGCTGCCATCCTTTTAAGAAAGGCATTGTTGGCTGATAATATTAACAATGACAGTAAAGAGGCTTTAAAACATTATGAAATGGCGCTAAAATTTTGTACCGATGCCAGGGACAGTCTTTGTATGGGTGAAACACTGGAACAGATTAGTGCTATGCATGCACAACTAGAAGAATATGAGCAGGGCCAATATTACTACAAGCTTGCTTTGCCTATCCTGTAAAAATATGCAGACAGGCAACAAATGGCGCTCACGTACAACAATTACAGCAATCTTCTTTGTTACCAAAAAAACTATTCTGAGTCCAGGCGATATGTTGACAGTGCTATTTCACTTGCCCGGGTTAATAAGGATCCCTATAAAGAAATGATGTATTTGAATAATAAGGGCTCCCTCTTATCGGATATGGGACAATATGACCAGGCAATTGATATTTATAAGAATTGCGTGTTGGTAAATAAGCGACATGATTGGCAGGACCGGCTTGTCAAAAATTATATTGGCATATCTGAAGCTTATGAGAAAAAAGGGAAGTATGATTCTGCATATAAATATTTAAATGACTTTTATTGGCTCAAGGACAGCATCGCCGGGATAGACGTTAAGCTGAAGATCGCTGATCTTGAAGCAAAAAATAAAAGCCAGCAAAAGGATCTTGACCTAAAAATTAAGCAATTTGATCTTGACCAGGCAAGAAGCCGCATGAAAAAGTGGATGTGGGCTGCTGCTGCAGGTATGATTCTAATGATTGCCATTGTAGTAATATGGTATATTCAAAACAAGCAGGCTAAACTTGAAAATATAAAAGACAAGATGAGCCTTGCTGATTTAACCAAGTTATTGTTGAATAAGAATACCCTGCTTACTGACCTAGAGGAAAAGCTTTTGCAAAATACTGAAAAAAGACCTTTCCACAACTACAATGATTTTGAAACAAATCTTTACAACCAACGCATATTAACAGATGATGATTGGGCATCTTTCAAAATATATTTTGAAAAAGTTTACCCAGGTTACCTTTTTCGTTTGCGTAGCGCCTATATTAAAATTAGCGAAGCCGAAGAGCGGCTATTTCTTTTTATAAAACTCGGCCTGAAGAATAAAGAATCAGCTGCTATCCTTGGCATTTCAGTTGATGGAGTTAAAAAGACACGTACCCGGTTGCGAAGAAGATTAGAACTGAATGAGGACGAACAACTGGATAAATTTATTCATGATTTTTGAATGGAAAAGATATCTTCATGAATTTGTATACCAGGTCAAAGGGTTGTTGAAGCATCCCTACAAAACACAAGTCCGGTTGAAAAGCTTTAATAAAATCATTATAAAATTTCTGTGGCAACTATTACTTAGCGCGATAAAATCGCAGGAGCATTTGCATGCATATCATCACAACCATTGACAACAAAAAGCACCAGGTAAGAATATTCTCCTGTTAAAACAAATCGAAAGAAGCCATTTGCCTCGGGTGAAAAGCGTGCACCAGAAGTAAACAACCTTGAATAATCATTAAGGATTTATATTTGCCCGGACATTTGATTTTATTCAAAATAATAACATGCTGATGGCAATCAAATCTTTCAGAATCCTAATCAATTTACTTCTTTTCGCAGCGATGAGTTTATTTCATAAAGTCAGTTCCGGACAGAATGTTTGCATGCCGGTAAACTTAAAATGCGAATACCTGGTAAACCCTATCGGTATTGATGCGGCCTATCCACGACTTATGTGGAACTTACAGGATTCACGACAGGGGGCCAAACAACTGGCATATAAGGTACAGGTTGGCACGGATTCTCTTGAACTGGTAAAAGGTAAAGCAAATATGTGGCAAGGCAGCCACCTTAATTCTTCTGCCGGTTTAATAACTTATAATGGTAAACCATTGCAGCCATTTACAAAATATTTCTGGCGCGTAACTGTTTGGGACATCACCCATACCCAGGCAACCGGTAAAATAACAAGTTTTGAAACAGGCATGATGGATACGAAGCAATGGCACGGCTCATGGATAAATGATGGAAAAAATATAGATGTGAAACCGGCGCCATATTTTAGAAAGGTGATTAACATCACTAAAAAAATAGCAACCGCAAGGGCCTATATCGCTGTTGCAGGCTTGTATGAGCTATACATCAATGGCAATAAAATCGGCAACCACCGGCTGGACCCCATGTACACACGCTTTGACAGGCGGACATTATATGTTACCTATGATGTAACCGCACCATTACAAAACGGCTTAAATGCCCTGGGTGTGTTATTGGGAAATGGCTGGTACAATCATCAATCCACTGCCGTATGGAATTTCCACCAGGCTGCGTGGCGCGCCCGTTCTGCATTTTGCATGGATCTGCGCATTGTGTACAACGATGGCAGCACCGAAACCATTGTAACGAATGATCAATGGAAAACATCATTAAGCCCGGTCATTTTTAACAGCATCTATACAGCCGAGCATTATGATGCAAGACTTGAACAGCCCGGCTGGAATACTACCCAATTTGAAGACAGCACGTGGAAACAGGCTACTTTACGACCCGCTCCATCTACTAACATCGTGGCACAAACGCTGCAGCCAATCAGGAACGTAGAAAAAATTTTAAGCAAAGCGTTTAATAAAATTGATGACACAACCTATGTTTTTGACCTGGGAAGAAATATTTCAGGCGTTAGCCAGGTATGGGTAAAAGGTATTGCAGGCACTACCATCCGGTTAAAACACTCGGAAAGACTATACAAAAACGGCCATGCGGATATGTCGAACATTGATGTGCATTACAGGCCAACAGATAATACGGACCCTTTTCAAACGGATATTTTTATACTAAAAGGACAAGGGGAAGAAACATTTATGCCACGTTTTAATTACAAGGGTTTTCAATACGTGGAGGTTACCTGTAACAACCCTGTGGAACTCAACAAAGAAAGCCTGGTAGGTTATTTTATGCACAGTGATGTAGAGCCTGTAGGCACAATAACCTCCGCTAACCCAACCATTGACAAAATATGGCAGGCCACCAATAATTCCTATTTGTCCAATTTATTCGGTTACCCAACCGATTGCCCGCAACGTGAAAAAAACGGATGGACAGGCGATGCGCATATTGCCATAGAAACCGGCCTGTATAGTTTTGATGCCGTAACCATTTATGAAAAATGGATGGCCGACCACAGGGATGTGCAGCAACCAAACGGCGTACTTCCGGCTATCATTCCTACCAGCGATTGGGGATTTTCATGGGCCAACGGGCCCGACTGGACAAGCACCATTGCCATCATTCCATGGGAAATTTATCTTTTTTATGGAGATAAAAAATTATTGTCAGATAACTATGAAAATATAAAGCGGTATGTAGATCATATCAATGAACTCAGCCCTTCTGGAATTACATCATGGGGCCTGGGCGACTGGGTGCCCGTTAAATCTATATCACCGGTTGATCTTACTTCCTCCATTTATTATTTTACCGATGTAAATATTCTTGCAAAAACAGCCAGGCTTTTTAGCAGGCAGGCAGATTACATTAAGTACAGTGAGCTGGCAGCTAAAATTAAAAACGCGGTAAATACTAAATACCTAAATAACGAAACCGGTATTTATGGTACGGGACTGCAAACGGAAATGGCAGTGCCACTTTACTGGGGAATTGTTCCTGAGGAATTGAAGCACACGGTAGCATCCAACCTCGCAAAGCGTATTGAAGCCGACGGTTTTCATTTGGATGTTGGTATACTTGGCGCCAAGGCCATTCTGAATGCTTTAAGTGAAAATGGCTTTGCCGATGTGGCCTACAAAATCGCTTCGCAGGAAACCTTTCCTTCCTGGGGATGGTGGATCGTGAACAACGCTACCACCCTGTATGAAAACTGGGACATCAGCGCCAAAAATGACATCTCGCTAAATCATATCATGTTTGGTGAAATTGGCGCCTGGTTGTATAAAGGTATCGGGGGTATCAGGCCAGATGAAACCAAACCAGGCTTTAAAAATGTATTGCTGCATCCCAATTTTGTGCCTGGCCTTGATTCTTTTGAAGCAAGGCATACCGGGCCTTTTGGCAACATTGTTTCTTCCTGGAAAAGAGCCGGGAGTTCCGTTATCTATACCGTTACGGTTCCCGCCAATTCAACTGCTGCTATTTACATTCCGGTAAGTGATGGAAAAAAAATTTATAAAGATGGCAGGTTGATTAGTGAAACGGTTAACAAATTCTATAAAGTGACCGCAGGCAACTATAGGTTTGAAATAAAGTAGTTCAGTATGTAGATATTTGTTGAGTTGAAATCTGGCAATTTTAAAACATTTTGGTGGCGTGAAATGGAAATATCCTAAAGATGAATTAGTGAAACGCAGTCATGTGTAAAGTAATTATTATTCTTAGGGTTCGCCATAAAAAACAAAAATCTCTTAAGCGGTACAGGTGAAAAAAACAGAACCGATAAAATCAACTGATCACTTTTAATCCGTTAGTTATATATTTCTTTACTTCTTTATCGTCGCTTATAAACACAAGATTGTTTTTCAAAGCTTGCCAGATAAGCATTCTATCAAAGGGATCTTTGTGGTATTCGCCGGATAGCAAATAGAAAGTAGCAGCGTTTTGGGGTGAAAGATCAATAAAGGTAAAACCAGTGTCCTGCGAAATTTTGATAAAATCATCGGGCAGGATATTTTTTAATTGCAGTTTACCTGATGAGTACTTTAGTGAAATTTCCCATAAACTCAATGAACTAACCAGGATGGTATTTTCGGGGTCCACTAAAATATCCGTTACCTTTTTACTTAATTTATCCGGGCTAAGAATAGCCCAAATTAAAATATGAGTGTCTAATAAATATTTCATAGGCCAAAAAATTCCTTTTCACTAGTATTATGCCCGCCCACAAAAGCATAAGTGGCTTTACCTTCTAAAATACCAAGTTTCCTTTTTGTTTTTTTAATTTCGTTTGGTACCAATAAGGCCTTTATTTCTTTTTTTTTCCCATATGTGATTGCAAACTTCTCCCCTGCCTCTACCGATTTCAATATTTCGGAAAAATGTGTTTTAAGATCCCCTGCGGAGATTGTTTTCATTTTTATCGTTTTTATAAAGGTAAATTATTAATTTGACAAGTTGTCAGGAAAGAAAATTCAATCCCGGCGATCTTTTACGGGGATCTCTCATTTTCCCTGAAAAAAAATGGAAGAGCATTTTTTCGTTGCAAAGCACCCGGTCTGACGTTCTGTGCCGGCCGGGTGCTTTGCAATGAAAAAAGGAGCAAGATTTTCATCTTACTCCTTTACTTGTATCATTGGCAAATCAGGTAATTATTCTTCTT
>JBDTVX010000312.1:0-7028 GCA_040007015.1 Ferruginibacter sp. | reverse complement strand
GTAAGCACGTTTATTGCGAAAAACCAATGGTACATGCAATTTCAGAAGGCCCGGCGGTTATCAGGGCCCAGGCAGAAACAGGAAAGATCTTCCAGGTGGGCAGCCAGGGGGTTTCTTCTTTAGGTAATGAAAAAGCCAGGCAATTATTGAAAGACGGAGCCATAGGGGATCTGAATTATGCAGAAGGATTTTGGGCAAGGCATTCACCAACTGGAGCATGGCAATATCCTATTCCCGCAGATGCTTCCCCCGCCAATGTTGACTGGGAAACTTTTATCAGCAACACGAAGAAACGGCCTTTTGATGCAACCCGGTTTTTCAGGTGGCGCAATTACCAGGATTATGGCACGGGCATGGCCGGCGACCTGTTTGTACATCTTTTTTCCAGCCTGCATTTTATTACCAATTCATTGGGACCTACTAAAATTTATTCGGCCGGAGGTTTAAGATACTGGAAAGACGGCCGTGAAGTGCCGGATGTATTGTTAGGGACCTTTGATTATCCTCAAAGCCAGGCCCATCCTCCCTTTAATTTATCCCTGCGGTGTAATTTTGTGGATGGCACCAGCGGAACCACTTATCTAAAACTGGTGGGTAGTGAGGGCTCAATGGACATTACCTGGGATAGCGTTACCTTAAAAAGAAATAAAACCATTGAATCCGACGATCCGTTTTATATTGAACAAATGAAAAAAGCGGGAACTCCTGTTTCTGACCGCAAGCGGATATTAGCACCGGAAGAATATACCTTCGAAGCTGAAAAAGGTTACCTGGGAGGCCCTTATGATCATTTCGTAAACTTTTTCAATGCAATCAGGAGCGGAGGAAAAATTACGGAAGATGCCACTTTTGGATATAGGGCGGCGGCTCCCGCTTTATTGTGCAACGACAGCTATAACCAGGATACCGCTATTTTATGGAATCCCGAAAAAATGCAATTAGTAAAAAAATAACTTAATCATTATGGAAAAGAAATTATTACAAAACACCATCATACTACTATTGATCGCGGGTGTGGCATCCTGCTCCAATTCTACCGGTACAAAGATGGATGAAACAGTTGCCATAAAGCCGGATTCTACTGTTGCTGCTGAACCTGTAAAAACCTCCGTTAGCCTCTTTGATGGTAAAACCCTTAGCGGATGGCATGGCTTTAATAAAACCGGGGAAGTAAAAAACTGGGACATCGAAGACAGCGCAATGGTATGCCTGGGGGCTGCAAAAGATGCTCACGGTGGCGATATCGTTTCAGATAAGGAATATGAAAATTTTGAACTTAGCTGGCAGTGGAAAATTACCAGAGGAGGCAACAGCGGCATGATGTATCATGTTATAGAAGATCCAAAATACAAGACAACTTACGAAACCGGGCCGGAATACCAGATGATCGATGATATAGGTTTTGAGACAAAGCTGGAAGAATGGCAAAAATCAGGAGCGGATTATGCAATGAATACGGCAAACGACAAGAAAAAATTAATGCCGGTAGGTCAATGGAACAGCAGCAGGATAATTTTTAATAAGGGGCATGTTGAACATTGGCTTAACGGAGAAAAAATCGTAGCGTTCCAGGCATGGGACGATAAATGGAACAAGGAAAAAAAGGAAGGCAAATGGAAAGATTATCCTGATTATGGAGTTGCCAAAAAGGGACACCTTGCTTTACAGGATCATGGCCACAAAGCTTATATTAAAAACATTATGATTACGGAGTTGTAATTGGAAGGTGAAAGTTTAAAGGTGCAAGGCTAATCAATACATTTCACCCTTAACCTTTCACCTTACTGCCTTTGCCTTATACCTTTCTCACGCTCTTACATCTACCTTAAAAGCGAGGCTAAAATATGAAAATGACTGGCCTTTTTGATCTTTATTGATAAACTTCCACTCCTGCCCGTTCGTTGATAGAGGCGTTTCATAGCTGCCTACAGTTTCCCCCACTCCAATAAAGCAATTTGAGCTTTCTAACCGGAATCCATAGGCTTTTCCTTTATTTAAATGTAAACCGGAAATATTAAAGGATTTCCATTTCCCCGTATCAGTCCGGTTAAAGTCCACGCTTGCAGAACCGAGCACCGGTCCCCAGCTTTTTAGCTGGGAGTCAAAAGTGTGTACTGTCATTAAAACATTTCCGGGTGTTGTTACGATACTTGTAAAAACTTCGATTGCCGCCAGTTCACCTTCCGATGGCACTATAAAGGTCTGGCCCCCTATTATATCTTTATTATCGAATGTATGATGACCAATCCAGCTGGTGGTATTATTTGTTACCTGTTCCACTATGGCTTTTAGTAATGGTTTTTTAGTTTGAGTGTTCATTGATGCTGATTTTTTAATAATTGTTTTTATAAGATAATCTAAACGGAAAAATACTATAGTATATAACTAAACATAAACGTCAAATATTGTGCGAAAGGTTGCTTTGATATGTTAAAGAATAGTA
The DNA here is from genome assembly GCA_040007015.1 of Ferruginibacter sp. GTDB lineage: Bacteria > Bacteroidota > Bacteroidia > Chitinophagales > Chitinophagaceae > Ferruginibacter. The sequence goes on along the minus strand of JBDTVX010000312.1, from coordinate 4,585 downwards.
AGTTTCTTAAATAAGATCCTGTTGAGAACGAACCCGAATAAATCAAAATCGGCCTTTACAGCAATAAAGCTTACCTTTAAGGTGTTTAAATTATTTTTTAAATAGCTTATCCAATTCCTGTGTCCCCAGGAGGAATTCAAAAACAATTATATGTATACTTATATTTGGAACAAATACCTGCCGGTAATCAGGATTTTATTGAAAAAATCATCCGCCGGAGACCAGTTGCTGAGTTTAAACAGGGATGATTTTGAAAGAGCCGGGACAGGAAGAAAGGCCGGTTATAAATTTATTATCGAATTTACGGAAGGAAAAGTGAGTAATGTAATAAGCGGTTCCGACCTGGCCAGTCATTTAGCGGCCGCCATGCTGGAAGATGCTGCAACTAAAGTTGTGTTGCAGACAGGGCATTTCCAGGTAATTTTAAATACGAAATTTCAGCTTACAATAAAAAATACCACACCACAACCTGTTGAAGTCGTAGTAGAAACAGAAAATGTAAGTCAATAATTGAATAAGCAATTCATATTTTTTTAATTTAATCAGCAACAAGTATTTTGAAGTTCAAAGATTTTGATTTCGACGAACGCTTACTGGAAGGAATAGAAGCATTCGGATATGATGAGGCGACGCCGGTACAGGAACAGGTTATTCCTTTAGTTTTATCAGGGAAAGACGTAATTGCATCCGCACAAACAGGAACCGGTAAAACAGCCGCTTTTTTGCTGCCCCTCATCAACAATATAATATCAACTCCTATTAATCATCATAGTATCACCGCTCTGGTGATCGTGCCTACCCGTGAACTGGCGATCCAGATTGCACAGCATATGGAGGGCCTTTCGTATTTTACGTCAGTCAGCTCAATAGCGGTGTACGGAGGTGGGGATGGAAATGCTTTTGTGCAGGAAAAGAAAGCCTTAAGTGCAGGAGCGGATGTAGTTATCTGTACCCCCGGAAAAATGCTGGCGCACATTAACATGGGCTATGTAAAATTCCAGGGACTAAAACACCTGATTTTAGATGAAGCCGACCGGATGCTTGATATGGGATTTTATGATGATATTATGCGTATCATTCATGCCTTGCCTGCTAAAAGACAAAACCTGTTGTTCAGTGCTACAATGCCGCACAAAATAAGGGAACTTGCACGTACAATTCTGCACAAACCCGCTGAAGTTAATATTTCCATGAGCAAGCCAAATGACAAAATCACCCAGCTGGCTTACGTGGTGTATGATACTCAAAAAATCCCTTTGGTAAAATACATTCTGAATCAAAAAAACTTTTCATCGGTACTGATATTTTGCAGCAGTAAGATCAGCGTAAAGCAATTAACCCGCGATTTGAAAAGAACAAGTTTAGCGGTAGATGAGATACATAGTGACCTTGAGCAGGACAAAAGAGAAGAAGTATTAATGTTTTTTAAAAGCGGGCGGATACAAATATTAGTAGCTACGGATATACTGAGCCGGGGGATCGATATAGACAATATTGGATTGGTGTTAAATTACGATGTGCCCCATGATGGCGAAGATTATGTACATCGCATCGGCCGCACTGCCAGGGCTGCTGCTGAAGGCACAGCCATAACATTTATAAGTGTAAAGGAACAACGGAAGTTTGCTGCTATTGAAAGATTATTAGGAAAATCGGTGCCTAAAGCCGTTGTGCCTGAGCAATTTGGCGAGGCCCCTGCCTACACCCCGGGCGCGTCAAGGCCCGATGGAAGCAACAGAAATATGAAAAGGCCGCAAAGGTTTTCAGGCAGGATATCGAGGTGATATGCCTTGTTATAAAATTTTAACCGGCAGGATAAATATTCAAATACTATACAGACCTCACAGGTTTTTAAAACCTGTGAGGTCTTTTGCATTCCGGCCTGTTATCGCCAATGTAATACTTGCTTTTACATCGGTAGCGAATATATTTGTAAAAATTCTTTAACATCATACCCGGCAACAACATATTAGGTAATCCGATTGAATACTTAAAAGGCATTGGACCTTTAAAGGGAGAAATGTTGAAAAAGGAGTTAAGCATTTTTACCTTTAAAGACCTGCTCGAATTTTATCCATTTCGTCATATTGATAAAACCCGGATAGATAAAATTATCACGCTCAATCCTGCAACAGACTACGCGCAGGTTTCCGGCAGATTAACCGGTTTTGAATTAATTGGTGAAAGAAAGGCCAAACGCCTGGTAGCTTATTTGCAGGATGATACAGGTGAAATAGAGCTTACCTGGTTTCAGGGAATCAACTGGATCGAGAAAACACTTCATACCGGCGATGTTTATTTAGTCTTTGGAAAGACAGGTTTTTTTATGAGTAAGGTGCAAATGGTGCATCCCGAAATTGAAATATTTACCCCAGAAAAAGCAGGGGGTAAAAGGTTCCTTGAACCGATCTATTCATCAACGGAAAAGTTAAAAGTACGGGGGCTTAGCGGAAGGGCAATTGGAAAATTGACATACACATTATTTCAATTATTATCGCAAAAGGATTTCCCCGAAAATTTACCGGATGCTATTCTTAAGCAATATCGTTTTATTTCAAGATGGGATGCGCTTTGTAATATTCATTTTCCTTCATCTGAAGAAATGTATACGCATGCTGTAAGGCGGTTGAAATTTGAAGAATTATTTTTTGCCCAATTGCGCCTGGGCCTGATCCGTAGCGTACGTCACCGTTTTAGCCATGGCTGGGTATTTGATAAAGTAGGGGCGCTTTTTAACGCATTTTATACTAATTACCTGCCATTTCTGTTAACCAATGCCCAAAAAAGAGTGTTAAAGGAAATCAGGAGGGATGCAGGTACCGGTAAACAGATGAGTCGTTTGCTGCAGGGCGATGTGGGCAGCGGCAAAACAATTGTGGCATTGCTGATGATGCTGATTGCCGCTGATAACGGTTTCCAAAGCGTACTGATGGCTCCTACTGAAATTTTGGCCCGGCAGCATTTCATCAGTGTATCTGAATTAGTCCGTGCTTTGCCCGTTTCGGTTAAATTGCTTACCGGTTCATCCGCAATAAAAAAAAGAAGGGAAATTTTAAAAGCCTGCGAAGATGGCTCCTTAACCATTTTGATTGGTACCCACGCCGTGATAGAAGACAAAGTGCAATTTAAAAACCTGGGCTTTGCTGTAATTGATGAGCAACATAAATTTGGTGTGGCTCAAAGAGCAAAATTATGGAAGAAAAATTCCCGCCCGCCCCATATGCTGGTGATGACCGCCACACCCATTCCCAGGACGCTCGCGCTTACCGCATACGGCGATCTTGATTATAGCGTAATTGATGAATTGCCGCCGGGGAGGCAACCTATTGAAACGATACACCGATTTGAAAGCAAGCGGCCACAGGTGATGGATTTTATAAAGAAAGAAATTTTAAAGGGGCGGCAGGCTTATGTTGTATACCCATTAATAGAAGAATCAGCCACATTGGACTACGAAAACCTGATGAAAGGATTTGAAGAAGTCAAGTCTTTTTTTCCGGAACCCAAATATTGGTTAAGTATGGTACACGGCAGGCAAAAGGCAGATCAGAAACAAACAAATATGGATCGGTTTGTAACCGGCGATACTCAAATAATGGTGAGCACAACAGTGATAGAAGTAGGAGTGAATATACCAAATGCATCGGTTATGGTAATTGAAAGTGCGGAAAAATTTGGGTTGTCACAATTACACCAGTTAAGGGGCAGGGTAGGAAGAGGAAGTGAAAGAAGCTTTTGCATATTATTAACAGGCAATAAAATATCCAACGATGCAAGGGAAAGGCTCAAAATTTTGTGTGCTACCAATGACGGATTTAAGATAGCGGAAAAAGATCTTGAACTACGTGGCCCGGGTGATATTGAAGGCACCAGGCAAAGTGGATTATTAAACTTTAAGCTGGCCGATATAGTGCAGGACAGGGTTATGCTCGACGTTGCAAAAAATATTACTACCCAAATTATAAATACTGATCCTGATTTAAATCTGGCCGAAAATTTGCCGGTTAAAAATTATCTTCAATTACAGAAAGGCAAAACAGTTTGGAGTAAAATTTCGTAATATTTTTTTAGCATTCTTTTTGGTAATCCACTTCGTATTCTTTACGAACTTTACGTTGTTTTATTCGTTAGATTTTAGTAATTTGTAAAAATGTCTTCCTTGAAAATTTTTAAATTCCTCACAGTTTCTCTTTTTATTCTAATGTTTATTTTTGGTGTTGCAACACCATCTGTGGCGCAATTACAGTTTATTGAAAACAAAGGTCAATGGGATAGTAAAGTCAATTTTAAGGCCGATATTCAAACCGGGGCATTTTTTATAGAACAAAAAGGATTTACTGTGTTACAGCACAACACAGCCGATCTTGAAAAACTGGCTTCTTTAGCCCATAATCATCTTCCTTCCGAATCCGCTGCAGGTAATACAAATACTGGTGAAAGAAGATCAATTCCCCCAAATCAAAATTTCACTTTACACTCCCACGCTTACCGGGTAAGCTTTTTGGGTGCAATAAAAAGTGTAGTGGCACTGCCCGATAAAGCGTTGCCCACTTACAATAATTATTTTTTGGGGAATGATAAAAGT
>JBDTVX010000311.1:0-7041 GCA_040007015.1 Ferruginibacter sp. | reverse complement strand
ATCCCCAGGTTGTGGCTAATAAGTTTTATAATTATTTATTTACTTAACTAAAAGCTAATCCGGCCGCTATCAAATTGATAACGTGCCCCGGAAGAAACTGACTTTCCAAAGGTAAATAGCTCATTTCTTTTCCAGCGTTGGATAAGTAATGCCCAATTGCTCGAGATAGGTTTTATATTTTGCCGGGTTATAATAATATTTTTTCATTTCAGGTCTGTACTTATCCATTGTTTCTTTATTCAGGTAAGTGGGTACGGGATCTTTATCGGTTATAAATGGAATATAGTGCACATCTTTCGTTTGTACGTTTGTAAAGTAATCTTTCGCATCGGCTACAATTTTTGGATTGGTAAAAATATCGATCAATGTTAAAGCGGTTACCTTGGCGCCGGCCAATGTACCCTTGTGTGCGATGGGTGTGGCCATGGCTATAGCATTGCCCCAATGATGCCCCTTTAAGCCGGAGATATTGGCCGGATACCCTAATACGATAGTGGGCACATTCCATGAAATATCGGCAATATCATCACTTGGGCCGCCCCATGAAAACGGGACTGAACCCTTCAGAGAATCAATGTTGGTTGCTAAACCAGGGAATTTCTTCTCCGGCTGATCTTTTACAGGACCCTCTATTAATTTTTGTGTTGCTTTGGCCAATTGCTGATCAGCTTCGCTCCATTGGGGTAATCCTACTTTCAAAATATTGGCATACATAGCAACGGCTAATGGCTTACTAAAATGCCCGGGCCAGGCTGTACCGATAATTTGATAATTCATTTTTGTATCTGTCATCATTGCGGCGCCATTGGCAATTTTTATCCCTGCTTCGTACATACTTTTGATGTCTTCATAAGTTCTTTCTCTGAAATAGTACCAGACGCTTGCTTTTGAAGGAACGACATTGGGTTGGTCCCCGCCCTCCGTGATAACGTAATGCGATCTTTGGGTAGGTTTTAAATGCTCTCTTTTGAAGTTCCATCCCACATCCATTAATTCAACGGCGTCCAATGCGCTCTTACCGCGCCAGGGTGCACCGGCAGCATGGGCCGCATCTCCTTCAAAAGAAAACTTTACTGAGACCATTCCATTTTCTCCATTGTCTCCATAATTACAGGTAAAGTCGCTGTTTACATGTGCAAATATGCAGGCATCTACATTTTTAAAATAGCCGTCGCGCACATACCAAGCCTTGCTGGCCAACAATTCTTCGGCAACGCCGGGCCATATAATCAATGTGCCGGGAATATTGTTTTTCTGCATCAATTCCTTTACAGCAATAGCAGCAAATATAATTACAGCCTGCCCGGTATTGTGCCCCTCGCCATGGCCCGGCGCACCATCTACAATGGGGTCTTTATAAGCAACCCCTGGCTTTTGAGAGGCTTTTGGAATACAATCAATATCGCTTCCCAATGAAATCACGGGGCTGCCGCTGCCCCATTTGGCAAACCATGCTGTAGGTATACTGGAAATACCTTTGTTTACGCTGAAACCATTTTTGGTAAGTACATCGGTCAGGTATTTGGATGTTTCAAACTCCTGGAAACCCAATTCACCAAAGCTAAAAATCATATCTACCATTTCCTGTACCTGCTTTTCTTTTGAAGCTACCAGCGATAGCGCCTGTTGTTTTAGGGTTGCAACAGTTATGCTATCGTAGGTTTTGGGCTGTGCACGTAATACACTAAGCGGGAGGATGTTCGCAAATAAGCAACTACACAAAATAGCTATCGGTAATTTTCTCATATATTGAATGGGTTTTATTGTAAAAATTATTTTAATAAATGCTGGCCTGTTCCTGGTATTTTTCGCCGTATCAATTGAAAAGTACTTCCCTGGCAACATTGTACGCAGGTGTGTCTCCACAAAAGGATTTCACTTCCTGATACAAATATATTCACCACACTGCTATAAAATATGATGGGATAATTTTTTTTATTACCTATTTTTAAAATTGAAATTTTATCTATGCCAGAACATGAAATTGCCAAACACACCAAAGCGATTTATAATTTAGTACAGACCCCTCATAAAAATGTGAAAGAAAAAGTCTTTGAAGTAGGTAAAGAAATTGCCATCCTGGTTTTTGCAATTACTTTGTCTTTGCTATCATAATACAATAAAAGTTCTACCATCCCTGAGTAACTTTTTTACAAAATTTAAGACTGAGCAATTAATGCCTTACCGGGTGCCTCCCGTTGGAGAGAACTTTTGGAAAGTTTAGAACTTTCCAAAAGTTTCCCGTGGATATTACATTCATAATGATATTTCCTGATTTGTTTTGAATACGAAGTTCTTTAATTCTTCAATTTCACTTTTCCTGCAAGTATAGCGGTACCAAATCCCAACAATGCTATAAGAGTGAAAGAGCAACGCAAATTAATCGCCTGTGCAATAAACCCTATAATAGGCGGCCCTATCAAAAAGCCAAGAAATCCAATGGTTGAAACTGCGGCCAGTGCAGCACTTGCAGACATGGTTGTAGATTTTCCTGCTAAACCATAAACAATTGGGACCACAGATGATACCCCGAAACCCACCAAAAGAAAGCCCATGGTTGTGGGTAGCAAATAATGAAATAATACTGCAATCAATAATCCGGTTGTGATGATAGTTCCACTTAATTGCAACATTCGTTTTACACCAAGTTTCATTACAAGCCGGTCTCCTAAAAACCGGCCGAGGGCCATAGTACTTGTAAAAGCAACATAACCAAGTGTGGTGAATGACGGGTTTGCCTGTACTACTTTTTTAAAGTATATGCCACTCCAGTCTGCCATGGCTCCCTCACACAGCATGCAGCAAAATGCAATAAGCCCCAGGAGTAATATCCGTTTGTCTGGTTTGGCAAATAATGGTTGTGAGTTGCTGCCACCGATGTCATGAGGAAGGCTGAACTTATAAGATACCAGTACAAGAATACCGGTTACTACGCATACAATAGAAAAATGTAATAAAGGAGAGAGGCCGGCTGAAACAAAAAAAGTACCGACAACTGCACCGCTAAATCCGGCAAGGCTCCACAATCCATGAAAGGAAGCCATAATAGACCTGCCATACAACTTTTCCACATTCACGGCCTGGGTATTCATGGCTATGTTAACCAGGTTTGAAAATAATCCAAACAGGAATAATGCAAAAGTGAGTTGCAAAGTTGATCCGGCCGAAGCTAAAAGAAGTAATGTCAATGGATAGAGGAGTGCTCCTGTAATTACTGATCGTTTGCTGCCGATACGGGATACCAGCCCGCCCGAAATTGGCAAACTTACCATTAGCCCTACCGGAAGTGCGAATAGTACGCCACCCAGTGCCGCCTCGCTCAAATTCAGTTTATTCTGGATATCAGGGATACGGCTTGCCCATGTAGCAGATGTGAGGCCAGCGACAAAGAAAAAAACACTTGTTGCAATACGATAGATGCGGAATAGGCGGTCTTTATTTACATAAGATAAGGCGGCTGACTGATTTTGATTGGTATAGCCTGGTGCAAAGGCCAATCTTTTCAAAATATTCAAGCTCATATTCGTCATAGTTCAACATTTTATTTTCTTTTTCTAAAAAAATTGCCCACTATAAATTATAGCAGGCAACCGTTGTAGAAATTACCACGGTTTCCAATTCGGGAAAACGGATAACCTTTTAATTTGTGAAATGCTGGTTTTTTAAATTTTGTTAAATAATTTTATCAGATAATTCGTACGTTTTTTCCAGCTTTTACCGCTTCGCCAACCATATCCATATCTCCCCGTTTAGGTTTGGAAACCAGTATTAAATCAATAGCGGAATCCTGTATGATAGCATCAATATCATCTACCAGTTCTGCTTCCGGAAATTGTGCCGTGGCTATATCACCGGAAATTTTATTGACTGTCATTATTTTTTTTACAATGTATCCATCAGGATTGTTATTGGATGTAATACCCGATATTTCTCCTTTGGCATTACATTCCACCAATCCTATATTTTTATTCGTGTCCATATTTTTATTTTTAGCCTAAAATTTAATAATTGTTTGTATTTAGAGTGCAAAAATACATAATTTTGTTTAATCGATTAAACAATTGCTCATTTTTTATGATTAACAATACCTTAAATTAAACCGATTTGCTTATAAAATTATGATTCAACATATATTATAAATAATATTTTTATTTAATAAGTAACTCACAGAAATTTATTGCTATGAAGAAAAAGGTGTCCCAAAAAGATATTGCTCAAAAAGTTGGCGTTTCCACAGCCCTGGTTTCTTATGTACTTAATAACCTTAAACAGGGCCGGATAAGCAAAGCGGTGGCTGAAAAAATAAAGGAAACGGCAAGAGAGCTAAATTATCGCACCAATCAAATTGCCCGAAGCCTGAAAACCAATAAAACATTCACCATTGGTTTAATCGTGGCAGATATTTCCAACCCCTTTTTTTCGAGTTTGGCGCGCGTCATCGAAGAGGAGGCTGATAAAAAAGATTATACAGTGATCTTCGGTAGTTCCGATGAAAGCGCCCAGAAATCATGGAAATTAATAAATGCATTTGTAGACAGGCAGGTTGACGGGCTAATAATCGCGCCCGCAGAAAACACTGAAGATAATCTTGCCTATCTCAGGGAACACGATATTCCATTCGTTTTAATAGACCGGTATTTTCCGGATCTGGGTACCAATAGGGTCTCGATAGATAATTACCAGGCTGCATATATCGCCGTTGAGCATCTCATTGCCGGTGGCAATAAACGGCCTGGCCTTATTACTTATAACACTACTCTTTATAATCTTACCGAAAGAAAAAGGGGTTACCTGGATGCGCTCACAGATAATAATATTGTTTTCGAAAAAAACTGGTCCCGGGAATTAACCACTGATAATGATAAAACAGGCATTGAAAATGCCGTCGATGATCTTCTGTCTTCTTCAAAACCTGTTGACTCAGTATTGTTTGCTTCAAATATTCTTGCCACCACCGGTTTAAAATATATTCATTCCCTGGGCATAAAGGTGCCTGGAGATCTCGCCATTGTAAGTTTTGATCAGATGGATGCCTCTGATTTGTTTTATGCGCCCCTAACTTATTTAAAACAGCCAATCGGGGAAATGGGTCAGGCGGCTACAAGGATCTTACTCCAAAATATTGAGGATGAAAAGAAGATAGAAGAAATAGATATGCAGGCGATGCTGGTGATCCGCAGTTCAACCTTACCGGTCAATTCAATATTATAGTTATTATCCGGCCCGTGTTTGAGCACTTCAATCAACTTTTAACAGGTAGTTGAGGATACAATTAATTTGTTGCATTTAAAGAAAAATGTATATTAGCAATTATTTTGAGGAAACTAACTGCCATACTCCTTATTGCATTATTTGCATTTAACCTTTTTGGATACAGGGTATTATTCTATTTTGCCCAACAGCAATCCGACATCAGCATTGAGAAGAATTTGGATGCAAATCAATACAATGAGGAAGATCTCATTACTATTAAAATTCCAATGAGCATCCCTTATCAGATCGAAAGAAAAGACTTCGAACGTTTTGATGGTGAAGTAAATCTCAATGGAAAAATGTACAGGTATGTTAAACGCAAGGTGTGCGATGGCAACCTCATCCTGTTATGTCTCCCGGATCACAACAAAATGCATTTGGAAACGGCCAAAAATGATCTTTTTAAAAAGGCCAATGATCTGCAAAATAGCGCTTCAAAAAAATCTGGCAACTCCAAACCGGCATCCGAAAAAAATCTTTCTAGTGAATACAATCAATATATAGCAGAATATCTTACTGATTTTTACAAAGTATTGGTTGCGCCTTATAATTCAAACAAGGTGTCATCCCTGGCATCAGCTCTTCACAGTTCACCTGAACAACCTCCCGAATTAATCTAAAGTTCTCAAGAAAAGACAATCATTTATCGTACTTGTTGTGGTAGGTGTTGATCGCATAAACCACTCCCTGGTATTGTCACTCAGTTGCTTATAAATTTCAGCATTAAAATTCTTTTATGGCTTATATTCCGCTAGACGCGCATCTCCCTGGAATTACAGGATTGTTAGAATACAGGAAAGATACGGCCCAACCCATTCGCGAACTCACACAGATCCTGTTGCGTGGTCCTTCAACCTTATCTGAAGGAGAACGTGAATTGATAGCCACCATTGTTTCAGATCGTAACCAATGTAAGTTTTGCACTGCTGCCCATACTGCCGCCAGTGATATACTACTCGGTGAAAGTGAAACGTCAGCAAAAGTAAAAGAGGACATCATGAACTCACCGGTAAGCGACAAAATGAAAGCGCTCTTAATTATTGCAACCCAGGTGCAGGAGGGCGGTAAAAATGTAACTGCCGCATCCATACAAAAAGCTAAAGATGAAGGCGCTACTGATGTTGAAATTCACGACACCGTTTTAATCGCGGCGTTGTTTTGCCTATACAATCGTTATGTTGACGGCCTTGCTACATTCACCCCCCAGGATCCTGCGTTTTACCAGGGTTTGGGTGAAAGATTAAAAAACCACGGATACAATCGCCTGCCACAGGGATATGATCATTTAAAAAAACAAACTAACGCATAATGGCAGCAATAACGGCAGAAGCCCTGCAAACGGGGCCTGCTACAAAAGTTCCGGGCCTTTCTTCAAAAGTAAAAGGCAATCTCACGACAGCCTTTATTGTATGTTTTGTAAGTATCATGTTCAGTGGTATCGCTTCCATGCTCATGTCTGTTTATTTGCCTGTTGCCGTAAAAGACTTGCTCGGCCCGGTAACGGAGGAGAAGATGAATAATGTAGGCGCATATATAAACTCGGTTTTCATATTTGGAAGTATGTTTGGCGGTTTTGCATGGGGGATAATTTGTGACAGGATAGGGCGCTCAGGATCGGTTATATTATCAACCGCTTTCTATGGACTGTTTACCGTGCTCACGGCATTTTCATCATCATGGTTCCTGGTGGGTGTATACCGGTTTTTAACGGGGTTTGGCGTTGGCGGTGTTATAGTAACGACAAACATACTGGTCTCCGAGCTTTGGCCGGAGAAGAAAAGGGCAATA
>JBDTVX010000310.1:0-7052 GCA_040007015.1 Ferruginibacter sp. | reverse complement strand
AGCATTTGCAACAGTTCGCAAACGTGTTACATTATCGCCACAGGCAAAAATCCCCTCAACAGTAGTCTTTTGAAACGCGTCTGTCCGGATATAGCCTTCGTCTGTCAACCCGCATCCCAGGGTTTCCGGAACCTGGCAATGTTGTTCAAAGGGACTATGCGCATACACAGTTTCAACGAAAGATATTGTGGCATCTTTGAAAATGATTTTTTGAAGATATCCGTTGGAATGTTCCAACTTTTCAATTTCTTTTTCTACTATTTTTATATGGTGTCTTTCAAGTTTGCCAGCTTGCACGGCCGTCAAAGTTGAAGTTCCGTTCGTAAACAACGTTAGGTCCTTTGTCCAGTTTGAAATAAGGGCAGAGAATTCAAAACCAAATTCTCCGTTGCCTAAAATGCCGGTCTTTTTATTTCTTACTTCATACCCATGACAATAGGGACAGTGAAGAACAGAAATACCCCAGCATGCTGCAAATCCATCAATGCTCTGCATAATATCCCTGATACCTGTCGCAAAAATTAACCTTTGAGCACGAAATTTTTCACCTGATGCTACCCGGATCTCAAAACCGCTTTCCGTTTTTACTCCGTCTATAACCAACCCATTAAAAAACTTTACGGTCTCATACTTTTCCACTTGCTGTTTTGCATGCATTGCAATTTCTTTCGGAGGGGTGCCGTCCTGGGTGATGAAATTATGTGAATGAGGCGTTTGCCTGTTACAAGGTTCGCCACTATCAATAATTAAAACTTGTCTCAATGCCCGCCCCAACGCCATACCTGCTGCAAGTCCTGAGTAACTTCCCCCAACAATTATTACGTCAAAATTTTTGTTGTCTGTCATTTTATTATATTTTAAATTTTTATTAATAAAATGGAAAGGCGATGACTGCTAATACTTTCCACGTTACCCAATAAATGAACACCCATCAAGACGCCGGGTGATGCTGGCTTACCTGGGATCATTTTTAGTTGAAACCAGGCGCATGATAAAATTTACCAAAGGCACGCCAAAAAAAACTATCCAGGGAACTAATGGGATCGTCAGTAATAGCGTTCTCTGGTACAAAGGCAGTACCGATAATTGCGTACCAAACAGATAAAGAAACAGTGTGATAGATGGATAGATTACTACCCAAATTTTTAAAGATGCGATTAACTTAGCTTTTGTTTTCAAATCCTGGAAATTACTTTTTAGAAATTATTTTGTTCTCTGCAAAAGTAATATCAGGTGTAACCTAAAGAATAGGACAAAAATGTAGTTATGCAGGATTTATCTGAAGTTATGCCTGAATGACTCTGGGGAATACCCTGTGTGTTTTTTAAAGAACCTGATAAAATAGGAAACATCTTCATACCCCAGGTGATCTGCTATTTGGTTTACCTGGTTAGATGTTGCAAGAAGTTGTCTTTTGGACTCAAGGAGAATGTATTCATTAATAAGATCTGAACAGGTTTTACCTAAGGTTGTTTTAGTAATCGCATTTAGCTGGTAGATTGAAAGATTCAACATGCCTGCGTATTGAGACACTTGCTTGTTGTCAGAAATATGAGTTTCTAAAAGTTCTAAAAATTCCTCCAGCCGCTCCTGTATGTACGGGCTTATATTATTCGGGGGGCCAGCGCTGGTGCTACTCTGCCGGACAAGCTCGATAAAGAAAATCTGCAGATTCGCTTTAATAACCTCCTGGCACCCTTCTTTTTTGTCGGTATACTCATGGAAAATATAGGTCAACAGAGAAAATAATTTTCCGAACCTGCCAGTATCAAGCTGATAAAAATTCATATTACTTACTTTTCGCAAAAGCTGTTTTGATGCTTTGTCATGATGAAAATAGAATTCCTTTTTAAATTGCATCAGATACCCCATACTTCCGGCTTTTAGCCGGAGCTGATGTACCTGGCCCGGACGCATAAAGAAAACAGCATGGTCGTAAATTATGTAAGGCGTGAAATCGATGTCATGATTACCACTCCCCTTTTTCAAAGCAAGAATATAAAAGAAATCATGCCTGTGAAGTTCCTGTACCATATTTTTTCCGGCAAGTAAATCACCCATATCCCGGATGCTAAAGCTTTCAAAAAAATTCGGTTCTTTTTGTGCTGCGGCAATATGTCTGATAGGAATTTTTTCCATTTTTGAATTTTTGCCCGGCTCATACTGCGATAAAATCATGACAAGATATTTTGAACGCCTTATCGGCTATCTTTCAATTACACACTGAATGGTTACTTAAATTTTAATAAAAATCTTTCTCTTATACATCCAGTGAAGGATCAGCCATATAAAAAACAACACGATCACACCCTTTACCAACGTAGCATACGGAGCGCCGAAAAGGTGATCATAAGCCGGGCCCAAATGGATATAGAGTGATTTGGCTATAAACGACCTTATCCCGCCATCAGCTATAACATAAGCTGCAATTGAATTGGCGCCGATCACCATCAGGAAGAAGGACCATTTCTTTTTGTGCGCCACGTCTATTACGCCATAAAAAAAGGCCAGGAATAAAAAGCAAATGCCTCCGCTGAAAATTGTCCAGGCTGGTGTCCAGATACGTTTTACAATTGGGTTGATCCCTGCAAAATGCAGTACAATACCTGTAAGTATCAAGCCTATCCCCATGGTAACAAAGAATTTAATTTTTCTTTTTTGGGTACTGTTATCTTTTAATGCTTTTCCTGCAAACAAGCCCAGGATCATAGTGCCCAATGTTGGTATAAAGCTTAGTGTTGCATAACCTCCCCCGTTATTTAAAAACGGGCTTTCACGCGGAAAGAGATTTAAAAACCATTTGTCAAATGCCCAGGCAAGATTGGTGTTTTTGTTCCAGTGAGCTGAAAGGCCGTGAAGGTTATGTTCCCAGTTGGGTACTGTTCCGGCGGCCGTATAATCAAAGGAGGGACCGGGCAGCGGATAAAGTACAAATGCTAACCAGTAACCCACCAAAATTATGATCAGTGCAATTAATTGTATGCGTTGTGAACAATAAGAAAGCAATACCAAAAAAGTATAACCAAGACCGATCTGTGTAAGCGTATCTTCAAAAGTGAAATAGGTTTGTGAGGAATCCATAGACCTTAAAAAAATCCCAAGAAAAATAAGAATAAGCGAACGTTTGATGGTATGCAAAAGAACATTTTTAAAAGAAGCGCCTTTGTTTTTGCGGCTGGCGATTGAATAAGGCAACACCACGCCCACTAAAAATGTAAAAGATGGCTGAATCATGTCATGCAGTGAAAGCCATGTCCACTCCACATGACCCTGGTTAAATGCAAGAAAATTCCAAAAAGAATTGCCGGGTAATTGTTTAGCCACGGTTTCCAGCGAAAGTATTTCTCCCATCATCAACAGCATTACAAATCCCCTGTACACATCCACAGAAGCAATCCTGCTGACAGGCATGGGGGGATTTACAACAGCCGATGCAGCAACATTTTTTTCCGATGCTTTTTGCGATTCATCCTGTGAGGGTTTGCGCATAATTTAGGTTTTTGATTTCCGGTTGTTTATTTCTAATCACAATATAATCTGAAAATTGTCATCATGCCTGCTTTCAAAAAATAAAACGCCCTATTTTCCTTCCTTTCTTTTTCCCTTTTCTATGGTGGATATAAAATGAATGCCCCCATACATCCTGCTGATGCCTGCCTTATTTGCTGGTAAAATCACTTTACGGTTAGTTCTCTTTTTACTCCTTTATAATCCACCAGGGTTACATGCACCACATCCTTACCTACGGTTATTTTCCTGGATGTTTGAGACAGGTAGCTGCTGCCATAATAAAATTCCTGTTTGTAAGATTGTCCGTACTTTTTTTGAATGATGGCATACGCATCCGTATTTTTTACAGGAATATTTACCATTTCCTTTGCGTCCGTTTGATATGCCCTCATATCACTGTTGTTATTTGCCACCAGGATGATTGCCTTTCCATTTGCCGTTTCTATCCGGGCCAAACCTTTTACATCATTGTCGGCATTAAAACCAGTAGCAGCACTTTTTACTGTTGCAAAATTTCCTTTGCCATCACCTGCCAGTAATAGTCCCTGCAATGCATCATAACGACCGGTGGATGCTTCAGTACTATACGAATTACCAGCCATTAAAACATCCAGATTTCCATCATTGTTGTAATCACCTGTCAGCATTCCAAAAACCGGCGCAAACTGGGCTTCTGCAGGCAATGGCTTTAATATAAATTTTCCCTGCCCGACTTTGCCATTCAGGCGGGCATTACCCATGTTCTCCAGGTAACTGCTTTCGAAACATTCACTTTTTACAACATAAGCATCTTTTATTTCTGCGGGCAAAAAAGATTCTTCAAAAGTTACCGATGCATAATCCCTGTAGGACACAAAACGGCCCCTCATGGAATTGACCTGTTTTATCATTTCATCCCTTGTGGGATAAATATAATTTTTACCATTCACAAAATAGCACATCACCGGGTCTATCAAACCATTTTTATCATAGTCTTTTGCATAAATACAAAGCGGCTCTTTTACCGAGGCTTTATGCCTGCTGTTTAAACCCAGGTTACCAACTACATAATCGATATCGCCATCATTGTCAAAATCCCCTGCCGTAATACTATTCCACCATCCGGCAGAATGATCAATAATAAAAGGGGAATCAAAACTTTTACCTTTTTCATTTTTGATAAAAGTGATGGGCATAAATTCACCGGCAATGATCAAATCATTCCATCCGTCGTTATCATAATCCGTCCACAACGCAGCAGTAACCATCCCTATATCCGCCAACTTGGGACAAAGTTCTTTGGTTACATCGGTAAATTTTATTTTTCCGGGGGTACCATCATTGCGCAATAAATAACTTCCCGGAGGCAAAGGATAACTTCCCGGTAATACCCTTCCGCCAACAAAAAGATCAAGGTCGCCGTCATGATCATAATCGCATGCTATTACACAGGAGCCGCTTGCTTTGGTATCAGGCAGGGCATTGGCTACTTTTTTATAATTCCCCTTGCCATCATTCTCAAAAAAATCATCCTGGTATGCATCCGAATTGGCCGGGCTTTCAGATCCTCCGCCAACGATATATAAATCCAGGTCGTTATCATTGTCTGCATCAAACAATAATACACCCATATTATCCGATGAAGGGTTTTTTGGTAAAGGATGTTTAGTAAAATTGCCCTCTTTATTTTGAAAGAAAAAAGCACCACCCGATGCTGCAGTTCCGCCAATAAAAAAATCTTCCAGCCCATCGCCATTTACATCGCCCACCGCTATGCCCGGACCATTTTTTGAAAAAAGGTGCGGCAGTAAAGGCTGTACTTTGAAATCGTTAAATTCAGTTTCTGCATGTTGGTAATCCAATCCCTTCGTGGCTGTTATTTCTGAAAAAATCTGTGCTGCAATTTGTGAAATTTTTGCTGGTTTGCCAGAAGCGCTTCTTACTGCATTGGCAATATCAAGTGTTAGAAAACTATTTGATTTTACATTGTATTCAGTTTGTTCGCTCCCATCCTGCCAGGTAATTTTTAAACTGTCGATTGAAGTGCCGGAACCCAAACCAAAATGTATCATCGGCTGTACAGAAGATTCATATCCACGGAAAGGATGAAGCTCCTGGAACTGCATTTTACCATTTGCATATATCCAAACTTTTGAACCGATGCCCTGTACATTCGGCTCCTTACCTTTCAATGTAATATCCAGGAAAGTATTTTTATTTATTTCCCTTGAATTGTTTTTATATATTCTTGCTTCTTCATTAAAACAATTAATAATGATATCCAGGGCACCATCATTATCCAGGTCAGCATAGCATGCCCCGTTGGAAAAACCCTTTTGGGTAAATCCCCAATCATCTGACCGTTTGGTTAAAGTGAGGTCATTGTTATTTTGGAAAACATAATTTTGCAAAGGAACTTTTTCAAGGTTCTTTATTGCTTTTAACTTTTCTTCCCGTTTGGCAATCTGCAGCCCCATCGGATTATTTAATCGCGACTGGTTGTTGATATAATCCAGGTTACCCAAATCACGGTAAAAACCGTTCGTTACCAGTAAATCTTTATCCCCGTCATTATCATAGTCGGCCCATAAAGCGCTCCAGCTCCAATCGGTGCTACTCACCCCAGCCATAAAACTAATATCGCTGAATGTTCCGTTGCCATTATTCAATTGCAGTGCATTCCGGGTATATTGTGGCTCATACCCTTTTTGAAGCGACAGTTGAAACTTATCATAGCTTGCAGGCGGAATGATTAATTTTTTTCTATAATTATCTTCGGGCAGCATATCCAATGTATATATATCCGGCAGCCCGTCATTGTTAAAATCAGCAATATCATTGCCCATGGAAGCAAAGCTGGTATGCTTCAGGCATGCTGCAGTTTTATCGCTAAAAGTGCCATTGCCATTATTGATGTATAAAATATCATTGGTTAAAAAATCATTTGATACATAAATATCCGGCCAGCCATCACCGTTCACATCACTGATGGCCGCACCCAGGCTATACCCTTCCACTAAAATACCAGCCTCCCTGGAAACATCGGTAAAGGTGATATTGCCTGCCGGCGACCTTCCGTTATTCCTGTACAAAATATCTGTTCCTGCAGACTCTCCATTTATCTTCCTGTCGTGGATAGTATTGATGCCTGTTACCATTTCGTCGGCGGGATTGGTAATGAGAAACAAATCCAAATCACCATCTTTATCATAATCAAAAAAAGAAGCGTTCATTGTTTGCCTTGTTTCTGCAATACCGTATTCTTTTGCTTCTTCTTTAAAAGTAACCTCTCCCGAAGCGGAGATACCTTTATTGATATAGAGCAGGTTGTGCATATCGCCAAAATTTGCACTCCCTGCAACATTTACATAAATATCTAAATATCCGTCACCATTAATATCAACCATGGAAACGCCGGTACACCAGCGGTTGGTAAGAAGTCCTGCCTTTTCAGTAATGTCTTCAAATTTAAAATTGCCTTTGTTGAGGTACAACCTTCCGGATGTTTGGTTGCCGCTGAAATATAGATCCGGTAAGCCATCATTGTTGACATCGCCTGCGGC
>JBDTVX010000309.1:0-7105 GCA_040007015.1 Ferruginibacter sp. | reverse complement strand
TTGTCGGCCATCATCCGCCTTTAAATGCCTTTGATGATAATGCCAGCGATTTTTGGGTAATCAGAATAGATAGCGTAGGCCAAATCAAATGGTCGAAAAGTTTTGGTGGCAGTTCTTATGAATTATATCCTCGTTTGGTGAAAACGGGCATTAATAATTCATTTCTTGTCAGCGGATTTTCCTTCTCTTCGGATGGTGATATTACGGATAACGCAAATTTAGGTAGCGGCTGGATGTTGAAACTAGACAGCAATAGTAGTATTGCCTGGAGGAGAAACCTTGGTACAGACAACTACCTCGCCCCCTATGATACAAAACTCACCTTTAATAACGGGTTTGTAGTCGGAGGTGGCGTTGGCGGCGACAATGGTGGAGAATTTTTAGATTATTTCGAAGTATTAAAAGCAGATAGTCTTGGTAATCCAGAATGGCAATGGAATCAGCCGTCAGTTCCTGAAGGTGCTTTTAATGCATCAATTTCTTCTGTTTTGCAATTGCCGGATAGCAGTTATATTGGTGCAGGTGACAGAGATGATGGCACAGATGACCCAAATACTGAGAATGAAAACGTTTGGATATCGAAGCTGGACAAGACAGGCAATTTAGTTTGGCAAAAAAAATTGGGCGGAAGTAACAACGATGGCAGCCCGGTTGTTTTGCAGGCATCGGACAGGGGGTACGTTATTGCCGCCTTAACTAACTCTAATAATGGCGATGTAAGTGGCAATCACGGTGGGTATGATATATGGCTCGTTAAGTTGCAGCCTGAAGCAACGGGCAGCTACCTTTTTAATGGAAATGGCAAGTGGACAAACAGGAACAACTGGGTAAATAAAATGATGCCCCCCGACTCTTTGATGTCCGGCGAAACGGTTACGATTGATCCGGAGGGTGTTGGCCAATGTCTACTTGATAAAAACCAGGTGGCTCAGGATGGTTCCCGCATCAGCATTAGTGCCGGTAAAAAATTATTACTGCCACAAAATTTAAACATTATAAAAAGTGGCCAATGTATTTTAGGTGGGTATCAATTGGAGGTTAGTACTGAGGTTAATTTAGGTAATCAAAGCAATGTAAATTTTGTAGTGCCACTTGACAATAATGAAATAATAGTTGTAGGCACTGCTACCCAGGATACAGGCGATGTAAAGGGGACTAATTTTAAAGGATTTTCGGATTGCTGGATTGCAAGAATAAATGCCACGGGAGGCATTGTTTGGAAAAAATCATTGGGTGGATCAAAAAAAGACATTCCCATTTCCGCGCTTAAAGACAAGGA
The DNA here is from genome assembly GCA_040007015.1 of Ferruginibacter sp. Classification (GTDB taxonomy): domain Bacteria; phylum Bacteroidota; class Bacteroidia; order Chitinophagales; family Chitinophagaceae; genus Ferruginibacter. The sequence continues at coordinate 5,826 of JBDTVX010000309.1, read as the reverse complement.
GGGAAATATTTGCCTGGCCATTCAGACTTCATCAAATGATGGAGATGTACCACTGTCACCCGCCTCCTGGCTTAATGACAAACTATGGACGTTAAAAATCAGCCCTGAAGGAACCATTCTATGGAACAAGGTACTGGCACTTGAGACTGGAAGTATCCAGGTAAATGCAGCTTCAATTACCAGCAATGGTGAAATGATAATAGCCTGCGATCTTTATGCTAGCTCTTCAAGTGAATTGGTAACAAACTATGGCTTTCATAATAGCTTTGATGTTTTTCCCAGAAGTGACGCATTTGTGATAAAAATGAGCGCCTCAGGTACCATTATTTGGGCAAAATGCTTTGGAGGATCCACATCGGATGAAAGCAGGGCAATTTCAGTTGCTGCCGATGGAACAATTTATGTTGGTGGCAACACCCAATCAGACGACGGAGACATAACAGGCCGGCCAAGAACTTCACCAGCAATAGATGGGTGGCTGTTCCAGCTATCTGCTTCCGGCCAGCTTCTTCAACAAAAATTTTATTCTGCCGGCTTTAACATTGTCCAAAGAGGATGCTCTGTCAATTTCGTAGCCGCAGCGGCGGAAGGAGGCTGTTATTGGGCTACTTTTCAACCAGTGAATGGTGGCGACTTCGGGATAGAGAAGGGTGATATTTCTGTGGGAGTGGATAATGACATATGGATTTTTAAAACCGATGCATCCTTTGAAACCCTTTGGAAAAAGAATATTGGAGGTAGCGCGGAAGACAGAATCAGCAACGTTTTTTTAAATCCGTCTGACAGTAGTCTCTTATTCTCAGGAATTTCTGCAAGTAATGATCTCGATTTTGATTGTAAGCCAAACTTACCATCACAAATTGTTTCAGGCTTTACTGGCAGTATTAGTAAACAAGGCAGTTATATTCTTAGTCAATTCTATAGTCCGGATCATGACAACTATATTCTTTATATGGATATGAAGACAAATAGGGTATGGACAGCAGAGCAGGATTATATTTTCGATCCCAATACCAACACGGCGAAATATAAATACTACTTTAAACGGTATGTACAACAGTAGTTTTTAAATAATAAAACGATAATATAAAATCTCAATTTAACCGAATCACTGATTAGGAATATGCCTCAGTATCACTTTGGGAGGTTGGCAATTGTGTATTTTTTAAAGGCGCAGCATTGATCGCCGGCGCTTTAACTGGTTCAGGCACGTTGTTACAATAAATTCCTTTACCGGGGAAGTACTGGCAATTTTTTGTGGGTTGTACAACCACTGCTTTGGGAGGCGACTTTTGAATCTTTTCCTCAACCGCTGCCGTTTCAACCGGTAAAGGTTAATTAAAAGCCAATTTGCCAATGGTGCCAATTAATTCCGGGGTCATTGGTACCTCTGGTTAATTATCATTTGCAAAATCCCATTCGCCATTGAACAGAATTTATTAAAAAATCGTTCATTTGTAACATTTTCAACCGTAAATTGCAACATTCCGGCCCCCTGTTTCGAACCGCATTGTATTATCTTTACAGAATTAATAACGATCGAACGCTGTTTATGAATTTACATCTGCTGCTTCTTGGTTTTACTTGTTTTTCATGCCTTAATGTTTCATTGGCAGAAACACCATCATACACTGCAACAAAAGATGGCGTAATTGTTTTTACAGATCCACTAAGCAATGGTAAACTTAGTGCGGTTAAACTGGAAGTTGTAACGGATAATATAATACGGGTAATTGCCGGTACGGGGAAAGTTATTCTATCCTGGCAAAGCCTAGTTACGGTGTATACTAAAAAGGAAGATTTGACTTGGACTATCGTTTCTTCCAAAGGAAAAGTTACACTTAAAACCAAAACGCTTTCTGCCACTGTTGATAAAAAAAGCGGCTTCGTCTCGTTTTTTGATGCAAACGGCAAAAAGATATTATGTGAAAAACCAATTGCAGGGCGTAGTTTTACGCCCGCCGTATTCGATGGTAAACGTTATTACCACATTACCCAAACTTTTAAAACAACAGCGGATGATGCATGGTATGGATTGGGCCAGCACCAGGATGGTGTTTATAATTACAGGGGTCAGCAAGTCCATTTCTTTCAAAACAATACAGAAGTTGCCATTCCTTTTTTGATCTCGGCCAAAAATTATGGTATTCTTTGGGATAATTACTCGCTGACAACTGCAGGCGATACCAGGCCTCTTCATCCGCTATCTTCATTGCAACTTTTTTCAAAAAAAGGGGAGGCGGGATGGATCACGGCTGCTTACTCAAATGATAAATTAAAACCACAGGAAATTGTTACCGAAAGGGCTGAAGCGAGTATCAATATGGAGTTTTTGGGTGAGTCTAAGATTCAGCTTCCCCAGGAATTTCTGCCCGCTACAGGTGTAGTGACGTGGGAAGGCAGTATTGCCAGTTATCTTTCCGGACTTCACCAACTGCGTTTCATATTTGGCGGCTCGTTGAAACTGTGGCTGGACGGAAAGCTTGTTTTAGATCATTGGCGAAAAGCATGGAATCCGGCGCCGGCATTGGTTCCCGTTAGCTTCAATAAAGGAGAAAAAAAACAAATCAAAATTGAGTGGATCCCTGAAGGTGGGGAATCCTATATTTCTTTGAAATGGCAGGAACCGTTAAGTGAAGAAGAACAGAACAGTTTTGGGTTTTCTTCAGAAGCCGGTCAGCAGGTTGATTATTATTTTATCCATGGCGATAACATGGATGAAGTGCTCTCCGGTTATCGAAGCCTAACCGGTAAAGCGCCTATCGTACCAAAATGGGCACTGGGGTTTTGGCAAAGCAGGGAACGATACAAGACACAGGATGAAATTCTTACCACCGTGGAAGAATTCCGCAAAAGAAAAATCCCCATTGATAATATCGTGCTGGACTGGAGCTATTGGAAACAGGCCGAATGGGGAAGCCAGGACTTTGATGAAAAAAGGTTTCCAACTCCCGACAGCATGATTGATGTGTTGCACAAAAAATACCACACCCAGATCATGATCTCCGTGTGGCCAAAATTCTATGAAGGTATTTCCACTTACAGGGAGTTTGATAAAAATGGCTGGCTGTATAAAGAAAATATTGCCGCCCGGCAAAGGGATTGGATCGGTAAAGGTTATGTGTCCACTTTCTATGATGCTTTCAATGCAGATGCACGAAAAGGTTTCTGGGACCTGATCAACAAAAAGATTTACAGCAAAGGCATTGATGCCTGGTGGATGGATGCAAGTGAACCGGATATTCTTTCCAATGTTGATCCTCAAAAAAGAAAACTGCAAATGGCGACCCCTGCATTGGGTAGCGCTGCGGAATATTTAAATGCGTATCCACTGCAAAATGCAAAAGGTATTTATGAAGGGCAACGTTCAACTGATCCTGGTAAAAGAGTTTTCCTGCTGACACGTTCCGGTTTTGCAGGTTCTCAACGATACGCTGCAGCAATTTGGAGTGGCGACATTGGTTCTACATGGATTGACATGAAGAACCAAATTTCCGCAGGGGTTAATTTCTCCCTGTCAGGGCTTCCCTATTGGACAATGGATATCGGAGGTTTTGTTGTACCGGAAAAATTTGAAAGACCAAACGCAGAAAGTTTAGAGGAATGGAGAGAGCTGAATGCACGTTGGTACCAGTTTGGCGCATTTGTTCCTTTGTTTCGTTCGCATGGGCAGTTCCCCTACCGGGAGATATTCAACATTGCTCCTGAAGATCATGCTGCTTACAAAAGTTTTCTTTATTATGACAAACTCCGGTATCGCCTGATGCCTTATATCTATTCACTGGCCGGCGCCGTATATCTTGATAACTACACGATGATGCGGGGGTTAGTAATGGATTTTGCAAAGGATACGGCAGTATTGAATATCGGCGATCAATACATGTTTGGTCCTTCTTTACTGATCAATCCTGTTTATAAATACAAGGAAACGAAGCGATCATTGTATTTACCAAAATCCGCGGGATGGTTCGATCTGTATACCGGTAAATGGTATGCAGGGGGGCAAAAAATTATTGCTGATGCTCCTTATGAAAGGATGCCTGTTTTTGTAAATGCTGGTTCCATTATTCCATTCGGGCCTGAGTTACAATACACTTCAGAAAAATCTGCAGATACGATCACACTTAATATTTACACCGGTGCAGATGCTTCATTTAATTTGTATGAAGATGAAGGAACGAATTACAATTATGAAAAAGGAGCTTATGCGGTTATTCCGATAAAATATAGCGAAGCATCTAAAACTATTACCATAGGTGATCGCAAAGGATCATTCAATGGGATGCTGTCAAAAAGAGTTTTTCGTATCAACATTATCACACCTGCTCAATCAAAGCTCTTTGACCTTGATGCAAAGTGCGATAAGGAAATCTTCTATCAGGGAAAAAAAGTATCGGTAAAAATCTAAAACTGCGTAAACATTTAATTTGAAATCTCCGAACATATTCTTGCTGTGCATGATATTTTAACGCCGAAATTTATCAGGGACCTGAAAAACTATTATCCGGAGGCCTATCCCCGGTTGATTTTTTTTTGGAGTTAATTCGATAACATCTTATACCGAAAGCTGTTTAGGCGGGGATAACAGAAGAAATTTTCAGACCGGGTATTATAATAGCGGGTGGCTTTTTTGCTGGCAAATACAAAATGTATTGGAAGGTAATACCTCTCGCGCTTGTGCAAATAATATTGCCAAAAATTCAAATGATTTATTTTTACACGGGTTCAGTAAGGATATCTCTCATTCATTTACGGATATTGCAGGGAAGAAAAAAATTCCGTTTTCAGTTTCATCGAATATTGACATGCTCGAAATTTATTTTGATAAGGATAAGATCGAAAAAATTTTATTCAACCTGCTGCCCAACGCTTTTAAATATACCCACGCTGATGGAACAGTGAGCATTAACTTTGTATACAACGGGCCTTAGGTTAATAAAACGGATGGAACGCTTGCCATACAGGCTATTTTGGTTTTTGAATGTTGAGGCAAAAAATGGATTCTGGAAATAAGGGGGCTTCCTTAAAAAAGTATGCGCTCACGTTTTTTATAATTCGCATTTAAAACAGTAACTGGATAAGCCGCCTGCCTGATTGCATTCGGCAGACAGCCTGCCTGATTGCCTCAGGCAGACAGGGGTTTGGTACGGTACAAGCGAAGCACAAAAGATAGTAATACTAATTGTCAGGGAATAGTTATAAATATTAAAATAAATATGCAGATGAAAAAAGTAGTGTTGGTTTTGTTGATTTTACAAGTTGCCATTTCGATGAATTTAAAGGCACAAAGAACGATTAATGTTGATTTTAACAAAACATCCGGAAAACTCAACACCATGTTCAACGAATGTGTTGGTGCAGGCAGGGCCAATGAAGGCCTTAGAGCTGATTGGCAGCAGCAACTTGCTTATGTAAAAAAAGAATGTGGCTTCAAATACATCCGCATGCATGGATTACTGACCGATGACATGGCAGTGTATAGAGAAGATAAAAACGGCAAGCCCGAATACAATTACATGTACGTGGATGCTTTGTTTGATTTTTTGCAGAGCATTGGCATGAAACCATTTGTTGAATTAGGATTTATGCCCTGGGCATTGGCAAGCGGTAACCAAACTATTTTTTGGTGGAGGGGCAATGTAACTCCACCAAAAGATTATGAAAAGTGGGCAGCACTGATCAAAAATATCACCCAACATTTTACAGAGCGTTACGGCGCTGATGAAATTAAGACCTGGTATTTTGAAGTGTGGAATGAACCCAATCTTTCTCCCGGATTCTGGACAGGAACACAGGAAGATTATTTTAAATTATACAAGTACTCAG
>JBDTVX010000308.1:0-7123 GCA_040007015.1 Ferruginibacter sp. | reverse complement strand
TAATACTCGCTGGTGCAAGGGTTTATTATACCATGGCCAGGGATGGGCTGTTTTTTGCCAAAGCGGGTTTGCTTAATAAAAATTCAGTACCTGCACACGCCTTGTGGTTACAATGCATTTTTGCCTGTGCATGGAGCTTAAGTGGTAAATATGGCGACCTGCTGGACATGATCTCGTTCGTGGTGGTTTGTTTCTATATGCTCACCATTGGTGGAATTTTTATTCTTCGGAGAAAGAAGCCGGATATAGATCGGCCATATAAAGCATTTGGTTACCCGGTATTGCCTGTTTTGTATATTATTATGGGAACTTGTTTTTGTTTATTGCTGATCATTTATAAGCCAAAATTTACATGGCCCGGATTGTTGATCACTTTGTTGGGCATACCTGTCTATTATGTTATAAATGCAAGAAGATCGTCCACTGCAGACAAAGTTTAATGATACATTGTTTTCTAAATAGTGTGAGCACGCGCTTCCATGTCTTCCGCCTTCCGCAATTATTCAGTTTATCATGTTCCAGGCGCTTCAATGGTTCCATACGTTGCAGGAAATTTTTCTGGGAAGCGCCCTGCCCGTCTGCCCGGGTACACTGGAGGAATAGCAATGAAGGTCCTTGCTAATGCGCCTGGATCGACAACGCGACAGCGAAAACATGTTCAGCATTTACAGGCTGAAAAAATTTCCTTCCTTCTTGTAATTAAAACCGCCCCAACCTTAGTCTTTCCAATTAAAAAAGCATTTTATGCTACTTTTGTAACCGGTTATCACCAGGGCACTTATTTGGCAATTGGTAATGCACCATTTTTTGCAAGAGGATGGATAATGGTTATTGTAAAAGATACATGATGAGGAATAAAATTGCCGCGGCCTTAACCGGCATTTTTTGGGAAGATTGTTTTTCAATTCCAACTGATTCAGTTTTCACACCGCTAACTCAACACGATGATTCTAATGAAACTTAAACTCCCGGCCCTTATAATCATTTTTTGTTTATCCGGTACGCTAGCTTCTTTTAACCCGGCTGCTATCCGGAACCATGGCGCGGCTGGCGAAGACGGTCCAAAGATTGTTAATATTGTCAATTTTATCCGTTTGCTGGAACCAAGAGATGCTGCGATCACCAGGGATGTCCTTTATCAGACCGTGGTCAGGCAGGTTGAAATAATGAAACAGTACAACTTACCGGGAACCTTTCTACTTCAGTATGATGCACTAATGGATCCGCGATACCAGCAGCTGCTCGCGTCACTTCCTAAGAAATCTTTTGAAATCGGCGCATGGTGGGAACTGCCTCAGCCGCTTATTGAAAAAGCGGGTTTAAAATGGCGTGGGCGCTATCCATGGGACTGGCATGCAGATGTTGGATTTGCCACAGGCTATACGCCCCGGGAACGTGAAAAGATTACGGATATTTATATGGCCGATTTCAAAAAGATATTTGGCTATTATCCAAAGACCGTGGCCTGCTGGTTTATCGATGCCCATACATTGAATTATATGTATGAAAAATACCACATTGTTGCTTCAGCAAACTGTAAAGACCAGTATGGTACCGATGGTTATACTCTTTGGGGCGGTTATTGGAACCAGGCTTATTACCCAAGTAAGATAAATTCTTATATGCCAGCTCAGCATGCCGAAAATCAGATTCCTGTCCCTATATTCAGAATGCTTGGCAGTGATCCGATCAGGCAGTATGATAACGGTCTTGGCTCAAGGCACCAGGGTGTGATTACCCTGGAACCGGTTTATGAATTTGGGGGAGGAGACAAAGATTGGGTAAACTGGTTTTTTCAAAGTTTTACCCAGGACAGATCGCTGGGATTTAACTATACCCAGGCCGGACAGGAAAACTCTTTTACCTGGAAGGATATGGCCAGGGGCTTTGAAATTCAAATGCCATTAATTGCAAAGCTTAGAAAGGAAGGTAAGCTGAAGGTAGAAACTCTTGAGCAGTCGGGCCGCTGGTTTAAAAATAAATATTCCATAACACCCGCTACATCTTTTGCCGTCACCAGGGATATTGAGGGTAGTGATTTGAAGACCTTGTGGTACAATAGCCGTTTTTACAGAACCAACTTACTCTGGGAAAATGGCGGCCTCCGGATTCGGGATATTCACATGTTTAATGAAAATTTTGCGGATAAATATACCACCCAGGTTGCTTCATCTAATGAATGTTCATTTTATACTCTTCCTGTGGTGGATGGGTATATTTGGAGTTTAAAGGACCAGGTTGCCGGATTAAGATTTAAGGCGATCATTGATGGCAGAGAGGTTTTCATCCAGGGAAAAGATCCCGTATTTACCGATAATGGGATCTCGGCTGTGCATATATTTTGGCCTTTAACAACGGTTAAGGGAAGCCTGGAGATTGAGCTGAAAGAAAAAACGATGAACATCATGCTCCGCTGTAAGCAACCCCTTCACTGGTATTTGGATCTGTATGCTGCAACCACAGCAAGGCTTCCTTTTACTGATGTAAATTTAAAACAGGTCAGTTGCAGTTTTGAGGGCATGAACTATGCGTTTAAAGCTGAAAAGGGTTCTTTTGCAAAGCCTTATCACAGTGCTTTGTGGCAGCTAACACCTTCGGCAAACATGATTGTATTGAATCTTTCAGATAACAGTAAGTGATAAATAAGGAACGCATGTTTTGATCCTTTGCTTTCGTGGCCGGCGTACTCAGCAAAAATAGTTGAAAACCCGTTTTATTGCCGGGTCAATAGCAACCGGTTTTGCTAAAAACTTTATTTGCATTTATTTTATGTAGATAACCAGTGCGTTTTTTTTGAAACCTAAAAAAGGCAGTTTTTTGAGAGGATAGGTTACAAATATATTTTTGTGGAATAATAACACTATTATTTTTGCAATGTATTCATTCACTCGATATTGAACGTTCTAAATAATGAGGAGCCGCTGCATATTTATTAAACCTTTTTTCAGTTAAGAATTGCCAGGTAAGTTCAAAGTCCTTCCTTCACTGATTTTATAAATCAATACAGGTTTGTTCTTCCCTTTTAAAAGCACATGGCCTATTTCTTCATAGGCATATGATAATGAATCAATTTTTTCCTGGATGGACGATGTAAATATAATGTCGGCATTGTTTTCATTACATTTGGCCAGTATGCGCGCCGCAACGTTTAAAGGATCCCCGTGATAAGCGATTTCTCTTTTTATATCGCCTACCTCAACACAGGTAACTATCCCACAATGTAAGCCGGCTTTGAATTCAGGCAACAAACCAAATTTATCGTGGTAATACTTTTTTCTCTGTTGAAATACTTTTTGACATTCAAAATAAAAATCAAAACACGCTGCTATGTTCATGCGTTTGTTAACCAACCAGCTTAATACAACTTCATCACCAACGTACTGGTATATCTCCGCGTTATAACTGGTTGAAACGTTATTGATGTCAAGAAAACAATCCCGTATCAATTGACTGTATTGCTTATGCCCAAGATTTTCTGCGTGTGTAGTTGATGATTTCAGGTCGAGAAAAATAAACGCCCGCTCTTCAATCTGGGGCTGAACATATTTACCAAGAATGAAAGGTAGTAAAACACCAGGACCAAACTTTTTATTTATCTGGGTAAAAACACTTATGAATAAGTTCATTAATAAAGTGAAAACTGCCAGCATAAGAAAGTAGTTGCTCCATGCTTTGTCATTAAATATGGCTGCTTTTGGGAAATATATTGGCAGAAATACCGGCTGCCAGAATATAAATTGTATGAATGCAAATATTATCAGCAATGCGATAAAGTAAACCATCGTTTTTAAAAATATCAGCCTCCCCAGTGATTTACCTTTTGACCATTTTGATAAAAGATAGAAGTCTATAATGCCAAGCATTGAACCATAAAATAAACCAATTACGATAGCAGAAAATATAATCGGCGTAAAGTTGCTTTCAACAGCCATGGGATATGATGCTGTAAACCCCTGGATATTAAAATAGATTAGCATTCCTAACACAGCATAGCAAATGCACCAAAAAACAATTTGGGTAACCAATGTAGGCAGTAAAGGATAGTTAAAGCTTAGTCTGCGGATTGTAGTGGTATAGTCAAATTTTGCTGCCATTCAAATGAATTTTCACATGTTAAATATGGTAATTTTCTTTTTTAAACTGCCACGAAGACTGGTAATGATCGTATGGGCTAAACGACTATCAGAAGTCTTAATCCCATCTTGGCTTAGGTTCTCACTAAAAATTGGATCAAAGTGGCTTCTTAATAATAGCATCAACTTCACACTCATTCCCGGTTTTTTAGTTACATTATCATACCCTTTTCACCAGGAAGCGTTTCTTTAGCCAGTTTCGAACAGGCTCATCATAGAGTTTCAGGCAGGCATACGCAATTACGATGCTGACAATAAGTAGAAGCAGCCCGCCGGCAATACCATAATTCATTGGCACATTGTTGTTGGTTACCCAGGCAATATGAATGTATATCAACGGATAATGCGTGATGTAAAGCGGATAGGAAATGTCTCCAAGGAACTTGCATACTTTGGCCGAATGTTTGCTTTTGATGCTGCCCCCGGCACCAATGGAAACGATCAGCGGAAAAAGCACAATGATACAGAACGATTCATATAATCCATTCATCCACAGATGCCCGCTACCTCCTATCCTGGGTACACAAAGGATAATAGTGATCAGCAGGCTGCATAACCAAAAGGCGCCTTTTATATGAATTAATTTTCCAATCCGGCATAGCAGCAGTCCGGCAAAGAAAGGATATAGCACACGTGTAAATCCAATCCTGAGTTGGGTCTTATCAACAGCCCATCCTCCAATCACATCTCCCTGCGGTCCCATTATTGTATACTGGATCAACAGGCACGCCGACAGGAACACAAATACAGCAAGCAGCTTTTTAGAAAATTTGCGGATGAACAATCCATAAAGAATATTGACAATGTATTCGAAAAAGAGAGACCAGGCAGGGCCGTTCAGCGGATGCATTTCCTGCCAGCCTCTAATGTCCATTGAAGGAAGCAACGGAATCAGCGTAAAACCTGCCAGCATAACAAGGAGCATCTTCCAAACAGGCGTTTCACTGACAAGCGGAAACATTTGGCAACTCTGAAAATAAAAAAGTGCAGCGCCAATCAGCGTGCCCATAATTACCATCGGGTGGAGGCGAATAAGCCGGCGTTTGTAAAAATCCCATTGCGTCATTTTTCCCCAACGGTCATCGTATGCATAGGATACAACAAAGCCTGACAAAACAAAAAAGAAGTCCACCGCCAAATAGCCATGGTTAATCACCTGGATTAGTCGATTACCTCCGGAATAAGTTTCAAAAACATGAAAAGCTACCACCAAAAGAGAGGCCACGCCCCGCAAGCCGTCCAGAATTTCGTAATGACTTTTTGATTCAGGATACTCTAGGGTCTTATTCACAATAATTTATATTATTAGCTAAGATATGCCAATCATTGATTTAGGAATGGTCCTTATTAAAAAGGGCAACTTGAATTGCCTAACCTGGTCCTCTTTTTCTGTCATCTTCACCAGTGGCGGATTGTATCAAACACTTCTCCAAAAAAATTCAAAATCATTAATCGCCATTTCACTTTCTGTTTGCTGATTTGATTATAAATGTACACTTTAATCCTCCACTTATATTGAATCACGCAGCACAGCATTATATTATTTTCAATCATCGCTGTGAAGCAATAATGGGAGGGGGAAGCACAGTTACTATACACATTGCCAAAGAATATCCCTATAATTTTTTATCTTCATCAAAACGATTATATGAAAATAAAACATTTGATATTACTAACTGCACTGGTTGTTGGTAATTTTTTCAACCTTGCTGCACAGGCTGATAAGATGCGGATCATTATGTTTGGCGCTCACCCCGACGATTGCGACCAGAAGAGCGGCGGTACTGCAATCCTATTTGCTAAAATGGGCTATGCAGTAAAATTTGTTTCGGTAACCAACGGCGACGCAGGTCATCAAACAATGAAAGGTGCGCCGCTGGCCAAACGAAGACTGGCAGAAGCACAGGAAGCCGGGAAAAGATTTGGAGTGCAATATGATGTGCTGGATAATCATGACGGACAGTTGATGCCGACACTGGAAGTTCGCTTGCAGGTGATAAAAAAAATAAGGGAATGGAATGCAGATATCGTGATGGCTCCAAGGCCAAATGATTACCACCCGGATCATCGCTACACCGGTGTGCTTGTACAGGATGCGGCATACATGGTGGCCGTGCCGAATGTGGCAGGCGATGTGCCTGCATTAACAAAGAACCCCGTGTTCTTATATTTCCAGGATAATTTTCAACGTCCAAACCCTTTCAGGCCGGATATTGCGATTGATATCAGCGACGTGTTTACTCAAAAAATTCATGCGATGGACGCTCATGTATCGCAGATGTATGAGTGGCTCCCATGGATAGGTCATTACCTCGGCGAGGTGCCCGCCGGCGCTACCGACCGGGAACAATGGCTGGCCAAAACAAGGGCCGTTACAATATCACCGCAGGTGCGTTCTTCTCTTGAAAAATGGTATGGAAAAGAAAAGGCTTCCACTATAAAACATGCAGAAGCTTTCGAGATATGTGAGTATGGGGCCCAGCCGGATGAGGAGCAGCAGAAGCGGATGTTTCCTATGATTGGGAAATAAATCAACCTGTGCGCATGTGATTTATTGATTATTGCGAATGCGTTACTTCTGCTGTACTGAATCCTTCATGATATGTCATTTTTACAAAGGTTCCGGGCATACCATAACTGGAGGCTCCCGGCGCAATAAAAATGCTTCCTTTTAGTAAATTGTTTTTCATATTAAGCCAGTTCCTTTTCAATCAGATTTTTTATAGATAGACGATGTGTCTATGGATTTCTTAAGTTTCTCCGCATCGGCCGACGCACCGGTAATTTCAATCACATGAATATTGCTGAAACCCATAATATTAAATACTGTCTTTAAATAGGCCCTCTGGAAATTCAAATGTCATTCCATTCTCCTTTTTCATATCCCTGACTACCTCTTGAAAGCATAAGGAATAATGTTTTGTTTTCAGGCTGGCCAATATATGGATGCTGTATATCGTTTGGGTTAACATTAAATGTTTCATTTTTCC
>JBDTVX010000307.1:0-7185 GCA_040007015.1 Ferruginibacter sp. | reverse complement strand
TTCAGGCTTTGGTACTGCAACTTTAGTTTGCGAAAAAAAACATTTATTTGAGGCGTAGGTCAGGAGTTCTGAAATTGGAAGCTGTGAAAACCAGGTAGGGACATCAATTTACTGATACACCATGCCACGGCCTGTTACTACATACGCTGTTTAAAGCGCCGTCAATCTCCGCGTCGATTAAAGACTCACAAAGATATGCGGTAGAAGGGAGTGATTGCTATGACACAACCCTGCCTGACTGCGCCAAGCATGCAGGGATGATGCTATGAAAAACAAATGTTCGTCACAAAAAATATTAAGCATGTAAAGATTTGTGCGTTCATTTGCCAGGAAAATATCAAATTGCTTTTCGTTCAATTATACATTGATAATAGCATTTCAACTTTGTATTTGAGTAACAGCAGTTTCCTTAACGGTTAATTGATATGCCCTGTTACTGCTTACTATTTTTCTGCACCGAGTAGGTAAATATAGTATTATAGAACCCCCCGATTTGAATATAATAATATTATTGCCCCACCTTTCAAAAGATAGTTATTGGAAGACCAGCATACCTAAATTTGTAGTAAAATGGTATTTGGATATTTATAAAATGTATCTGATCAAAATTGCCGTGTTTAAGCAATAAGTCATCCAATCAAAACTGGAAATTAAAAATGTCATCATTCGTTTATACTACTTCAAAAAGAGAAAGGGATCTATCCGGAATAATTCAATTGCAGAAAAATAACCTGCGGGCTAATTTATCGCCGGAAGAGATCTCCAGCCAGGGTTTTGTAACTGTCATACATAGTTTGGAAGATCTAACAAAAATGAATGATATCGAGCAGCACATCGTTTGCAAAGACGAAGAGAAGGTGATTGCTTATGTATTGGCGATGACCCCGAAATCTAAAAATGACATCCCCGTGCTGGTTCCTATGTTTGAACTATTTAAAGAAATACAATACAAGGGGAAACCCATTTCAACCTACCATTATATTGTTGTTGGCCAGGTATGCGTTGATAAAAATTACCGGGGGCAGGGAATACTTGACAAATGCTATGAAGTATATAAAAATGCTTTTAAAGGCAAGTATGATTTTGCAATAACAGAAATATCGGGTAGAAATCTAAGGTCAACAAATGCACACAAAAGAATAGGGTTTTCAGAAGTTCATAGATACACTTCGCCCAATATGGAAGATTGGAGCATCGTTATATTGGATTGGTAAATACTAATAATAATTTGGAGAAGCCTTTGCTTTTGATACCTTTAATAAACCGAATTAAAAAAGTCTGCCATTAGAGGGGTCTGGCTCCATCCCGCTTGTCGAAGATTCCGATTTTTTTCGGGAGAAAGGGCGGAGGTGATCTTCGCCTGTCATTAACAGAGTAAGGCCCTTTCGCTGAGGAAGGCGTGAGGTTTAAACCAATAGAATATTTATTAAAATGATAAACAGAAAAATTGTTCTTCTTTGGTTGGTATTATTATCAACCTCGTTATCGGCTCAAAATAATAGTATGGTGTTGTTCGACAATGACTGGCGCTTTCATTTAGGTGGCGCACAATCAGCGGAAGTGGCTGGTTTTAATGACTCTCAATGGCGTGCGCTGGATCTGCCACACGATTGGAGCATTGAAGATTTGCCGGGCACTCAATCGCCTTTTGATTCCACGGCCATCAGCCAGGTGAGCGGCGGTTTTACCAGAGGAGGGACAGGCTGGTACCGCAAAACATTTACCCTGCCTGCTGATGCAAAAAACAGCCGCATTATTATACAGTTTGACGGGATTTATATGAACGCTGACATTTGGATAAATGGTCAGCATGCAGGAAATCACCCCTATGGGTACACAAGCTTTTGGTACGACATTACCAGCAATATTAAATTCGGTGAAATAAACACGATTGCTATTGAAGTAAAGAATGAAGGACAAAACAGCCGCTGGTATTCGGGTTCCGGCATTTACCGCCATGTGTGGTTAAAAACAACAGCGCCTGTACACATAGCGCAATGGGGCGCTTATATCACCACGCCGGGGATAACTGCCACTTCAGCGAAGGTAAATATTAAAACAAAAGTATTGAATGAAAGCAATGAATCTGCCGCTATCCGCTTTGTTACCCGGATCATAAATGCTGCCGGTATGGAAGTAGCTAAAACAGAATCGCGGCAGCCGGTCAATGCTAAGGATCATTTTGAATTCAATCAAATGCTTGTTGTAAATAATCCTCAGTTGTGGTCGTGCGAATCGCCTGTACAGTATAAGGCTATAACCGAAATTTATGTTAATGAAAAACTTACCGGCAGTGAAGAAAACAATTTTGGTATCCGTACTATTTCTTTTGACGTGACAAAAGGTTTCCAGTTAAATGGAAAGACAATAAAATTAAAAGGAGGATGCTTTCACATCGATAACGGGCCGCTGGGTTCAAAAGCGTTTGACAGGGCGGAAGTACGCAAAGTGGAATTGCTAAAAGCGAGTGGCTATAATGCTATCCGCTGTTCGCACAACCCACCAAGCCCGGCATTTTTAGAAGCATGCGACAGCCTGGGAATGCTGGTAATTGATGAGTCTTTTGATATGTGGAATTACGGCAAAAATCCCTACGACTATCATTTATATTTTAAAGAGTGGTGGAAGCGCGACATGGAAAGCATGCTGCTGCGTGACCGCAATCATCCTTCTATTATCATGTGGAGCATTGGAAACGAAATCCCTGAGCAAGGAAGCAGCGAAGGGGTACAGACTGCAGCATTGCTCGTAGCTTATGTAAAAAGTTTTGACTCAACAAGGCCCGTAACTGCTGCTGTTAACGGGCTCAACCCGGATAAAGATACGTATTTCAGCAAGCTGGATATTAGCGGGTATAATTATGCGGTAGGAGGCGATCATAAGCATGCAGAGTTGTATGAATCAGATCATCAACGCATACCCGGCAGGATCATATTTTGTTCAGAATCTTATCCCCTTGAAGCATTCGGCAGCTGGATGGCAGTAGAGGATCACCCGTATGTGATCGGTGATTTTGTATGGACTGCTTTCGACTATATCGGCGAAGCAAGCATCGGCTGGCTGGGCTATATGCAGGCGGCCGCTTTTTATCCATGGAATCTTGCGTTCTGTGGTGATATTGATGTCTGCGGATGGAAGCGCCCGCAATCTTATTACCGCGATGTACTTTGGAAAAAGGACCAGTTATCTTTGTTTGTAAAGCCACCCCGGCCTTCTTATGCGGCTAACCCCAACCACGCCGAATGGAGTAAATGGAACTGGCTGGATGCAGTGCCCGAATGGAATTGGAATGGCTATGAAAGCAAGTCACTGGAAGTAAGTGTTTATTCTTCCTGCGAAACAGCAGAACTATTTTTAAATGGCAGATCATTAGGTAAAAAACCAACGGATCGCAGTACGCAATTTATGGCGTTATGGTCCGTGCCTTATCAACCCGGTGAACTGAAAGTGATTGGATATAATGGTAAGAAGAAGGTTAATGTTGCCGCATTACACACTGCTGACGCACCTGTAAATATTAAATTGCGGGCCGACAGAACAGCCATACACGCCGACGGCCAGGACCTTGCTTATATAACTGTGGAACTAGAGGATGCAAATGGTTTTATAAACCCGCTGGCAGAAAACCCACTTCATTTTTCTGTAGAAGGAAATGGTACAATTGAAGGTGTTGGAAATGCCGATCCCATGAGTACCGAAAGTTGTCAGCAGCCACAACGCAAAGCATGGAAGGGAAAATGCCTGGTAATTATAAAAGCAGGAAAAATACCGGGAAACATTATTTTGAAAGCTTCGTCCGAAGGCCTGGCTTCATCACAGTTGAACATTACAACCAGATGATTGACTGACGAGTGGCAAACGTGCAACACCCTATTCATCATTCCTTCATCATTTCTCATTTCACTATACTCATCACTCAATTTCATCATTCCTCCCTTATTTTTTTCTTCGTTTAAAATTTACTCAGCATAAATGGTACAAAGATTGTTTAGTCTTATTATCATGTATTGATTGGAATGAAATCTTCCGTGCAAATAAATAAACATGGACCTATAAATAGCCATCAACGTGAGTAATCAGGTAAATTGTTAAACGTGAATTATTTTCGATTCTTGTGCGGATATGGATTTTGGAGTCATAGAATATGCCTATCAATATTAATTTAAAAATTATACAACTCTGACTGTTAAAAAAGTTATACGGAAAACGCTTAAGGTACTGGCCTGGATAGTAGCCAGTTTTATTTTTTTATTATTGTTGATATATATCCTCATACAGGTGCCTGCTGTGCAAAATTTTGCCCGGAAAAAAGTTGTTACTTACCTGGAGAATAAAATCCACACAAAAGTACAAATAGCAAAATTGTCACTTGATTTTCCCAAAAAACTGGTGCTGGAAGGGGTATATTTTGAGGATCAAAAGAAAGATACCTTACTGTATGGTGGAAGATTACAGGTAGATATTGCGCTGCTTAAGCTGATCAGCAGTAAGGTAGAGATAAATTACGTGGAGCTTAAAGATATTACCGCTAATATTTATAGAAGGGGTAGCGATACCATGTTCAATTATCAATATATAATGGATGCCTTTGCCAGCGGGCCCAAAAGTACTACGCCAAAAGATACTTCGGGCGGAATGAAAATAAGTGTTAACAAAATAGTGCTGAATAATATTGCCGCTTCCTTTAAGGACGATCAGGCGGCAATAGATTTCCAGGTACGGCTGGGAAATTTCCAAACGGGCTTTAAAAAGTTTGACCTGGATAAGATGGCATTCTCGCTCCCTGATATTTTGTTGGAAAATGTATCGGGCCACATGTATCAAAATAAACCATTGGTTAAAGCCCAGCCGATGGCGGTTGTAGAAACGGAAAGCAACCAGCCCATCAATCTGCGGCTCGGGCTGGATAATATCAGTTTGAAAAATATCCGGTTCGATTACAAAAATGATGTATCTGTAATGGCTGCAAACCTTAACATGGGGGAACTGTCAGGGAAGGTAAAATCAATTGACCTTGCCAGGCTGGATATTCAACTGGATAAAGTAAAGTTACACAATACCAGTGCAGCCATTGTACTCGGAAAATCGGAGCAAACGAAAATTGTAAAAAAAGAAATCAATAAAAAAGCGGTGGCCCAGGCTAACAATCCGTGGAAGGTTGCCATTAATAATATTGATCTTGAAAATAATAACATTGCCTTTGATGATAACAATGTGCCGCGTATCGCAAGGGGAATGGATTTTAAACATCTAAAGATCGACAGTTTTAAATTAAAGGGAAATGATTTCCTCATTAGGCCAACGGTATATGCAGGTAATATTACAGATGGAGGGTTCAGGGAACAAAGCGGATTTAACCTTAAACAATTTAAAACTGATTTTGCTTACAGCGATACGGGCGCCGCACTCAAAAATATATATGTTCAAACAGATAAAACAATTATCAGGGATAATATTACCGTGAAATATCCTTCGCTGGAAGCAGTGACGAAAGATATGGGTAAGCTATACCTTGATGCCAACTTTATCAAAACCGACCTTGCTGCAAAGGACATCCTGGTTTTTGCGCCGCAATTGCAGGCAAATTTAAAAGGCAATGAAAGCGCTGTAATACACATTAATGCACAGGTAAAAGGCTATCTCAATGATCTGGCACTTCCAGGCTTGCAGGTAAGCGGCATCGGCAATACGATGATAAGCATGTCTGGCACTATTAAAGGACTTCCTGATGCAAAAAAGGCGGTATACAATTTTAACATTGATAATTTTCAAACAACAAAAACTGATCTTCATAAATTTCTTCCGCCGGGTACCATACCGCCCAATATAAGAATACCTGAAACGATGAAAGTGAGCGGCAGCTTTAAGGGGCTCGCAACCAATTTTACCACCGACCTGGTATTACAAACCAATAAAGGAAACGCAAGTTTGAAGGGCTACTTAAACAGTGCCAGTGAAACTTACGATTTAAAAGGCACACTTAACAATGTGGATGTTGGTTATCTAATAAAACAGGATACCATGCTTGGTAAGGTAACAATGGATTATGCGGCAAAAGGGAAAGGGTTTAAACCGGTCGGCATGAATACCAAAGCACGGGCCCATGTAAAATCGGCTTTTATAAAAGGCTATCTCTATCAAAACCTGGATATTACTGCGTCTGTGCATAAGGGTTATACTATAATAGATGGAACCATCGCTGACAAAAGCGTTGCCTTTCACCTGAACGGGGAGGCCTTGATCGATGATAAATTTGCCACCAATATAAAAATGCGCCTGCTACTTGATAGCATACTGCTGAAGCCGCTGGGTTTTACCGCTACTGATCTTCGTATACACGGCAACGTTATTGCCAATATTGGAACCACAGATATGAATGCGCCACAGGGCAATATACTGGTAGGCGGCCTCGAAGTATTTAATGAAGGCAAAGTTTATAAAGCTGATACCATTACCATTACAGCAGCTACGGGCGATTCGGGTAAAATCATTACACTTAATTCCCAGGTAGCAACCGCAGTCTTAAAGGGAAAATTTAATTTGACTACGATCGGCTCGGCTGCCCTGCAGGTGATTGATAAATATTATGATCTTGGAATAAAAGATACCGCACACAGCAAAGACAAATGGAATTTGAGTGCGTCCATTATTCCCGATAGTTTATTGTTTGTGTTTGCACCGTCTTTAAAGGGTACCGATACCATCAGAATAAATGCCGGTTTTGACGGACCTGCGGAAAATCTTGATCTGTTGGTAAATGCCCCCAGGATACAATTGGGTACCCAGGTACTGGATAGTTTAACCATTGCGGCAGGCAACACAAATTCAGATAATAAATTTATTTATTCAGCCACGGTGCAAAAAGCAGGCACCAAAAATTTTCAATTGCAAAAGACAAGCCTTGATGGCTCAATAGCGAATAGCGAATTGTATACAAAGTTGAATATCCAGGACGGTAAGGGGGGGGATAAGTACCAGCTTGGCGCAAAAGTAGCGCAGGAAAAGGGTAGTATCAGGGTCAGCTTATCGGATAGCCTGATGCTGGATTATGATAACTGGGCCGTAGACAAGAGTAACTACATTAAATATGACAGCACAGGAATTATCGTTCATAATTTCAGTATTAACAACAGCGGCCAATCGCTTAGCATCAATTCCAAATCGGAAAATGTAACTGCCCCCGTG
>JBDTVX010000306.1:0-7197 GCA_040007015.1 Ferruginibacter sp. | reverse complement strand
ATCCTTGACAATGTTGCCGGCAGCATGGACGAAGTAGTAGTAATTGGTTATGGAAAGCAACGGAAAATAAGTCAGATAGGCGCACAGGCGGTTATCAATACTTCCGACCTGAAGCAACCCATCGCAAATGTGGGCGCAGGTTTGGCAGGCAGGCTGGCCGGTCTTGTTGCAGTACAGCGTACCGGTGAGCCGGGCCATGATGATGCAGATATATGGATACGTGGTATTGCTACACTTAATAATTCAAAGCCTTTAATTTTAGTGGATGGTGTAGAACGTTCCTTAAGCAATTTAAACTACGATGACATTGCCTCTTTCAGCATTTTAAAAGATGCTTCGGCTACGGCTGTATATGGTGTAAGAGGGGCAAACGGAGTAGTATTGATCACTACCAAAAGGGGCAAGCCGGGTAAGCCCGAGTTTACTTTTGATTACCTGCAATCGATTACCACATTTACCAGGTTGCCGGACATGACGGATGGCCTTACGTATATGGACATGGCCAATGAGGCACTTACCACCCGGGGCGAAGCGCCAAGATACTCTGCTGATTATATTGCTAAAACAAAGTCTGGTGAAGATCCTTACCTCTACCCGAATGTTAACTGGATTGATAAAGTGTTTAAAAAGAATGGCCTTAACCGCAAAGCTACCGTTAACATTGATGGGGGAGCGCCCTCTGCCTTTTATTATGTATCCCTTGGTTATTATGATGAAGACGGATTTTTGCGGACAGATCCGAATCAGCCATATCACAGCGGTGTGGGCTATTCCAGGTTTAACTTCACCAGTAATTTAACCCTTAAAGTTACGCCTACCACTACTTTGGAAGTGGGTCTCCAGGGATATTACAGCAATGGTAATTACCCTGGTATAAATTATGGAAATGATCCCCGGAATACAAACCAAATTAATTCTATTTTCCAGGCAGTGATGGATATGCCACCTGTAGAACTGCCGTTTACATTGCCCGGTGATACCACCAGTGGCAGGAACCCCAATGGAGGCTATCGTAATCCCTTTGACCAGTCTGCTAAATCTGGGTATTCAAATCAATACAAAACACAATTGTATACCAACATACGACTGCGCCAGAGTTTGGGCATGTTGTTAAAGGGACTTTCTTTTACTACCATGTATGCATTTGATAATTACAGCGAATTAGCGATCACACATGGTAAAAGAGAAAACGACTACATACCTGACGGAAGAAATCCGGATGGTTCGTTAAATTTAATATTGGCTTATGCCAGTCCAAATACTTCGCTGGGTTACGACCGGTACAATGGAGGCAACAGAAGATCCTATACCGAAACCGCTTTGAATTACGATACTGCTTTTGGCAAGCACCGGGTAAGCGCGCTGGTATTGTATAACCAAAGCGAATTTATTGACGCATTTGCCGGTGATTTTACATCGTCTATTCCTTACCGTACCCGCGGCATTGCAGCCAGGGCAACCTATTCTTACAAAGACAGGTATTTTGCGGAATATAATTTTGGATACAATGGTTCGGAGAACTTTGCTCCAAAAAATCGTTATGGTTTTTTCCCCTCTTACGGCCTTGGATGGGTGGTATCCAACGAAGACTTTTTTGACCCTTTAAAAAATACAATCAGTTTTTTAAAGTTTCGGTTTTCTTCAGGCACGGTGGGTAACAGCCAGATTGGCGGGAATATCAGCGATAACCGGTTTGTTTATCTCGACCAGGTAAACACTAACGCAGAAGGGTATACGCTTGGCACCAATAGAAACGGGACCAGTGGCTACCAGATCAGTAGTTATGGGGTTGACCTTACCTGGGAAAGCTCGCTTAAAACAAACCTGGGTATGGAAATGACCCTGCTGAAAGCTACTACCATCAATGTAGACCTTTTCAAGGAGCACAGAACAGGGATATTTCTTCAGCGGGGCACGGTGCCTGAGTTTGTAGGACTTACCTCTGTTCCTTATGGTAACCTTGGCGTAGTAGACAATGCAGGTGTGGATATTTCCCTGCAGCAAAACCATGTGAGGATAGGCAATGAACTTTTTCTTAGTCTGCAGGGCAACTTTACCTATGCGCGTAATAAAGTGGTTACCAACGATCAGCCCAATCAAAGGTATCCCTGGCAAAACAAGACAGGGCAGGGTGTACTTGCAAGGTTTGGATATATAGCGGAGAGCTTATTTAAAGACTCTGCAGAAATATTGAATTCGGCCGCACAATCATTTGGCGAGGTAAGGCCGGGTGATATTAAATATAAAGACCTGAATGGCGATGGCGTAATAGATGCCTATGATCAAACCGCAATCGGCACCGGTGATGTACCATTTATTTTGTACGGTTTCGGGTTCGACCTTACTTATAAAAAGTTTAGCCTTGGTGCATTTTTCCAGGGCCAGGCAAAAGCAAATATCATACTTAGCGGCGCAAGTATCCAGCCGTTCTCCGGTGATGGCGGGCAGGGAAATGCGTACTCCGTTATTACGGACAGATGGACACCCGAAAATCAAAATCAGCATGCCTTTTACCCACGCCTGGGTTATGGCGGTCCAAAAAATGGCAATAACAACCAGGTAAGCACCTGGTGGCAAAGAGACGCAAGTTTTATCAAGCTGAGAACATTGAAAGCCGCTTACACATTTCGCAAAGACGCCTTTAAAAAGGTTGGTATTAAGAACGCTTACATTTATGTCATCGGTGAAAATGTACTCTCATTCAGCAAATTTAAATTATGGGATGTTGAGTTAAATACTTCTAACGGTGTACGTTACCCGCAGGTAGCAGCCTACTCACTGGGATTGCATTTTGATTTTTAAATACCACCAAATCATCGATCATGAAAAAATTGATTTATATATCCATCGCTCTAGTCCTGCTAATGAATATATCGGCCTGCAAGAAAGGATATCTTGACCAGGTGCCGCAAGACCGGGTAACCATTGACCAGGTATTTGCCCATAAAAATACAGTTGATAATTTCCTGGCCAATGTATATTCCTATATACGGGATGAAGCAAGCCAGCGGTACATCGGCGGACAAACAAGTGGCGGTCCGTGGACAGGTGCGTCGGATGAAACCGAATATGACTGGAGCTTTGTATACAGTAATTATATGAATGTAGGCGCCTGGGGGCCAACCGATGGGGTTGTGAACGATTTTTGGAAAAATTATTATACGGCAGTTCGCTCCGCTACCTATTTTATGGCGCATGTAGGGGAATGCAAAGAGATCACCAACCAGGCAAATGGTGCAAGCCTGCTGGCACGATATATTGGCGAGGCCCGTGCCCTGCGTGCTTATTATTATTACCAGTTGTTAAAGATTTTCGGACCAGTTGTTATTATCGGCGACGAAGTCATCGCGCCGGGCGCTTCGCTGGAAACTGTACAACTTGCCCGCAGCCCTTATGATAGTTGCGTTACTTATATTGCCGGTGAAATGGATAAAGCTGCAACCGACTTACCGCCGGTGCCTTCCGACCCCAAAGGTGATGCAGGCAGAATGACAAAATCTGTATTGATGGCTTACAAAGCGGAAATGTTGCTTACCGCTGCAAGCGATCTTTTTAACGGCAACAACGATTATGCTGCTCTTAGAAACCCCGAAGGTGGTCAACTGATCAGCCAGCAAAAAGACCCTGCTAAATGGACCGTTGCCGCTGCTGCTGCCAAAGCGTTTATTGATACTTATGTTCCCGGTACTTTTAATTTATATAAAGAAAATGACGCATCAGGCAATCCGGATCCCTACTTATCCTGCCGCAATGTGATGTTCAATGATTGGAATAAGGAATGGATTTTTGCAAAGGTTGGTGTGGACCCTGCCACCAGGCAATATGAAGAAACGCCTTTTCATGCGGGTAAGGATGGACAGATAAAAGGAAGTGGCGGACTTGGCGTAACGCAGGAAATGGTGGATGCTTATTTTATGGATAATGGCCTGTCGATCAACGATGCGGGGTCTGGCTACTCTGAAAACGGATTTTCTACCTCAGATACCAGGTATACAAAAGCGGGCACTTACAATATGTGGGTAAACAGGGAGCCTCGTTTTTATGTAGGCGTTACCTACAATGGAAGCACCTGGCTGAATACCTCCACCAGTTCCGGGACCGTAGTAACGGAAACATTTTATACAGGTAATTCCGGTAAAAAAGTGGGAGGAAACGATTACTCTCCTACAGGCTACATCGGTCGAAAAAATATGACACTGGGCGACTGGCGTTCGGGCAACAGGGCCTGGGTGATGCTAAGGCTTGCAAATATTTATTTAGATTACGCAGAAGCGCTGAACGAATCATCGCCCGGCAATCCGGACATTGCCAAATACGTGAACCTTATCCGGGAAAGAGCTGGCGTACCTGCCATTTCCGCAAGCTTATCACAGGCCCAGATGCGTATTGCAATACGTAAAGAAAGAAGGGTGGAGCTTGCCTTTGAAAATGCCCGGTACTTTGATACCCGCCGGTGGAAGATTGCAGAGCAAACGGATGGCGGGCCTTTTTACGGTATGGATATTAATAACGGAACCAGCCTGCAGGATCCTGCTTTTTATAAAAGAACAGTTTTCGAAACGCGTGTCTTCCAAAAAAAGCATTACCTCTGGCCTATTCCCCAAACCGAAATTAATATAGATAAAAACCTGGTACAAAACACTGGCTGGTAATAGCAGGAATGCAGAGATTTAAAAATGCTTCAATCATTTCCGGTAAAAAAAAATATTATACAATGAAAATTATAGCTAAAATAGCAGGTGTATTTATCTTTATTTTATCAATTGGGTTTACAATAATTTGCTGTAATAAACCTGATGTGATCACCTACAGTAAGGAAGGCAATATTTACATGCCACAGGCTGCAGCCACCAGCAACTTCGCATTGTTGCTTGCAGATACTGCACAACCTCTTAGTTTTGGTGCAGCGTATGGCGGCTTAGGTTACCCTGGCCAGGATATAACAGTTGGTTTTAAAATAGACCCTTCCCTGGTAAGCAGCTACAATGCACAGCATGGAACCAATTATATTATACTTCCCGCAGCCAGCTATACAGTGCCAAATTTAAGCGGTGTTGTAAAAGCAGGGCAAACAAGCTCTAACACTTTGTCAATACAAGTAACTACAAAAACCCTCGACAAATCTTTCAAATACATAATACCCGTTTCAATAGCGAGCGTTTCCTCCGGTTTTATTGATAGCGCTTTAGGGACCACCTATTTTAGGGTAGATACCATTTCGCGTTTGGAAAAGGATATTACATCACTTGCAACCCTTACTGTGAGCAGGGAAAATGGCGGCGGTTCAGGAGCAGGTGAAGGTTCGCCCAAACTGGTGGATGGCGATTACAATTCAAAGTTTTTAACAGATGGTTTTCCACAGGATTTTTGGGTACAGCTTACCTTTCCAACGGCACGCATCATTGGCGCCTATACCATCACATCGGGTAACGATGCCGAAGACAGGGATATGAAAGACTGGAACCTGTCTGGCTCTAATGATGGCGCTACCTGGACCGTATTGGACACCCATACGGGGGAAACATTTTCCGGCCGTAATTTGACAAAACGATATGAGTTTACCAACACAACCGCCTACAAACAATACCGTATCAACGTGCTTGCCAACAACGGGAGCAACCTGATCCAGGTAAGCGAGTGGCGGCTCATTACTTTCCCATGATCCCGGTCGGGAAGTTGCAAAAAACTTTTCAATGAATTTCTTATCTGTAAAAAATAACGGGATTTTCTATATCCAAAGAGCTGGTATTATTTTGCTTCTGTGATGGATGAAAGTGTGAACTCAGAATCGTTGCATATTATGGGAACGGTAATTGATATGTTTGATCCGCTATTGCCTGTTTTTACTGGAGAAGCTAATCAGTTCCGGCCCACCAATCTTTATTGGTTGATTTAAACAGGGTTGATGAAAAAGCAAGCCTGAAGTTTTGTGCGCAGCTTCGCGGGTGTTTGATGAAAAAAGAAAAGCAAACACCCATTCGTTTATAACAAAAAGTCCTTCCGGCACAAATAATGTCATGCGGCCATTGTTACCTGAAAAACCAACATCGGTTATTATTAAAGATAATGCGGGGAAAATAATAGATCATACAAATGAGCGGGATGTATTATCCCATACCTCGCTGGTCCGGTTCGTTAATTCTGCAGATGATATCTATGTTGAAATGAATTGGTAATTTATTATTGTCAACGAATTCCTGGAATAATTTTGGGCTTACCAATTCAAATTTTTAGATCCAATACCTATGCTACAACCACAGATACACATCACAAAAATACTTTTTATGAACTTTATTTTGAAATATGCCGGCGGTCATAAGTTGTTAATAAATAAATTAAAGCGGGTTGTTGCATTTACCGGGTTTAATATGCTTTTATTATTGTGTGTTGTAAAAACAGATGCACAAAAGGATTGGAATAACATTGACAGGCAGGGGATGATTTCGCTGGATACTTTTTTCAGGAAGGATTATACGCTTGAATTTTTTAACAAGGATGAATTTTTAAATGATAGTTTGAAACAGCGGCTTGTCGAAACTTTTTTTAAGGTATACCCTGAAGAAGCAGATGAATACAATAAAGAGACAACAAAAAAGGTCGTCTTTTTCATGGATCCTGGGTATAAAGGGGTAGCTGCAACCTCCGGAAATATTGTTCGGTTTAACCCGCAATGGTTTCATAATCACCCAGGAGATATAGATGTGGTTACACACGAGGTAATGCATATAGTACAGTCATATCCCGGCAATGCGGGGCCCGGCTGGCTTACCGAGGGAATTGCTGATTATGTCCGGTACACTTTGGGCGTTGATAATGCCGGCGCGCATTGGTCGTTACCGGATTTTTCTCCGAAACAACATTATGAAAATGCCTATCGTATCACTGCCCGCTTTTTGGCGTGGCTTGAAAAAAATAAGCTGCAAGGCATTGTAAGGCAGTTGGATGCCGCCATGCGTACTAAAAAATACGATCCGGGAATATGGAAAAAGCTAACCGGCAAATCGGTAGATGAATTATGGCGTGATTATGCAGAAAATCCTGCCATATAATCTCTGTATTTAGAGCCCTGTTTATTTAGAAGATAAACTGCAAGTATCCTGTCCGCCGGTTATTTTGAAATCCTGCTCTGCCAGTGGGTTTATTATTAGTGAAGGCGGTTAAATCTTTTTTTAAGATTTATCGCCCAACTTTACAAAG
>JBDTVX010000305.1:0-7242 GCA_040007015.1 Ferruginibacter sp. | reverse complement strand
CTGATGCCAACACCTCCGACCTTTTTATAGGATATGGTATGGATATGTGGTATGGTATAGTCGATAACCTAAGCTTTAGCGGGTGTTCTTATACCATTTCTAAAAGCCTGATATTTCAGCCAAAGGATGGAACTATCGTTGACTTTGTGTATTCAAAACAAGATATTTTAAATGATATCGCTACCCAGCAGGCTATCCTCGCTACAACCGGACTTACCTCAAGAGACAGTGCAAAAGTTTTTTATCAAATAGATATATGGAACCAGGTGCTGGCGCTGAATGATTCCAATCAAATCCACGCCGATGCAACAGCGGCGTCAACAAAAAATTTCAGCTACGGGTCCTCACAAACCTATTCAAAAACTGTTGATATTAACCAGTCACATTCCATATCAGTAGAACACTATGTTGATGCAGAGGCTGGGCTCACGGGTAACGTAAATATTGCAGGCTCCGGCTTTTCTGCGGGTTATAAATTTACTACATCAAAAAGATTTGGGAACACCAGCACCAGTGGAAGCTCAACAAGTCAAACCATTAGTTATTCACTTGCTGATGACGATCCCGGTGATGCTTTCAGCGTCCGGATACTGAGTGACCCAATGTATGGAACACCCGTATTCCAGGTGATGCCTGGTACAAAATCAAGTTGCCCCTATGAGGGTGGAATACAAAGGGATCAGCCCAGACTGGAGCATGCAGGTACCACGGATAGCCTGGTCACTTTCCCTAACGTGACCGTAGGCGAGTACCAGTCATTTGATTTGAATATCTGTAATGATGCAGCCGAAAGAAGATCCTACAGGCTGAGGCTGAAAAACAATAATAACAATGCGGTGGTGACAGCAGGCGGAAATCCGGGTCCCGAATTTAATAGCGTTAGCGGTATATCACTTGGGCCCAAAGGATCAGCAGACGCCTGTACCGTTTACCAGGTGGATGTACACCAGCTAAATCCCAACAGCCTGTCCTTCACGGATTTGGAATTTGAACTGTATGATCTTTGCGATGATGGAATTTCCAAAAGCGTCTTTGCTACAATAAATTATGGGACCATGGTTAAAAGTATAACAAATGGTAATTGGAACAACGTTACTATCTGGCAGGCAAAAAGGGTACCACAGCCCACGGATAGTGTCATTATCGATAATAATCATACGGTTACCATCCCTGATGGCCCCGATTTTAAATGCAAAAGCGTCATCGTCAATCCCAATGCCCATCTTGTAATAACGCCAACCGGTAAATTAACGGTGAAGGGGAATGATTAAAATGTTGTCACTTGTTAAATGAGCGCAAGGATGATATCCTGGAATGGCCGGATTGAATTCCGGTCATTCATTATGCTGTTTACTACAGGAACATCGTAAACGGTACCGGTTTAGTAATAAAAATGGGAATAACAGGATTATAATTCATAGCTATTAAAATCTAAAGCAATAAAACTAATTATTATGAAAAGTATTTTAATTTCAACAATCAGGGGACCTATAACGGTTTTAGAATCGGATATTATCCGCATTGAGGCAAGCAGTAACTATAGTAAAATATATTTCAGTAATGAAAGGCCACTGATAGTCGCTAAAGTACTGCACTTGTTCCAGGACATGCTGACCAAGGATAGTTTTTGCCGCATACACAGAGCCCATCTTATAAACAGGAGTTATGTCATTGCAATCATAGGACGCAGCAAGGTTGAACTAAGTAACGGAGAAGTCCTTCAGATAAGTAAGCGCAAAAAAAATTATGCCGGTCAATTACTTCTGCAAAGCGCATAGGTTGCCCTATTAAAAGAAACAATTGCCTTTCATGGTATGTATCCACAATTGTACAACCCGAAGGTACTAACCTTAATAAATCAGACCGGGCGAGTGTAGGGATTACCGCTGATAACCCAGACTCCGTGATAGAAAAAAAGAAAATAAAGAAGTTGCTCAACGCAACGCCGATGTTATGCTTAATGAAATTACGGAAATATACCTCGATACTATAGTAGTTGCTACCCAGGCATCGCAATCATTCCCGATAACAAGTCTGAAATTTTGCAAAAAAGCCTTCTTTTATTATGAACGAAATTTTACATAATTTTTGACCCTTTGCCCAACCAGGAAAGACCAGGCCTTGCCGGTATTTAATAAGGTATGACAGGCTCGTGATGCCTGCAATAGTAATATATAAATGTTGGAGACGAGCCAATCGTTTATTTATTATTAACTTAAAAATATTAATATTGTTAAATTCTGTTTTTATTTTTATTTTACGCCTCCTGCTTTGCTTATTTATGACGGTTAGACTTTGGCCGCTATTTTTAACTAAACAAAAAATCATTGAAAGTCTTTTTGCGTATGACCCGTGATATTGCGAAAGAGCGTGGTAATAGAATTTATCAACTGTTTCCACTTTTTTATGGCTCGGTAAAAACAGCGTCATAAGGCCTCTTAAGGCAAAGCACAAAAAATAACGAAGGCAGGAAATGGTGGTGTTGAAAAACAAACGATGTCCCCGGCACCGACAGATAAGATGTAAATTTTAATCAAATACTTTAATTATGCCTGAAGAAAAAATTATCGAGCAGTTATTAATTGAAGCACGGCAGTATGTCCTTAATAAAAATTATTATGACGCATCAGATAACTTTGAAAACGTGCTAACTTATCAACCCGACAATCATTCAGCAAAATTGGAATTGTTGGATGCTCTTATGAAATGGGGAAATGAATTGGTTACGATTTATCAGAATGACAACGGAAACAGGATTTTTGAAATCACCCGGGCAATTCCCGCCAGGAATTCATATCTAAAAAGCTTAATTTTAATAGATCGGTTTCCGCGGGAAATTAATAAAGCCGGAGATTATTCCAGGGGCCCTGTTGAGATTGATAAAACGATCGCTTTGGTGTATTTTGAAATAGGAAATGTCCATTTCTATAAGGAAGACTATGATAACGCCATTGAACTGTACAGGAAAGCCCTATTGCATGACTCCGCAAATCATCATTTTCTGCAATCACTCAAACTGGCATTCAGGGAAAAGGGAGAGATAGATAAAGCCATCGAATACTTTGATAAAGCCATATCGGGTGATCCTTCCAATCCTGAACTTTACAATGACCTTGGGGATCTCTATCTTGAAGATAAAAAGGACGTTGATCAGGCCATTGAGCAGTATAAAAAATCTTTGGTACATGACTTAAATAATTATCATACCCTGAATTTGCTCAGGCTGGCATTTAAGGAAAAAGGAGAGGTGGATAAAGCTATTGAATATTACGATAAATCCATAATTGACGATCCGGAAAATATAATGTTGTACAGTGGGCTGGGGAATCTGTATTTGCAGGATAAAAAGGACTATGACAAAGCCATTGTCCAATATGAAAGCGCTTTAAAAATTGACCCGAAAAATCCGAAAGTTCTGTATTTGCTTATGAAAGCGTTCCGGGAAAAAGGTGAGTTGGATAAAGGCATTGAATACTATGATAAAGCCATAGCGGCTGATCCAGACAATGTTGATTTAATCAATGACCTTGGTATTGTTTATTCTGTTGATAAAAAAGACTATGATAAAGCCATTGAGCAGTTTAAAAAAGCCATTGAAATTGATAAGAATTTTGCTTTTGCTTTCAGGAATTTAGGATTTGTATATAGCGAAAAGGGAGAAACAGGTAAAGCCATTGACAATTTTGAGAAAGCCAAAGCTGCAGACCCACTAAATCCCAAGCTCTACAGAGACCTCGGAAGGGTTTATTTTGAAGATATAAAGGACTATGATAAAGCCATTCAGCAGTATACAAAGGCTTTGGAAATGGAACCGGAAAATTCCGATGCCATGTATTTTCTACGCAAGGCGTTCAGGGAAAAGGGAGAAATTGATATAGTGATTGGTTATTTTGAGAAATCCATTATGAATGATCCGGACAATTTTCACCTGTACTATGTTCTGGGTGATATTTTTTTTGAAGATAAAAAGGACTATGAAAGAGCCATTAAGCAATACGAGAAAGCCACGGAGATTGGTAAAGATTATGCATATTCATATGTCAAGGTAGCATTGGTTTACAAGGCAAAAGGAGAAATAGATACTGCGATCGGGTACTATGAAAAGGCGATATCAGCTGACCCGGTGAACCCTTACCCGTACAATGACCTGGGGGATATCTATTTGAAAGATAAAAAATATTACGACAAGGCTATTGAGCATTACAAAATGGCTTTTGATCATGACCCGGGAAATTCTATTGTACTAAAATCATTAGAGCAGGGATTCAGGAAAAAAGCGGAGATAGATAAAGGTATCGAATTCCTTGAAAAGGCCCTGGCTTCTGGTAAAACCTATCCTGCCATATACCATGCATTGGGCAATTTCTATTTAAAGGATAAATGGGACCACAATAAAGCAATCGAACTGTATAAAAAGGCTTTAGAACAGGACCTCCAAAATTATACTTTTCTTGATTCAATCAGGCAGGCTTTTGGGAAAAAAGAGGAGATTGACAAAGCCATCGGTTATTATGAAAAAGCCCTGGCCGCTTATCCAAACGATCCTGAATTGTACAATGAACTCGGCAGGGTTTATTTTGAAGATAAAAAGGATTATAACAAAGCCATTGAACAGGTTAAAAAAGCAATTCAGATAAAGAAGAATTATGTCGCGGGGTTTTCAAATATTTCCTTAGGATATATAAAACTGAATGATTTTATTAAAGCGCAGGAATATAGCGACCAGGCTCTGAAAATTGATAATAAAAATTTTTTTGCAAGGTTGAATGCTGCGGTTGCCCATGACCAATTACAGGAAAAGGACTCAGCAGAACAGCAATATTTAAAGCTGACTGAATTAAATCCTGGTGAAAGCCTGTCGTATACCCACCTGGGTTTATTTTATCAAAGTATTTATAAATTTGAAAAGGCTGAAGAGAATTTTAATACGGCAATAGAAATTCAAAGTAAAATTCAGGGGGATGATTTCGACAAGGTGAGGCTATCAGATACATTTTCGGATTTGGCAAATTTATATTTGGACAAATTTGAATTTGATCAATCACTGAAACAATTTGACATGGCCTTTAAAACAGATCCGTCAAATGTATTTGCCCTTCTTAGTAAAGCCTGGATATATGAAAAGCGTATTCAGCATAAAGAAGCAGAAAAATATTGGCTTGAAGCAAATGCCTTCTATACAAATTATAATGAAGATGTTAAGAACAAAAAGGCAGTTAAAATAGCCGATAAATATTTCTATTGGGCAGTAATACTGAATGAGTATATTTCAATTGCTGATGCCGGGGTAGGACAAAATTATGGAACTATTAAGTTAAATCTGGAAAATGCGATCAGGTTAGATCCTGATAGAACGTATTACCACCTTTATCTTTTGAAATTTTATGTTAAGCAGAGGAGCATATTGGAAAATAAGCCTCCAAACGTTTACCAGGAAGATATCAAATCGGAATTAGCAGACAATAACAGGAAACTAATGGAGGTATACGTTAAAGGTGTTGAATTATTACGGAAAAAATTAAAAAAACAAATGAATAAAATCCTCCACGTCGAACTTGGAGAATTTTACCTGGTGGGTAATCTTTACCAGGAAGCAATCCACGAATTTGAAGAAGCTTTAAATTTAGATAAAGAATACACGCAGGCGTATATTGCTTTAGGGGTTGCGCGAAGTAAAACGGAGGACCATGTTGAGGCGGTCAAATGTTTTAAAAAGGCAATTTTCCTCGATCCTTTTGATTTAAATATTCAAAGTAACCTGGGAGATGCTTACCTGAAAACTGAAAATTTATTGTTAGCGGAGGAAACCTACAAAAAAATTTTGCAAATGCATCCTCTTCACCGTGACGGCTTGCTGGGTCTTGGAGAATTTTATAAAACTGCGGCTGATAAAATGCTGGAAGATGGAAACCAGAATGATGCGGAAGTGTATTTTAATATGGCGATCGAAAAATATGAATTATTATTAAATAGCCCGAAACCTGAAGACGACCTGGGCGGTCTATATTATTCCATTGGGTATATAAAGGTGAAGTTATTTGAAATGAAAAGAGGTTTAAAACAATCCTTAAAAAAGACATTCGGATCGTCTTACCTGGAAGCTAAGAAGGTGTTTGAAAAAATTTTGCCAAGCCAGTCAAATTATCATAAAGCCGCAACCGCGATTAACAGGATAAATAAGAAAAACGCGCCGTTTATGCAGAAAAAAAATTATGCTGCTTTTTTTATACCTGCCCTGTCGTTTTTTGTATTCCTCCTTACGCAATATCTTTTTTTAAAAGGTCGCCCAACCGATAAGGATGTATTTTTTATTAACAAGCCCGCGTTACAGAAATTCATTTCAGAAAATAAATTAACAGATGCGCTTTCGGCAAGACTGTCTTATATCGCCGATAAAAAATTCGATTTTGAAAAAGATATAGAACAGAAATTTACAAAGGCCGGTGTTAAAGATACCTTACTGCTTGAAGCGATGAAAAACGCCGTTATTGGTACGGAATCAACCAAACAAATTATTCCAATTGATGATGCAACATATGTGGCTGCCACATTCGGCTCCCTGATTTTTATTGTAATCGGGCTTTACCTTTCAAATATATCCAAACTAAAAGTGGGTACCATTGAGCTGGAAAAAGCAACAACAGACACAATTGCCACTTCTTTGAGTTTGAGCATAAGTAAACCCCTGATTTTAAACCTGTCGGTGACGCAACAGACGTCCATGTTTCGTTATCAGCGATTGGGGTAGCGTGGCGCCTGAGTGTGCGGGGTAATTAACTGTATCCCGACCCGGGTAATATAAATTTAGCCAACAAAGATTTTGAAATGCGGCCATAATTACCAGTTGTGTAAACCAATATAGCCTGCTTACTCAGGGGATCTTTTACAACGGGATATTACCATGCTTTTTCTTCAATAAAAATTTAACAACTTTAGAGGTTGATAATCACCTATTTATTCGTTACGGCCAGGCTAGTTGATCCTGGTCGTCCCCAAACCTGAACCGAGGTGAATATGAACTTTGATTTTGGAAGAATTCCATGTCCAAAACCGCTTCCATTTTCTCATTTTAGAAAGGATTGGTTCCTCCTGCATTTTTCGGCTATTGCGCGTCTCTTTACCTTTCTAAAGTAAATGATGTGAATTCCTCGCTCGTGTAAGTATTAATTTTTCCCGATCAGGTGGGTTTTAAATTTCCCGATTAGGTGGGTTTTAAAATACGAGTGGAAAAGAAATCTTCCC
>JBDTVX010000304.1:0-7281 GCA_040007015.1 Ferruginibacter sp. | reverse complement strand
ATACTTTCATCCATTAATACCACATCTACGATATTCGTTTTTACATATTCTACAGCGTCAAAGCCATTGGTCTTGGTTTGCACTTCATAACCCTTATTTTCTAAAAACAGGATCTGGGAAGTAAGGCTCTCTATCTCGTCATCTACCCAAAGTATTTTTGATATGCTCATGAAAAAAAATTAAGAATGAAAAATTAAGAATGAATAAGCACAAGGAATTTTTAATTTTTAATTATTAATTTTTAATTCAACAACCTTGCAATTCTTACAAATTTAATTTTTTAACACTATGCTTCCCTGCTTTATTTAGCTTTGTGCATCTTTTAACAAATAACCGTTTTCAATTAAAGGTACATAAAACAATATGCAACGAACATCAGTAGCGGTCTACGACCAACCTCTAACAATCAACGATCAACGATCAACCACCACCAAACACTAACTTTTTCATGTTATCCAGGAAAATAATCAACGACCCTGTTTACGGATTTATCACCATCGATGATGAGCTGATCCTCAAAATAATTGCTCATCCGTGGTACCAGCGGCTTCGCCGTATACACCAGATGGCAATGGCGGTGCTGGTTTACCCGGGTGCTGTACATACCCGGCTGCTGCATTCTCTGGGATCTTATCATTTAATGTGCAATGCATTAAGCGAATTAAAAAATAAAGGAGTGGAAATAAGCAGGGACGAGGAACAGGCAGCCAAAATTGCTATCCTGCTTCATGATATTGGCCACGGACCTTTCAGCCACGCTTTGGAAAATGTATTGATCGAAGGGATGCACCATGAAGCAATTTCCCTGCTGCTGATGAAGGACCTGAACAAACAATTCGACGGCCGGCTGCAAATGGCGCTCGATATTTTCACCAACTCATATCCAAAAAAATTTTTATACCAGCTCATTACCGGTCAGCTGGACGTTGATAGAATGGATTATCTAACAAGGGACAGTTTTTTTTCCGGGGTAAACGAGGGAGTAATAGGATACGACCGGATCCTGAAAATGCTGACCGTTCACAACGGCGAATTGATGGTAGAAGAAAAAGGTATTTATTCGATCGAAAAATTTTTGGTATCCCGTCGGCTGATGTATTGGCAGGTTTACCTCCATAAAACCGTTTTGTGTGCCGAACAAATGCTGGTAAGGATCATAAAAAGGGCAAAATATATTAAGGCATCCACCCAAATGCCCCTGCACCAGTTTATCATTGAACCGGTTGAGATGGTAACGCTGGAACAATTTTGCAACCTGGATGATTATGATATTGTTTCCGCCATTAAGGGCTGGTGTACACACAATGATAAAATATTGTCTTTTTTGAGCAGGGGCATCATAAACCGGCATTTGCTGAAAGTTAAATACTTTCCGGAACCGGTAGATAACAAAATGGTGGAAGAAAAAACATCGGAAGCCATTCAAAAAATGAGCTTAAGCCCTGAAGACGCTGCGTGGCTGGTATTTACCGGTGAAGCTTCGAACAGTACCTATAATTTTGAAGACGAACATATCAATATTATATTCAAAGACGGATCTGTAAAAGACATATCGGAAGTAGATGACCCCCTCATTAATCAAAACGGGAGCGGCAAGATTAAAAAATATTACATTTGTTACTTAAGATAGCCACGAACTATGCAATTCTCCGCAACACAAATAGCCATGATGATCAATGGTAAGGTGGAAGGCAATGCCGATGCCATGGTTGCGTCTTTTGGTAAAATAGAAGATGCTATCAGTGGCCAGCTCGCTTTTTTGGCTAACCCCAAATATGAGGAGCACTTATACAGCACCCATGCTTCCATTATCATTATCAATGAAACGCAGGAACTAAAACACACTATCCCGGCTACCCTTATCCGTGTTCCGGATGCTTATACCGCCTTTGCCACTTTATTAGATAAATACCAGCAAATACAAACACAGCAGTTAAGCGGTATTCAGCAACCCGCTTACATTGATGCCACTTCAAAAATAGGTGAGGCGGTTTTCATCGGCGCCTTTTCCTACATCGGCGAAAATGCGATCATTGCGAACGGGGCCAAAATTTTTCCCAATGTATACATAGGCAATAATGCCATCATCGGGGAAAATTCTGTTATTCACCCGGGAGTAAAAATTTACCATGATTGTGTGATCGGCAAAAACGTGGTGATACATGCCGGCACTATAATTGGCAGCGACGGCTTTGGGTTTGCACCGCAGGCTGACGGTAGTTTCAAAAAGGTGCCGCAAATCGGAAATGTAATTATTGAAGATGATGTGGAAATTGGTTCCAATACCACGATCGACCGGGGCACGATCGGAAGTACCCTAATTAAATCGGGCGCCAAATTAGATAACCTGTTACAGATCGCCCATAATGTGGAAATAGGAAATAATTCGGTTATCGCAGCACAGGCAGGCATTAGCGGTAGTACAAAAGTGGGTAACAACGTAATGATTGGCGGACAGGTAGGTATTGTGGGCCATTTAAAAATTGCGGATGGAAGTAAAATAAATGCCCAAAGCGGGGTAAGCAAATCGATAAAAACACCCAATACTGCTGTAACGGGGTCACCGGCATTTGACTTTACGGCCTCATTGAGAAGCCAGGCAATCGCAAGAAAATTACCGGACCTTGAAAAAAGGATAAAAGAACTGGAAGAAATAGTAAAGGAGATGAAAATAAAGTTACCTGAAAACCTGTAGATTAATGAGGCAGAAAAAAAATTAAAAGTATCATTCGTAAAGCTCCTTCGATCGCTACGCGATCAGATCCCCTGAGTTGAAATTTTCTACCAACCCCCGCCTACCAGACACATTTTTCTTTGAGGTTCGAATCTTTAGTATTTTGGGGAATAACAGTGTCACCTGCTACAAATGTTTCCCACCGACAATGACGAATGCTCATTCAAAAATACCTGGAATCAAAACACATGCCTCCCATAATCAACCTTTATAGGAGGGTTTTATTCACCAGGTGACCGAATATATGCGATTTCAATAACTGATTCATGCTTTAAAAAATCAGGTATCATAAATCCGATGGCTATCGGATCAGATATCCGGATCACACATTAATAGCATTGACATATAAATTTAAATATCTTTGCCAAAATTTTGAAGAAACGCATGGACGCAAATTTCAATCCCGATAAACAACATACTTTAGTTTCGGAAGTACAGATTTCCGGCACCGGTCTTCATACGGGCATCGATGTAGATATGACGCTTAAGCCAGCTAACCCCGGCTTTGGTATTCAGTTTCAAAGAACGGACCTGCCCGGAATGCCCATTATAAAAGCAGATTGCGATCTGGTAACCGACACTTCCAGGGGAACTACCCTGGAATTAGGTGAAGCAAAAGTGAGTACAGTAGAGCATATCCTGGCGGCATTGGTGGGTATGGGGGTAGATAATTGCCTGATCGGGGTAAATGGCCCTGAAATTCCAATTATAGACGGAAGCAGTGAGCCTTTTGTAGAAATTATTGAAAATACAGGGGTAGTGGAACAGGATGCCGCCAAAGCGTGGTATACCATCGATACCAATATTTCTTATTATGACGAAGTGAAAAGGGTGGAAATAACCGCATTACCATCTACCCATTATAAAATTACTACGCTGATCGATTTTAATTCTCCTGTGCTGGGTACCCAGCATGCCAGTTTAAAAAGCATGAAAGAATTTAAAACAGAAATAGCGCCCTGCAGAACTTTTTGCTTTTTGCACGAACTGGAAGCATTGCTTGACAATAACCTCATAAAAGGAGGCGATATCAATAATGCGATCGTAGTAGTAGACAGACCTGTGACAACTGAAGAAATGAGCCGCCTGGCAAAAGCATTTGGCAGGGAAAAAATGGAAGTAAAAAGCGAGGGGTACTTAAATAACCTGGAACTCCGCTTTCCAAACGAGCCGGCAAGACACAAACTCCTGGATATCGTTGGCGACCTGGCACTGATCGGTTATGCCGTAAAGAGCCATATTATCGCCAACCGGCCCGGCCATAGCAGCAATGTTGCTTTTGCAAAAAAGATCAAGCAGTATATCAAAAAAAATAAACATACAAAGGGTATCCCTCTATACGATCCTAATCAACCGCCTATTTATACATTGCAGCAAATTGAAGCAACACTGCCTCACCGCTATCCTTTTTTATTGGTAGATAAAATAATAGACCTGACGGATAAGCAAATTGTGGGCATCAAAAACGTAACATTCAATGAATTCTTTTTCCAGGGCCATTTTCCCGGTAACCCTGTAATGCCGGGGGTTTTGCAAATAGAAGCATTGGCCCAAACAGGCGGCATTCTTTGTATCAATGCCATGCCGGAAGGACAATACGACACCTATTTTATAAAAATAGAAAATTGTAAGTTCAAACAAAAAGTAGTCCCCGGCGATACGATGATTTTAAAGATGGAACTGATAGAACCCATACGCCGGGGTATATGTGCAATGAGGGGAAGTGTTTATGTAGGCAACAAACTTTGTACAGAGGGAGATTTGACGGCACAGTTGGTGAAGCGGAACTAATTGCTAAATGGCTTAATTTGAAAATAACTCAATTAAATACATTGTAATCGTATGACCTGAAATTGCGCAATTTGCACATTTTCATATTTTCACATCATTTATGATTCATCCGCACACATACATACATCCCAACGCAAAGCTAGCCACCAATGTAAAAGTTGACCCGTTCAGTGTTATTCACCAAAACGTAGAAATTGGGGACGGTACCTGGATTGGGAGTAATGTAACCATTATGGAAGGTGCAAGGATTGGTAAAAACTGCCGTATTTTTCCCGGCGCGGTGATTGCCGCCATCCCTCAGGATCTGAAATTTGACAACGAAGCAACCACTGTACAAATTGGTGACAATACCACTATCCGTGAATTTGTTACAGTTAACCGCGGCAGTAAGGATCGCTGGACCACCAGGGTTGGAAACAATTGCCTCCTGATGGCCTACTGTCATATAGCCCATGATTGCGAAGTAGGAAATAATTGCATCCTCAGCAACAATACCCAAATGGCAGGTCATGTAATAGTAGGAGATTTTGCAATTTTGGGTGGGATGTGCGCCATACACCAGTTTGTACAAATTGGCCAGCATGCTTTTGTAAGCGGCGGTAGCCTGGTAAGTAAGGACGTACCACCCTATATTAAAGCAGGAAGAACGCCATTAAGTTATGCCGGCGTAAATTCAGTAGGATTAAAACGACGGGGCTTCTCGCTGGATAGTATCAACCAGATATTGGATATCTACCGTATCATTTATAACAAATCAATGAATACTTCCCAGGCCCTTAATTATATTGAGGAAGAATTACCTGCAACTGACGCAAGAGATGAAATAGTTACTTTTATCCGTGAAAGCGGCAGGGGGATCATTAAGCGGTTTACAAAGGGAAGTATGGATGATGAGTAGGGGCAACCCTCGCGGTTGCCCGGAAGGCCCCTCTATCTCTCCGCTGGCCAGCGGAAGGAAATGGAAGAGATGGGGGAAATTGATTTGAAGATTGTGTCGTAATTTTTTGAAAAATTGTCTTTGTTATTTTTACCTTACTCTCTTAATTTTAATATTACCCATTCGCTTTCCTTCCCTTTAGGAAGGGGTAGGGATGGGCTTTCCGATGCAAATCACACTAACCAATACCGGCAAGCGATACAACAGGGAATGGATCTTCCGTCACTTTGACTATGAATTTTCAGCAGGGAAAAAATATGCCATTACGGGTGCAAATGGTTCAGGTAAATCCACACTGCTTCAGATAATAGCTGGATCCCTTACACACAATGAAGGAACTGTTATTATGACTGCGGACAACAGGCAAATAACAGAAGCCGATTGTCATCGAT
Organism: Ferruginibacter sp.; assembly: GCA_040007015.1. Lineage (GTDB taxonomy): Bacteria > Bacteroidota > Bacteroidia > Chitinophagales > Chitinophagaceae > Ferruginibacter. The sequence continues at coordinate 1,427 of JBDTVX010000304.1, read as the reverse complement.
ATCTTTCAATCGCAGCACCCTATCTCGAATTGGTGGAAGAAATGACGGCGAAGGAATTTTTATCTTTTCATGATTTGTTCAAGCCACTGATAGTGTCCACAGAAGAAATACTCCGCGCTATCGAACTTTCCGCGGCAGCCAATAAACAAATAAGATATTATAGCAGCGGAATGAAACAACGGCTGAAACTCGCCCAGGCTTTTTTTTGCAATACACCTGTGTTATTACTGGATGAACCCACCACCAATTTAGACGTGGATGGTATCGCATTATATCACAAGCTTATCCGAACCTACACCAGGCAAAAATTAGTGATCATCAGCAGCAATGATCAGCAGGAGTATGATTTCTGTGAAGAAGTAGTGGAGATCGGGAAATACAAGTAAAGATGTCTGATGGATGATTGATCGATGTCTGACGTTCTTTAACACCCGCACGTTTAATCATAACAGATATATGTAAACTGGCATCCGACACTATTTTGTGATTGCTTCAAACGCAATGCCATCATAAATTACAACTACCGGCAGCGTAAAGCCAAGCCTGTCAAATTCAATCCTCTCATTTATATTTTCAAAAGTTTGATACTTCCATATTTCGGTATTTTCAATCCGGGAGTAAACCTCTGCCCTGATTTCTTTTTGGGAAATCAATACATAATAATTAAGGCTTTTAATCCGCTTATAGTACTTAAGTTTTTCTTCCTTATCATATAATGCGGTAGATTCAGAAATTACTTCAAAAATTATTGCCGGGTATTTTTTAAACAGATTATTTTTTTTGTCCCGCTCATCGCAGGTTAAAAAAACATCGGGATATAAATAAAAATTTTCTTCTTCAAGTTCTAATCTTACTCCTTCCATACTGACAAAACAACCATCTGGCTTAAATTTATTAATTAACGCTACATTAATATTTTGGCAAACCTGGTGGTGATTTGCTGTAGATCCAGCCATAGCAAATAACTCTCCGTAATAAAAATCATGGCGCTCTACACTTTTTTCCTCCATTGCCATGTACTCCGCAAAACTGTATTTTTTATCGTCTTTGGGAATTAAGTAATTCATCACTTAAAATTTCAATTATAGAATTACATTTTTTAAAATTGATTTATCGCTTGCTGGCGATCAGCAGGTTCAAATCGGTGTATTTTAAATCAAACCGTTCGCTTAAATAAAAATTGGTCAGGCTTCCTTTAAATAAATAGATCCCGCTGCGGATATTTATTTTATACCACACCACATTATCAATACCGCCATCTTCGGCTGTTTCCAGCAACAATGGCATCAATACATTACTGATGGCCTGCGATGCGGTACGCGCAAAGCCACTGGGAATATTGGGTACGCAATAATGAATCACATCATATTTCCTGAACACCGGCTTTTCATGGGTGGTTACTTCGCTGGTCTCAAAACAACCGCCCC
>JBDTVX010000303.1:0-7305 GCA_040007015.1 Ferruginibacter sp. | reverse complement strand
CGCTGTTTGAATAACTGTATTTTTCTCCGGGTTTAAAATTAAGCGCCTGTTGTTTACTCAATACTTTTACAATATGCTCCTGTGTAATTACATCATCCAGTCTTGTTCCGGATATGGCAAGTAACTGCCATTGATCCCTGATGCCACTGGTATGATTTAATAAATGGCGGATCGTGATCTTTTCCTTAAGATCGGGAAACCAGGGAAGCCATTTATGAATATCGTCATCGAGGTGAAGTTTCCCCTGCCGCGCAAGTAAAATAATGCTCCAGGCAGTGAACTGTTTGGAAACGGAAGCCATGTGAAAGATGGTGGCGGGAGTATTTGGTATGGCATATTCAAGATTGGCCATTCCATAGCCTTTGGAATAAATAAGGCTGTCATTCTTTACAATGCCGATCGAGCAACCCGGGCTGTTGGCAGTATTCCATCTTGAATAGAGATTTTCAATTTTTTTTATGATTGAATCCGGTAAGGGTTGAGTGTAGCTTGCTGGCATAAGCGCAAGAGACAATACGATTGCCAGCAGGTATTTTAGATACGATTTCATCAGTTATTATTTTAGCCGGGGGATTTGGAATAGTGCGTTCCGCCAGATAAATATAATCAACCGGCAGGTTATAGCAAATGAATAACCGCATTTTTTTGAAAACGGCCTGGCTACGAAAATAAATGATCGTTGGCGTTGAACCATGTATATGTTTACAAAAAATGGGCTTTTTAGTGAAAAGGTATATTTGTAATTGATACGGTCAACGGTTAAATATTAATCCATTTGAAATTTAGATAATTAGCAATATATTTATCTGCTGGTGTTTATTACGGGTTTCTTCAAGATGACAGGGGAGGCGAGTATCATTATGGTTCAGACAAACCTTGGAAATTCCACTTACCTGCAGGAGTAAAGCGATATGGGCAATTAAAATATTTTTATGAAGCAATCGTAGCATCAGCTATCAACAATCCCCAGGGTGCGGTAAAACTATGAGCTTTAGCAACAGGCGATCAGTTCACATAATTTTTATATGTTAAATAAATTCAATTGCATGAAAGTATTAATTTTTACCTCTTTGATCTGTTGCTCATTAACCGCGGCAGCACAAAATATTGGGATCGGTACCCTGGCACCCACCGAAAAACTGCATGTAAATGGCAACATCAGGATGGATACTGCCAAAGCCAATGTGCTTAAAATAACACCCAATGCCGGCAATGGAAAACTGTTAACCAGCGATGCAAATGGAAATGCTACCTGGCAGCCGGGAGCAAACCTGCTTAAGCCACGAAACGGTCTATCCATCACCGGAGATTCGCTCAACCTTGGAGGAAGGCTATTTTCGGCCACCAATATTGCACTGGCACAAAATGAAATGAATTTCAGTGATATTGGCAGCGGCGTTGTATCGGTGGCAGCCAGTGATCCTGCAGGTTCCAACCTTGCTATCAATGGCACTACGATAACACAAACATTTGTACCCGCCAGTAGTTGCCAGTTGATGGAGGTTCAATTAAATATTACAGCATTGACCGGCGCGAGCATTACCCTGCAGATAAAGAATGATGCTGGTGCGGTACTGGGTACTGTTACAAAAACATATGCAGCGCTCACCAATGGGTTGGATCCCTTTTTATTTAATATTTACCTGGATAATACCCGCACCTATACGCTATCGGTCACGGGTAATGCGAACGCTTTTTTAAATTACGACCTCTCTTCCAATGCATATCCTCAGGGCGCCAGTTCCATTGGCCCAAATGCGGATATTTCATTTAATATTACAGGAAGCGGTGAAGAAAGCCTGCTTTCGCTTAAAAATAACAGGGTAGGGATCGGCACCAGTGCACCAACTGAAAAGCTGGATGTAAATGGAAATATAAAAGCTAATAACCTGATTGCTACCAATAGCATTCAGCTTATCAATAATGCGGGAGCAGGAAAAGTGCTTACCAGCGGTCCAACCGGTGCAGGTAACTGGGCCAATTCCAATGCTGTGCCTGGTTCAATAGCCAGGGTAAATAACATGCAGGGAAGTGCCGGCGGTTCTATTCCTACGGCAGCTTCGGTTTGGGAATTTTTTGGCCCTTCCACTACAGTGACCTTAAATGGCAACCAACGGGTTGTGATGAATGCGGTGGCGGCACTGGGGAAAACTGTGGCTGGCAATTCCAGCTTCCGGCTGGACGTGGGATACCAATTGCAATCCTCAGGAGTTATTAGTAATGCTGCCGGTGGTAATTATGTGAGGTACCAGCCTAACCTGGCAGTCAATGACAGGCAGAGTTTTGCAATGGTGGGTTCATTTAAGCCGGTAGCCGGAATTTATATAATTGGGTGCGTGGTATATTGCACAACAATAAACTACCTGAATTTCAACGATTATATAAATTGTACTTACATGATTATAAATGAATAATTATCTTTTGGCATATTAGTACGGGTCAAGTCATTGGAAAGTGCGGGTGGAAAATTTACCGGACGGGACCGGGCTGGGAAGGAAGTTTATAAAAGCGAATAACCGTAGGGGTTATATAAGCTACCTGTTATATAAAGCCAAACCTCACAGGTTTTTAAAGCCTGTAAGGTTTGGGAGTAATCCGGAAACTTTTAAAAATTGAACTAGACAGTCACCATGCCTTCGTATGCATGCTCCAATGTTTGAATATCAAGTTTTTTCATTTGAAGCATTGCCTTCATGACCCGCCCGGATCTTTCTTTATCCTTATCGGCCATCAGGTCTGGTAAAATGGTGGGAACGATCTGCCAGGAAAGCCCGAATTTATCCTTTAACCAACCACACTGCTGTGCTTTCTTATCGCCGTCTTCTGAGAGCTTTTCCCAATAATAATCCACATCATCCTGGGTATCGCAATTAACAATAAAAGAAACGGCTTCATTAAATTTGAATATCGGCCCGCCATTGAGGCCTACAAATTTTTGCCCGCCCAATTCAAATTCTATTGTCATCACTGTCCCCTCCGGCATTTTATGAATCTCGTATCCTTCTTTTCCATAACGGGTGGTCTTTATGATCCTTGAATTTTTAAAAATTCCAACATAAAAATTTGCTGCTTCCTCGGCTTGTTTGTCAAACCATAAATTTGAGGTGATTTTTTGCATTGTTGCCATAGTGTTGATTTTTAATAAATGATAAAAAGTATTTCTAAAATTGTTTTTATCGGCTATATCCTTTTACCCGGTATATAATTCTCGTTTAAGAATTTTATTACCCGGTGCTTGTTTTTGTCATGCAAATATCTAACCAATATTCAGGAATAATAAAGGGCAATAACGACATTAACGGGTTGTTTTACGACAGTCATGAAAGCGTAATAATGTTCATAATTTAACTTAATATTAAGTATTTTATTTTTTGCATGCTATTCACGGATGCAACATTGATACAAACATTGTTTTGTTTTTAACTATCCCCTTAAACTATCTTTGCAACCTGTGAAAATTTTTGCACACATACTCGCTTATCTTATTTTAACACTTGGCATATTGCCTTGTGCTGATAACGAAAATTGTATGAATTCAGATAAAGCGAAAACAGAATTCTCTTCGCCACCACATCAACCAGAAAATGACCACAACGATTATTGCTCGCCGTTTTGCCATTGCTCCTGTTGTGCAGGATTTTCTATCAATCACCTGGTAACATCAATAGCTAGCCCACCGGTATTTTTTATTTTCCCCTCAATTGGATTTTTATCTTCCGATACGAAAGAAGTTGCCTTATCCATTTGGCAACCACCCCGATACTGCTAAACTTCACGATGGTCCATTCAGGGAATTTGTAGTCTCCTCAATTTTTTAAAATTTGTTGTCCCACTTTCTCTAAAGTGAAAGGGGTAAACTAACGGGTAACTTTACAAACCCTGGTAGTATCATTCATTGAATGTTTACGGCCTTATTACCTTATTTTGATCGACTGTTCTTGTTGTTTTAGTTGTGCATAAGGTGAGATCATTCATGTATATTTCTTTGTACTAAGGTTTACCTAAAAAGCAGTTGCGTAAAATTAAGAAGAGGCCGGGCTCACTTTTTTGTCCATTGCGTAGTAACTATTTTTATTGACCAGTCTTAACCCGGGCTGAAAAATATATTTATCACAAAATCATTATAGCCATAAAGTCATGCGACTATTTATCATACTATTATTTGCGGCAATCCCTGGTATAAGCCAGGCGCAGCAAAGATTATTTATTACAGTAAAATCCCGGGAAAATAAAATACCGGTGCCAGCAAGCATTTTAATTAAAGGCACAGGGAAAGGTTATTCAGCCGACACATTGGGCATAGCTGCAATTTTATTTCCTGGCAATGGAAATTATATACTGGTTTCATCTGCGGTAGGGTATCACGACAAAGAAGTTAAAATAACCATTCCATACTATTCAGATACCCTGGCCATTGAGATGGAGCATGCATTGCATGGAATGGAAGAAGTAATTTTGCAATCTACCCGAACCAGCAGAACAATCGCCAATACACCCACAAGGGTTGAAACCATAGAACTGGAAGAGATCGATGAAAAAAACAATATGCGACCTGCTAATGTTGCCATGCTTTTACATGAAAGCACAGGCATACAGGTACAACAAACATCCGCTACTTCCGGCAATTCCAGTATCAGAATACAGGGCCTGGATGGCAGGTACACACAATTATTAAAGGATGGTTTCGCCAATTTTGGAAATTTCTCCGGTGGCCTTAGCGTATTGGAAATACCGCCATTGGATTTAAAACAGGTAGAGATCATCAAAGGCCCTGCCTCGCCGTTATTTGGCGGCGGCGCAATAGCGGGTGTGGTAAACTTCATTTCTAAAACGCCTAAAGCAACACCGGAACACAGTTTTATTTTAAATCATTCTAACATTGGACAAAGTAATATTGGCGTCTTTGCTTCGGGCAGGCACGCCAAAACAGGTTACACACTGTTAGCGTTATACAACCGGCAACAGCCATACGATGCTGATAAGGATGAGTTCACGGAAGTTCCAAAGTCTGGTGAATATACCATACATCCCAAAATCTTTTTTTATCCAAACGAAAGCACCACTATAACAATCGGTAACAGTTTTACAAATGCAGAAAGAACAGGCGGGGATATTGCCGTTATAAAAAATAAAGCCGATGCCTCGCATCAATATTTTGAAAGGAACAGCACCGTCAGAAATATCAGCACAGTTGAATATGATAAAAAAACAGGAGACAAAAAAAGATTTTTGGCTAAACAAAGTTTTAGTGTTTTTGACAGAACAATCGATATTCCATTGTACCATTTTGCAGGTATAGATTACAGTGCATACACGGATGTTTCGTATGTTACCAATGCAGGTAAGCATGCGTTTGTGATTGGGGGCAATTTTATCTATAGCGATTTCAGGGAAAAAGCGAATAGCAGTGGAAGCAGGAACAATAAAGCGAAAACCGGGGGCATTTACGCACAGCACACACTGGATGCAACAGATAAAATAAAACTGGAAACCGGCTTACGCCTGGATGTAGCCAATTACAATAATGCTCTCTATTCAAATACAGAAGCTTTTGTACTTCCAAGAATTTCATTATTGGTAAAATATAGTTCCGGGTGGTCATCAAGAATCAGCGGGGGCATGGGCTATAAAACACCTACTTTATTTACCGAAGAAACAGAAACCATACAGTATAGAAATGTTGCACAATTAAATAATGTGAAATCGGAAAAGAGTTACGGAGGCACTGCCGATGTGAACTTTAGAACAAACATTGGGAGTGGACTTTCAATAGTATTCAATCACATGTTCTTTTATACCCGGATTGATAAACCCCTGGTTTTAGAAGGTGATGCCATCAGCAGTTATAGATTTATGAACACAACAAAGCCGGCAAGGAGCGCAGGATTTGAAACCAACGCAAAATTTATTTATCAAACCAATTTCAAATTATTTTTAGGGTACACGTTCACGGATGCAAAAGCAAAATATTTAATCCGAAATCAATTCCTGCCTTTGGTTCCAAAACATAAACTAAACACGGCATTGATCTACGAGAAGGAGGGAGTGATCAAGTTAGGGTTGGAAGGATATTTTACAGGAAAGCAATATCTAAGTAATGGTTCAACAACCCCGGCGTATAGCGAGTTTGGTTTTATGGCAGAAAAGATATTTAAGAGGTTCTCGTTGTATGTGAACTTTGAAAATTTTACAGACACCAGGCAAAGCAGGTATAAGAATGTAGTGAACGGCTCACATTTAAGTCCCACTTTTGATGAGATATGGACACATACGGAAGGATTTGTAGTAAATGGCGGAATAAAAATTAAATTGTAAAAACTAAGAACAATACATGAATAAACCTGGACATAGTTTTGCCGGAAGCATCCAATGAAAGGGATGAATGTGTTAACCGGTAATACTATCACATCAAAATAGAAGGGGAATAGAAAAAGTGTATATAGTTCCTGGGAAGGGAAATGTGAAAACGAAATTATGTTTTCCTTACTATCCGGGTATTATTTCCATTGGTGAGATAGTGGCACTTGCAAAACGTACGGGTGTTAAAATAACTGAAGCGTTTGCGCATTTGTTGATTGAAGTATCCGGCATCCGGCATTAACGACATGCCATGCTTGCAGAGGAAGAAATAAGAAGATGGAAGGGAATTATTTATGTTGCCGTTTCGGGTACAGGATTTATTCAGTTTGAATACATGAAACAAGACGCTTCGGAAGATACAGTTGTTGAGCAAATCAAAAAGAGAGGACTTGCAATAAATAAAGTAGCAAATTTTCCATACCAACGAAACTTTACAACCTGCAGTTAGAAAGGACGCTCCCGGCCATGAACACACACGTGGAACACAAGGCCAGAGCATAGCCATACGGGGGCGCGCACATGCCCATTCGGAGCGGTATTTTTGGCGAAAAAACGGAACTGAATCTTGCAATCATCTGTGGTGTATTGTTAGGCGCCGGTTTTGGTTTATCCTTTGTAAAAGGAATATCTCCAATTGTTTCTATCGTTGTTTATGGAGGCGCATATTTGTTTGGCGGGTTTTATACAACTAAAGAAGCCTTTGAAGGAATTAGTAAAGGAGATTTTGAGATTGATTTTTTAATGTTGGTTGCGGCTGTCGGAACAGCTATTTTAGGGGAATGGGCAGAGGGCGCCTTGTTACTTTTCTTATTCAGTCTTGGACATTCATTAGAACCTTATGCAATGAAGAAAGCAAGAAACTATTGCGGCTTTAGCAGCATTAACACCGAAAACAGCTCTATTAAAAAGCGGCAGCGAATTAAATCAAATAAAGAATGAAACGCT
>JBDTVX010000302.1:0-7348 GCA_040007015.1 Ferruginibacter sp. | reverse complement strand
TTACACCGGATAATTCCTTTAAAGGGCAGGGAACATCTCCAAACTGGTTGGTTAAGCGGTAATAATCATAGGCCCTGAAAAAATACGCTTTGCCTTTAATGATATTTTTATTTTCGTCACTAATAGCGGTTGCTGCCGGAAGCCGGGAAATAATGGTATTCGCTAAACGAATGCCTATCCATTCCCTTTCCCAGTACCAACCAATCCTGTTAGCGTCCGTACTGTTTAATAGAGCATCCGGTTTAATCTGTACATCTAAATTTTGTGCCGGCCCTGTTTTATCATCTGTTCCTTCTACAGCTTCTTCCGAAAAGATCGTTTCAGTTATAATGGGTGCACCATCGCCATACCATTCATCGCGGAGATTTCTTGCGCAACCATTTAAGGCTGCATTGAATCCTGAAAGGTCTACATAGGTAAATTCTACAGAAAAGATAGACAGTGGCTTTGGGGCTAAAAAATCTTTTTTACAACTCTGAAAAACCATCGCAGCAATTGAAATGATGGCCGCAAGACTAAGAAATTTATATGAATTTTTCATCTATTAATTATTTAAAGGTTATCTTATAATGTCAGGTTTAAACCAAAATTATAGGTAAGTGGGGTTGGGCTGATATTCGTATTTCCGTCTGAGCCATGATATTCCGGATCGAAATAATCCCAGTTTGAAAACACTGCAGCATTTACAATGTTGGTATAAAATTTCAGTGCTCCTATCTTCCATTTTTGGGTAATGGCTGTCGGAATGGTATAGGCAAGACTAACATTGCTTAACCTGACAAAGGAAGATTTTTTGTAAACGTTCCAGTTAACACCGCCGCCCCTGGAGGAACCAAGTTTTCCATATTCATTGGAGGGATTGGAAGGCGTCCAGTAGGGTACTTCATAAAAGTTAACCCGATCATAGAAGATGTTATTACTGTTGTTCCTGGCTCCATTGGTGGCTTCATTAAATGTGGTTAGCTGACCGGCTTTGGCGTAAAGCGTAAAAGAAAAATCAAAGTTTTTATAAATTTTAAAATCGTTTCTCAGGTTCCACGAATATTTAGGGGCTTTATCACCAATAAATCTTTTATCAGCAATCGTAAATTTGCCATCTGAATTTCCATCAGCCAAACGCATATCACCGGGCTGAAATCCATAAGCTTTTGCCAAAGCAACATCTGCAGTTTGCCAAACACCCTGCACGGGATAATCGTAGACAGCACTGATTGAGTGCCCTATATACCAGTTATTGACGATATCATCTTTTTCTGAACTGCCCGTTTGCTTACCTGTTAAAGGATCATAATCAGGGGTGGCCCCGTATAAATGGACAATTTTATTACTGTTTACCCAAAATCCAACCGTTGTATTCCAGGTAAAGTTCGTTTTTTGCAGGTTTACTGAATTCACACTCAATTCAAATCCTTTGTTTTCCACTTCACCCAGGTTAACCAATACACTCGTAAATCCGGTGACGGTAGGTAAGGAGCGGTTCACCAGCAAATCTTTGGTGGTGCGTTTATAAATATCAATTGAGCCGCTTATTTTTCCTTTACGAATAGCGTAGTCCAAACCCAAATTGATGGCACTGTTTCTTTCCCATTTTAAATTAGGGTTTGATAAATTACTTCCCGCCACGTAAGATGTATTGTAGGTTGTTCCGCCAGTAGTTACATATACATAGGTACCTGCGTTCAAACTCGACAAAGCTGCATATCGGCCAATTTGCCTGTTACCGTTTTCACCGTATGAAACCCTAAGTTTGGCATAATCTAACCATACTGCTGCGCCACGCATAAACTTTTCATCGCCAATTGACCATGCAAATGCCACTGAAGGGAAAGTAGCTCTTGGGTTTTGTTGTCCAAAGGCAGAATATCCATCTCTACGGGCAGTTGTAGTTAAAAAGAAACGTTGGTTATAATTATAATTAATCCTGGCCATCAGGGCATCTCCTGTTTCATATTGGTCATCACTGTTTATGGTGGGCGGTAAAGTAGCAAATTGAATACCATTGTAACCCAGGTTGTCGTTAGGCAAAAAATTCTCTGCTGAAATAGTGGTATTCCATGATTGGAATTTTTCTGCGTTCACCAGGAAAGTAGCTTCTATTGCATGTTTGCCGAATTTTTTATTCCAGCGCAGGATATTATCCAATTGCCATGAATAAACGGTTTGATTTCTTCTGTCTACAACGCCTTTTCTCGCTACGATATCGGGCTTTTTAGAAGATTGATGCTGGTATTCACGCAAAGCATCATAACGCGGTGAAAAGTTAACCTGGTAGGAGAAACCAAAGGGCAAATTTCCTTTTGCATAGAGCGTAGCAAAAAAGTTATCATATTTATACAAACGCTTTATAAAAGCCTGGTCTAAAAATGGATGGGTATTGGAACCCGGATCATCATTGGGACTTTGTCTTACGGTTACGCTATCGGCTGCATAGAAGGAACCCCAGGGAGTAGTGGCAGCAATATCACCAAATCTGACAGGCACGGTACTTTCATCCCTGTTAGAATATTGAAAATTCATACCAATCGATAAAAACTCAGCCACTTTTGCTTCTAAGTTCAGCCGGGTACGAAATGTTTTATACTTATCACCGACCGTTAAACCTTCATTGGTTAAATAACCTAAAGAAAGATAATAATTAAAATCCTCCTTTCTCTGAGCAACACTTATGGTATGATCATGCTGTAAGGCGTTAGTATTGTAGATCTCTTTTTCCCAGTCGATTGATTTTCCTGCCTTGTAATTGGTTAATTCAATGGGTTTGTATAAGTTACGGTTAAACCATACGGCGGTATCATTATTGAGACTCGTAGAACCATCCAATGCAAGCCATTGAGCTATTGTAAAATCAGCAGGCAAATTAGCCGGGTTTTCATAGATGTACTTGATACCTGGTTTGGATGTTGAATCAAAACCGGCCTTCGCCCATAAAGCGTCTGAACGAAATTGTAAAAACTCAGTTGCATTTAATAAATGCGGTTGATTTACGAGTTTATTCATACCAATATTACTATTCACTGTAATCACCGGTTTACCAGCTTTTCCTTTTTTAGTAGAAATCAGGATAACGCCATTGGCAGATCTGGCTCCAAATACCGCAGCTGAACTGGCATCTTTTAAAATATCGATGGTAGCAATATCATTGGGATTAATATCAGCCATTGTCCCCGGGTAAATTACTCCATCCAATACAATCAAAGGATCTGAACTGGCTGTTAAGGTACCCTTACCTCTAACTTGCAGGCTTCCACTTTGACCCTTAGTACTGGGATCAAAGCCAACATCTAATCCGGGAGCATTTCCACGTAACATATCCTGTACAGATCTGGGGTTCTCATTCTCTAACTGGGTGGCTTTCACCTGCGAAATGGCACCCGTTAAGTCTTTTTTCTTTTGTGTGCCGTAACCTACTACCACTACGTCACTTAATCCTGATACCTGTTCGATTAAAACAATGGTAACAGAGGTTTCGCCCTGGATGGGGATCTCTTTTGTTGAATAGCCCGAGTAGCTAAAAATGAGGCTTCCTGCGTCAGGTACGTTTTTAATCGTAAAAGAGCCATGGGCATCTGTTACGACACCCTTTTTTGTTCCTTTAACAAAAACGCTCACCCCTTCTAAGGGCGCGTTTTTTGAATCCATTACTTTGCCCGAAATAGTAATGGGCGGAATGTCTTTTTCCGATAGTAAATGATGAAGTGTTTCCCGGGCATGAAGGTTAGGTGCAGATGCTGCCAGAAAGACAAGAAAGCATAGCGCATAGATTATGCCCCCCTTGATGGGTTGGTTAGTTTTGGTGTTTTTTTTCATTACGCCAGTGTTAGTTTTTTGGTGAAATTTGAAGTAGTTGTGCAATCAGTTTTTATGAGCCAATTGCAAGCATTGATGGCACGCCAGGAATCCAGTGTATATAAAATTAAATATATACTTTTTATTGCTAACTGTTATTAATTTGTTAAAGGATTTGTACGAAAACGTTTTCGTAACATTTGAAGCAAAAACAGGCATTTAAATGTACATTAGGCATCTGGCTCATGTATGTTTGTAATATGAAAAAATTTGGTTATCCTGCAACTTTGCTGGTTGTTTTATTTATAATCGTTTCATGTAATGGCATTGCAAATGCAATCAACGGAATGGCATGTCCCGGGAGCCGGGAAAAGTTTGTATCATGGCCATGTTTTATTTTAAATGATACTGCAAAGAAGGCAATTGTAATTACCGCCGGCAATGCTAAACTAAGGAACAGCATGGTGCTGGTTTACACCAAAAATGGCAAGGGCTATATTCATGATAATATTGCTTCAGCAGTTGCCGCCATCAGGGAGTTGGGAGCAGCCAATAAATTTAACGTAGAAGTATCTGATGATCCCGGTGTGTTCAAAGAAGTGAATTTAAAAAAATATACCCTCCTGATCTTTGCCAGTACCAATAATGATGTGTTTGATACAGATGACCAGCGTTTGGCCTTCAGGCGGTATATTGAGGCTGGTGGCGGATTTGTGGGCATTCATTCCATTACCGGCACGGAGCGAAACTGGAAATGGTTTAAGATGATGATCGGTGAAACATTTTCCTGGCACGCCAAATTTCAGCATTTCAGTGTAAGGAATATAGATCCTTCGCATCCCTCCATGCAGGGCGTTCCTGCCATTTGGGAAAGAGAAGATGAATGTTATTTTGGGAAGGAATTATATCCGGGCATTAAAGTATTAATGGCGCATGACCTGCATACTTTACAAACCGTACCGGCAGATACGCTGTTGAAATATGCAGGGTCTTTTGGTGATTTTTTCCCGGCAGTATGGTACCAGCATTTCGAAGGTGGAAATATCTGGATCACCACGCTGGGGCACAGTAAAGAAAGTTACCAGGATGCCGGTTATAAGAATCACCTGTTGCAGGGAATAAAATTTATTGCCAGTCAGTTCAAAGGAATTAATTATTCAAACGCACACGCTGTTTCAAAAGACGATCCGGTTAGGAATTAAAAGGAGTGTTAAAATAAAAAGTATGCCACAAATGCACGAATTTCCCAGATTTTTTTTATAAAAAAATTTTCTTTTATTGCTGTTAATGAGTGCATTCGTGGCAATTAAAAACTTGCCTGGTGAGTACTGAAATCATTTTTAGACAGTTTGTAAGAAGCTGTTTAAATCCAGTTGAAATGCTTTTTTATACCAATATTTAATAAACGATTCTACTAAGGTTTAAAAAATATTCAACATTAAGATATCATTCATTTAACCCTTGCGAAGTATATAATTTAATTGTAAAAATAAAAAATCATTGCAGGAAAGGTAGAACAAGCCCTTTTTTAAGTAATCGATTTTCGTGCGTCAGCCCTGCAGAACAACTGCTATTTCTTCTGCCGCTCAATTAATCAATCCAAAAACAAATCATAATGCAAATAGATCAGCGCACCGGTTTCTTTCTACTCTGCTGTTGTTTAATATTGGCATGCACCCCGGCGCCTGCCCAGGCAAAGCCGAATAATGTTACACAAGGAACTTACAAAACAATATTTGAAATGCTGAAGGATGTTCCGGGGCTGGAAGTAAAGACTTCGAATGACAGGAACGGCGGCTCCATTATAGTGAGGGGCACGGGCAGTTTAAACAATCAAAAGCCACCCTTATTTGTAATTGATGGTACTGTATATGCAGGAGATATTTCTAATATAAACCCACAGGATGTAGATGTGATCAGTGTTTTGAAAGATGCCGCCTCTGCCACGGCCTATGGCGCGCAAGGAGCGGGAGGGGTTATATTAATTACCACTAAACACGGAAGCAAAGTAGCGAATGACCCGGTGGTGACAAGCCATAATGAATCGGCGTACACTTATTTTATTGAGCACAAAACCAGGTTAAAGGTGATCGGTATAAATGATGAAGTGCTTATCGAAGGGGTTATTCAAAAGCAGCAGGATAGCTCATTGGTTTTTATTAAAAAAAAGAAGGAAGTGCTTATCCCGGTAAAAAGTATTAAAAAGGTTGAAATGGTTATCCCCGATTAAAATAAATAATTTATAAACTTACTACAATCTATAAAATATGAAAGAGCGACTATCCAACCGGCGTAATTTTATCAGGAACACCGCCACCACAGCAGGCCTGGCGTGGTTGTCGGGGCTTGCCAATAAATCGATCGCCGCCCTTCCGCATGAACCGGCATGGACGCCCCCGGTACCGGTTCGCATAAGGTTCTCCGTTATCAATATCAACCACAACCATATCAGCTCCATGGTAGAGGCTGTTAAAAGAGGCGGCGGCGAACTGGTATCGCTGTATGCAAAGGAACCGGAATTGATCGCGGCATTTACCAAACAATTTCCTGAAGTAAAACTGGCAGCGGGTGAAAAGGAGATACTGGAAGACGCTTCCATACAGGTTATTTTAAGTTCGGGCATTCCTGATGAACGAGCGCCTTTGGGCATACGCGTAATGCAGCATGGAAAAGATTACCTGGTAGACAAACCGGGGATCATCACCCTTGAACAATTGGCAGCGGTACAGCGTGTTCAGAAGGAAACAAAACGCATTTATTCGATTATGTTTAGCGAGCGTTTTGAGAACCGCGCCACTATAAAGGCTGGTGACCTCGTAAAAGCCGGTGCTATCGGGAAGGTGATCCAGACCATTGGCCTCGGACCGCACCGCATGAGCCCAAAATCGAGACCGGAATGGTTCTTTGATAAAAAGCGCTATGGTGGCATCATCACCGATATCGGATCGCATCAATTTGACCAGTACCTGTTTTTTACCGGCACCACAAAGGCAGATATCGTGGCTTCACAAACCGGGAATACCAATTTTCCGCAGTATCCCCATTTTGAAGATTTTGGTGATGTGATGCTGAGTGGGAACGGAGGCATGGGATATATCCGCGTGGATTGGTTTACGCCTGATGGGTTGGGCTCCTGGGGAGATGGGCGCCTTACTATTTTAGGTACGGATGGATATATTGAAGTAAGAAAAAATGTTGACATCGCATCGGGGCATGCCGGGGGTAATCATCTTTACCTGGTAGATCAGAAAGGCACACAATATATCGACTGCAACAAAGATCCGCTTCCATTTGGCCAATTGTTTGTTGATGATGTGATCAACCGCACGGAAACCGCCATGCCGCAGGCGCATTGTTTTCTCGCTACTGAACTGGCGCTAAAGGCACAGCTACATGCAAAAAGGGTTAGCCTGAAAAAAGACTGATCGGGTCAAGTTCTGCTAATTGAGAGAGTTCCAAAATCATTATAATATTGGCTTGTCTTACAAGTATGGGAAAATCTAAATCGTGTCTGCAAGAAAACTATAGAACGCCCATTAGATGGGAAGTTAGCCGATTTTTA
>JBDTVX010000301.1:0-7356 GCA_040007015.1 Ferruginibacter sp. | reverse complement strand
TTAACTCTTCACTTGTAGTTGAAAGCGGAACAGACAATTATGTAAGTATATTGGCACCGGATAATGCAGAGACCAGTATTCTATTTGGCAATCCGGCAAATAATGTGTCTGGTGGAATCGTTTATAATAACAGTACTAACCCGAATGGCTTACAGTTTAGAAACAATGGAAATATTACCAGCATGGTATTATCCAAAGATGGAAATTTGGGAGTAGGAACATCAACTCCTACAAAATATAAGGCTAAAATAAGCCATGGAAATTTTGGCCTGCTGCTAGAAAACTCCTCCACGTCAGAAAATTGGGAGCTGGTCACTTTCGGCAACCTCCAATTATTTTTTAATGGGTTACTAAGGGGAACGTTTAATAAAACAACAGGCGTCTATACCAGCAATTCTGATGGGCGGCTAAAAACCAATGTGAGGCCAATGACCGCCATGCTTGGCAAAATAGATCAGTTAAAACCTGCCACTTATCAATTTAAGAATGCAACCGATCAACAGGAGTACAATGGTTTTATCGCCCAGGATGTAATGAAGATCTTTCCGTCGCTCGTTACACACAATGTTAGCAACGAGCGTAACCTCGATACCTATACAATGGACTATAGTGGTTTGGGTGTAATTGCAATTAAAGGGATACAGGAGTTGCAGTCGCTGGCTGAAAGGCAAAAGAAAATGATCATTACTTTGGAAGAACGCATCAACAAACTGGAAACATCCATTGCAGCAATTACCAGGGAGGGCACAAAAATAAAGCATCAATAAATTGTGACTTCCCGGTATGGAAATGTAATAGTTGATACCAAAATTCGTCAACTGCAAAAACTACTTACAACAATCTTATTCTGTTTTATCACCCCTCAACCTGGTCAGCAACAAAGGAAAACAGAAACCTTTTTGTTTAGCCGGTACAGCAAAACCATCTATGACAAAACAAGCATCAGCGAAAAATATACTAATATGATGACTCCGCATAAAGGGATCAATTATGATACTGGGTTTGAACCATATGGCCCGGCAAATAGCAGCCGCAAAACATTTGATATTGAAGTTGTTCGTCGGGAAATGCAAATTATTGCCTTTGATTTGCATTGTACACACATACGAATTACTGGCGCCGATCCCGATCGCATCGCCATTGCGGCCCGCCAGGCAGTTGAAGCGGGAATGATCGTATGGTTTTCGCCTTTTCCATGCAACTTATCCCCTCATGAACTCGTATCGTACTTTGTTAACTGCGCCAGGAAAGCTGAAGAAATCCACAAGATTTCAGCCGGTACGGTCTTTGTACTGGGATGTGAATTATCACTTTTTAATAGCGGTTTCTTACCCGGGAGCCATTTATTGGAGCGCAGCCAGGCTTTCGCAGAGTTTGACAAGTGGCAACCTGCTATGAATAAAACGCTGAAGGAATTTTTTGCGAAGGCCGTGCCGGAGATTCGCCAATACTTTCATGGTAACATTACATATGCGGCCGGCGAATGGGAAGACATTGACTGGTCGTTTTTCGATATAGTGAGTGTTGACCTTTACAGAGCGAAACATAACCTGGCGTACTACGAGCTCCAATTAAAAAACTACATGGTACACAACAAACCCGTAGCGATCACTGAGTTTGGCTGCTGCGCATTGTATGGTGCTGCTAAGCTTGGTGGAAATGCTACTTTTACGGTGCTTTCTATACAGGGGGATATACTTGTTGTAAACGAGGGCTGGCAATACAGCGAAGAAGAGCAAGTTAACTATTTGAAAGAGCTTTTCTCAATATTTACCGCAACAGGAGTTAGGGTTGCGTTTTGGTTTACCTTTGCAGATTATGAGAAGCTGTACAGTGATGACAAATCGCACAATTTGGATATGGCCTCATATGGAGTAGTTCAAATGCTCGGCCAAAGCGGTAAAACCTATCCTGGTATGCAATGGGAACCGCGAAAGGTATTTTGGGAAATAAGCCAGGTTTAAGCAACCGCCTGTTATTCCAGGTATAAAAAAATGTTCCAATGCTATCCCTTATTCCTCAAAGTTGAAAGAACATTCGCCTCTTCCAACGAAACCAATTCGACTAAAAATATTACACCCCGACGATAATAAAACAGTCAGCAATTAAAGGAATTGTTATATCCAAATAGTTAAATTATTTCTCTGCAATCGGTTGCAAATTAAATTTGTTTTCCTACATTAGCTGAATGCAGATCATGATCGTTTTTATGTTTATAGGTCAATATGCCAGGCAATTATTTCACAGCTAATTGCGGCCGGAATAAAAGAGTTAAAATATGTGAATACACAGTTTGCAAAAATCATGTTTTGAGAATGGTCAATGAGAAAGCACCTGCGTTCCATCAAAATAATCGATAAAACAGGAATCAAATGAAAAAAGTCGCATTTATTTTTTTGTTATTTATTTCTGAAAGATTATTGCCACAAACCGCAGCTGTGAATGGCAAATATCGCCCGCCGGTAGCATTTACATCGGAACAGGATCATGCCAATATGATGGAACAATTGGGAATAAAAAAATTGCGGCCAGGGCCAAGTGGCAATGAAGCTGACGCGAATCACGCCAACTATGATGAGTCCCTTGCCAATCCTTGTCCGGCATTGCCGGAAATTATGACAACAAAGGATGGTAAGAAAGTAACAACGCCTGAAATGTGGTGGAAGATGCGCCGTCCGGAAATTGCCGAAGACCTGGAACGTGAGGTATACGGACGTCTTCCGAAGCGGATCCCGAAAGTATCGTGGAGCGTTACTATTACTGACAGGGAATTTGTCGGCCGTATACCCGTTATTGCCAAACAACTGATCGGGCATGTAGACAATAGTGAATACCCCTTAATTAATGTAGATATTTCCATGATGCTGGTGGTGCCCTTAAATGTACGCGGTCCGGTGCCCGTATTGATGATGTTTGGCCGTCCCTCATTTCCTTCGCCGACCCAGCCTTTTGGTGACGACATGCAAAAAATTAATGATGCGCTTAAAGATCTGCTGGTAAAAAACAATCCTGATTTAAAAAAAATATTTGATCAGTACCCGGCTTATAACCCCATTACACGTACCAATACCGGGTTTCCCTTTGGGCCTGCTTCACCACAGGTTGGCGATGCTTCGCCTACAGAGCAGTTATTGGCTAACGGTTGGGGATATGCGACGATTGATCCCAATAGCATTCAGGCAGATAATGGAGCAGGCATTACCCGGGGTATAATCGGGCTGGTGAACAAGGGCCAGCCAAGGAAACCGGATGATTGGGGAGCTTTACGTGCATGGTCATGGGGCGCTGCGCGTGGTATGGATTATCTTGAAACGGACCCGGGTGTGGATGCAAAGAAAGTAGGGATTGAAGGGGTATCGAGGTATGGAAAAGCGGCATTGGTAACACTGGCATTTGAAGACCGGTTTGCCATGGGTTTGATAGGATCATCCGGTAAAGGTGGCGCTACCCTGCACCGGAGATTTTGGGGTGAAGCAGTAGAAAGCCTTACTGGTGGCGAATATTACTGGATGGCGGGCAATTATATGAAATATGGCGCCGCAGAAGCGGGTTTTGGAAATAAGTCCGGTTGTGATCTGCCCGTTGATTCTCACGAACTCATTGCGATGTGTGCGCCGCGTTTGACATTTGTAAGTTATGGAATTCCGGAAAAGGGAGATGCGAAGTGGCTTGACCACCAGGGCAGTTATATGGCTGTTGTTGCGGCAGGCGGCATATTCAAATTACTTGGCGCGCATGACATTGGCGTTTCCAATGATTATCAAACGGAAAAAATGCCTGCTGTAAATGTAAGTATGCTGGAAGGTGAACTGGCCTGGCGGCAACATGACGGAGGGCACACAGATGCGCCAAATATGAAATATTTTATTGCCTGGGCAGACAAATTTATAAAGCATTCACCCCCTTTATCCAAATAGTGGCAGCTGGATGTTCAGTAAAAATTCCTCAGGATTTGCACGCATAAGGAATAAGAATACAGCATCATGGAAAACATTTTTTTATAACTTTCCGGTCTTTGATTCAAATAGGAAGACAAGTGCCAATAGCATCAGGAGAGTGGGGGATACAGCGTGTGTACAGGTATAAATAATTAAAGCGTGTCCGGATAATTCTATTTTTTCCTTATTAACCAGGATCCGAAAAACGATTAAAGCAAACCATAAAAACTTCATGTTTATAGCAATCCCATTAATAAAATACATGTGCAGGCAAGGCGCTGTTTTGTTGTTTTCCTTCTTTGTGTTTTCCGCACCAGCACAGGTAAGACTGCCAAAGCTTATAAGTGATGGAATGGTTTTACAAAGAGACACCAAATTAAGTATCTGGGGATGGGCTTCACCGGACGAATCCGTGACAGTTAATTTTAACAATCAATCGTTGCATGCCAAGACGGATGCCGCAGGTAATTGGAGTGTTCAAATAAATTCTCAAAAGGCCGGTGGGCCTTACCAGATGACAATCAAAGCAAGTAACGAAATTTTGATTAAAGATATTCTTATCGGGGATGTGTGGATATGCAGCGGGCAATCCAATATGGAGCTGATGATGGTTCGGCTTAAATACAAATACCCGGCCGAAATCACCGATGCAGATAATCCGCAGATCCGGCAATTTACGGTTCCCGATAAATATGATTTCAATGCTCCGCAAATGGATGTAGAATCGGGAAGCTGGTTAGCCGCGAACACAAAAAATATACTTGTATTTTCAGGAGTTGCCTATTTTTTCGCGAAGGAAATATATGCGAAATACAAAGTCCCGGTTGGGCTTATCAATACTGCATTGGGCGGATCGCCGACAGAAGCATGGATCAGTGAACCGGCATTGAAAAAATTTCCAGCCTATTTCGCGGAGGTACAAAAATTTAAGAGCGATAGCCTTATCAAAGAAATTGAAACCGGCGACCGGCTCTTAAGCAGTAACTGGTATAAAAAACTGAATGAACTGGATGAGGGGTTAAGGAATAACTGGAAAAGCCCGGCAACAAACGCCGCCGGCTGGAAAGCATTTCAATTGCCCGGATACTGGTCTGATACGGATGCAGGTAGTTTCAATGGAAGCGCCTGGTTCAGGAAAGAATTTGAACCGCCTGCCTCTATGATCGGCAAAGCTGTAAAACTTGAATTAGGAAGAATTGTAGATGCGGATTCTGTATTTATTAATGGGCAATTTATTGGCACTACCGGTTACCAGTATCCGCCCAGAATATACGAAGTATCACCCGGCATTTTGAGGCAGGGCACAAATACCATAGTTGTTCGCGTGATCAGCAATATTGGTCGCGGAGGTTTTGTACCTGGTAAACCTTACCGGCTCACCTCCAACAACGATACCATCGGTCTAAAGGGCAGCTGGAAATTTAAACCCGGGGCAGTTATGGACCCATTGCCCGGGCAGACTTTTATACGCTGGAAACCGTCAGGGTTATACAACGCAATGATCGCACCATTGACCCGTTTTGCAATCAAAGGTGCAATCTGGTACCAGGGCGAGTCAAATGCGTCCCACCCTGGTGATTACAAAGCGTTGATGCAAACTTTGATAGAGAACTGGAGAGGAGTGTGGCGGCAGGGTAATTTCCCTTTTATTTATGTACAGCTTCCAAATTTTATGGAGCCCGCGCCAATACCGGCGGAAAGTAGTTGGGCAGAATTGCGTCAGCAGCAACTGAATACCCTTTCGGTGCCAAATACTGCCATGGCTGTTGCCATAGATTTGGGAGAATGGAATGACATTCATCCCCTTAACAAACAAGATGTTGGTAAACGCCTGGCCTTGCTGGCCCGGAATCTGGCATATGGAGATAACACAATTGTAGCCTCGGGTCCGTTATACGATGGTATGGAAAAACATGAAGATAAAATTATCCTGAGGTTTTCACAAACCGGGGCCGGTCTTATTGCAAAAGATAGCCCGGAGCTGAACCATTTTGCTATTGCCGGCAAAGACAAGAAGTATGTTTGGGCAAAAGCTGTCATCAAAGGAAATACGGTGATGGTGTGGAATGACTCAATCAAAGATCCGGTAGCCGTGAGGTATGCATGGGCTGACAATCCTGAACGGGCAAACCTTTATAACAAAGAAGGGTTACCTGCTTCTCCATTCACAACGGACCAATAAAATCTCCCGGAAGGATTTCAAAATATTTACAACTTACCTGTTTTCAAGTCAAATGTGGACGGAAAGGTGATCCAGCGGCAGCGTAACATTACACCACCCAATTCTGAGCGGATGGTTTGGGCCAGGGTGATGGCTCCGGATTGTGTGCCGTCGACAGCGCCGTTGGGCGCATCGGGCATCTCGCCTGCCGGGCCGAATAGAAAAGAAAAGAAAAGGAGGCTTACTATATTTTATCCAACCATCCATCACTGAAACCTGCCAGTTGAAGACCTTTGATTATATAGGGGCATTGTTTCATAGTATTCCATATCAATTCAGTATTATAGTTTTCAATCATTATAACTACGGGACCTTGGTTTAATCCAAATTTCCATGGAGAAACCCAGCCATGAGGATTTACAATGTTCTCGGGAAAAGTGGGATTGAAGCTGGCATCAAATCCATATATTCTATGTGCTTTTAAATTGAATTTTTCGATGGCATTACGAATGGTTCCGATTACTATTTCAGGTGCAAATGGCAGGGAGGCTACGACAGCCCAGGGGGAAACAGTGCCATCATCCGGACCATAGGGAGCGCCTCGTGCGATATAATTGTAGAATACTCTTTCCTTACTACCAATTTTTAATTTTTTTTTCCCTGGGCCATCACTTGCAGTTAAGCCCCAGCAAAATTCTCCATAATCTTCAAACTGAAGTTTATTTTCAATCGCATATTGCCGGTGAATATAAGTTGCACGCCTGCTGTTTTCAAAATAATCAAAGCCCGCTTTTTTATTAAATGCATCATGTATTTCGCGAAAATCAATCCACATTTGCGAGAATTGGTGTATGAATAAGGGGCCGGCATATAAATAAGATATATCATACACTTTTGTTACTTTAAAGGTGCTTGTCCATTTTTTAAAACCTGCTGGTTTAATGGGAAAAGTTGGAGAACCTAACGCCAATATGTACATGATCATGGCTTCGCTATAATTATCATCCCATCGGTATTGTAGAAAACCTGACCGCGGTTTCCAGCCGTGGCATATTGTATCTCCATTATTCAATGCCCATTGCCAGTCAATCCTGCGATAAAGCTTATCAGCCAGGTCTCTTATTTCTGTTTCTTCCCTGTTCTTCTTTATAAAATAAGTGGCCGCACACAGGGCACCGGCAATAAACAGCGATGTATCTATTGTGGATAATTCACAATTCCATTCTCTTTCCCCATTATTCATTTTTAGAAAATGAT
>JBDTVX010000300.1:0-7381 GCA_040007015.1 Ferruginibacter sp. | reverse complement strand
TGCTCATTACTATTGAATTTTCCCAATCACTATTTAAGCCCAAAATTTCAATTGTTTCAGCGTTTTCAGCGTTAACAGTGAATTTCACTTTACAATAATCTTTTGTCTTAAAGTATGTTTTTTGTACCATTTGTTTGTTTTGTTTTTTATTATTATGCTTCAGTGTTTAATACATTTCTGCTGCAAAGGTAACCCTTTATTAATAATTTTCTTATTCACATAAACGTTAATGCCATTTAACAGCGGGAAAAAAAACAGCTGCTTAGTGTATCACTGCCAACAACAAATTCCTTTTTATTGATATGTATATTCATTTGGTTTAGATCGCATTTATATACTGCATGGAAGGTCTTTTCCAATACCGGTTAACTCAGCAAAGCAAGTATATTTATTGATAAAAAAATACCTGCTAAAAATTTATGAACATCATGTGGATATTGTATAAAATGAGCTATTAATGATCTGTTTCATTCTATATTTTTTTCTCCAGTACTATAAATTGCAGCGGTTGCTTTGGTATGCCAAATGACGGATCAGAAGGAAAGGGCTTAATTTCACCTGTGCTTTCATATCCGTGCCTTTTATACCAGTCAATTAATTCATGCCGTAATTCAATTACAGACATGACAACAGAACTGCAATTAATTTCCCGGCCATATTTTTCAGCGGCAAACAAAAGTTGCTTCCCAATTCCTCTTGCCTGTATATCGGGTGCCACTGTAAGCATGCCGAGGTATAATTGATGGCCCTGTTGCAGCAGGTACACACATCCTACCAGGGTATTGGCTTCATCCCTGGCAGTAAGCATGGTTGCGCCGGGCTTTTCTATTTGTGCCTGTATAGACTTTTGATCGGTTCGGATTCCACCCAGCAAATCGGCCTCTGTTGTCCATCCTTTTTTAGAACTTTCCCCGCGATAAGCGCTGTTTACTAAACTTATTAAGGCTTCTATATCATCGTTTACAAGAGGTGAAATATTCAACGTATTGATCATAAAATAAAATTGTCTCCTTTAAAAGATATCATTCCTCTAAGATTGAGATCGTGTGCATCAAACTTTTGACGGTAGTTTTATTGAAGCCTTGAATATATTGCAGTATCCCTGAAGATACCGCCGAAAAAGAAATTCTCCCTGAAATAAGCGTCCTTTGTAAAGCCGGCACTGGTTAATATGCCCGCAGATGCTTCGTTTCCAGGATTAATATGTGCTTCGATGCTATGCAGCTTCAGCAGGTCAAACCCAACATTAATCACTTTCGCCAATGCTTCTTTCATGATGCCTTTATTCCAATACTCCGGGTTCAGCATATAACCTATTTCTGCACGGTGATGCTCTTTTATTAATCGCCAGTAGCCGATCGTTCCGATCAAAATCTTCGGGGATTCTTTCAAAGTAATTGCCCAGGTGATGCCGTCATTGCTCTTTAAAGAATCTTTGATCTTGTTAATAAATGCTTCGGCATCTGCTATGGTCGCCGATCTTTCTTTATCAATGTAGCGCATTACATCCTCGTCACTGCGCAGTTTTAAAATTTCCCGGGCGTCAGCATTGGATACTTTGCGCAACAACAGTCTTGCTGTTTTCAATTCCGGGAAAACGGAGAAATCAGGTTCTAACATTTGATAAGTTTTGGAAGGGTAAAATAGGCAATTTTTTTTAGGGTCAATAAAACAATGTTTTTTAACATGCATTTTTCCAGAAGTAAATAGTGTTGTTCATTAAGAAATATTAAAGCGTGATTATTTTTTATGAGAAAAATTTATGAAAATCACATTTGCAAATACTTCGGCCACATTCACTCATTCTTAATCGTCTCAATCATTACCGTTAAATCAACAACAACTACCGGTTACCTGTTGATGATTACATAAACAAATATTTACATTACTTTTATTCCCAATTACTGAAATATGAATTCAACAGTATTCGACCGGTTGCACGCAGAAGGTATGATCTCAGCTTCATCGTATGCAAAAATAAAATTGAAACAGCAGAATCTGCTGCTTTCCGTTCATTGGGAATTAAAAACACTGCTATATCTTGGTGTTCTGATGCTAAGCGCAGGATTGGGCATCCTGGTATATAAAAATATTGATAGCATTGGCCACCAGGTTATTTTGCTGTTGATCGCATTGGTTTGTACCGGCTGTTTTTTTTATTGTTTTAAAAATAAACTGCCGTATTCTACCCGGAAAGTTTCGGCCCCTAGTTCTTTCTTCGATTATATTTTATTATTGGCCTGCTGCACGTTTATTATTTTTATCGCTTACTTGCAATACCAATATAACCTGTTTGGAAACCGTTACGGGCTCGCGGTTTTTTTTCCCATGGCGCTATTATTTTTCTCTGCTTACTATTTTGATCACCTGGGTATTTTGAGTATGGCCATCGCTAACCTTGCTGCGTGGCTGGGTATTACCGTTACCCCACTGCAAATTTTATCATCGAATGATTTCAATAACAATACGATTATTTTCACAGGTTTGGCATTGGGTTTATTATTGATGTGGATAGCATGGGCAACCAAAAAAAGAAATATAAAAAAACATTTTGAGTTTACCTATGCCAACTTCGGTACACACATTGTATTGATCTCGTGCCTGGCTGCCATGTTTCATTTCAATGCCATATATGTGATTTGGTTTTTATTATTAATGGGGATGACCTGGGTTTTTTACAGGAAAGCAATGACCGACAAATCATTTTATTTTATCCTGGTCATTACCATATATGCCTATACTGGAATCAGCTACGTTGTGGTGGTGCTATTGAGCTATTTAAGTGAGCATGACCTGGCCCCGATCTATTTGGGATTTTTATATTTTATAATTTCAGGTATCGCGCTGATCTTATTTTTAATTCGTACCAACAAAAAAATCAGGGAAGCATGATCGCATATAATCCTTTATGGTTAAATAATTTACTTATTCGTGAACAGGCGGGCCAGGCTTTTCACCAGGGCAGTTTGGATAAGGAAGAACGGGATAACATCAACAACAAATACCAGACGTATTTTTATTCCCCGAATTTTTTTATAAGGATCGGGCTGTTTATACTAACCACAATCATCCTTCTTTTTTCTTTTGGCCTCTTTGCATTGTTATTTCTCAGTTCTATTGATAAGGCAATCAGCGGCCTGGCCATTTTTTTTGCGATCGTTTCCTACGCTGCCCTTGAATATATGATTCAATCTAAAAATCATTTTCAATCCGGTGTAGATGATGCGCTGCTATGGATTTCGGCCTGCTCCTTATTGGGCGGTATTAGCTATTTAACGGGTGCAGGTGGTCTTGCAAATTGTGTGATCGTGTTTGTTATCTCCCTGTATTCCTGCCTGCGGTTTGGCGACAGGGTAATGAGCGTAGTATGGTTTATTTCGTTACTGGGGATTTTCTTTTTCGCCTGTACCAAAACAGGTACTGCTGCAAAAGCCTTTGTTCCATTTGTATTAATGGCCGTTTCAATTGCCATCTATTTTTTGGTGAAAATTATAAAACGACAAACGATCAACCAGCTTTATTCCGGATGTTTACAAATCATATCTATTTCGGCCCTGATCAGCTTTTATTTTTCCGGGAATTATTATATTGTAAGAGAATTAAGCAATGCAATGTTTAATTTAAACCTGGCGGAAAACGCCCCTATTACCCTTGGGTGGTTCTTCTGGCTGTTTACCGTGGTCATCCCTTGTTTTTATTTAACAAGAGGCATTCAGAAAAAAGATATTGTATTGATCCGGATTGGTTTATTGCTGATAGCAGCGATCATTTTTACTGTTAGATATTATTATTCCATAGCTTCCATTGAGGTGGTAATGACCGCAGGAGGAATTACACTGGTGGTTATTTCCTATGGGTTAACCCGATATCTTAAAGTTCCAAAATTCGGGTTTACCAGCGTGGAAATAGATTCATCCGGTGCAAAAGAAAAATTGGTTATAGAATCGATCCTGCTTGCACAAACATTTACAGGCGAGTCTGCACCTTCGGCCGCCAACAAGTTTGGCGGGGGAAGTTTTGGAGGTGGGGGAGCAAGCGGTGACTTTTAAAAAGTTACCTGGCAGAAGTAAATAAAGTAAATAAGGTAAAAGAGTAAATGGAGTAAATAGAGTATATAAAGTAAATTAAGTAAATAAAGTAAATAGAGTAAAAAA
This sequence comes from Ferruginibacter sp., assembly GCA_040007015.1. Classification (GTDB taxonomy): domain Bacteria; phylum Bacteroidota; class Bacteroidia; order Chitinophagales; family Chitinophagaceae; genus Ferruginibacter. The sequence goes on along the minus strand of JBDTVX010000300.1, from coordinate 3,227 downwards.
GGTAACTGTATGATTTTCTGAAAATCGCGACGAAAATGAAAAAACCGCTAAAATGGTGATCCAATCCATTTTACCGGTCTTTTTAATTTTAAACACTGATACCCCTTATAATAAATTTGTATGTTTGTTTTTGATAGCAACCTTTTCTTCAATTCTTGTTTCTTTCCTGCTTTATTGCTACCGATATTGATCCCTAAATAGTGCCAAACAGTTAATGGGCTGATTATCAAAAGTATAGTAAGTTTTTCCACCCCGATTATTTCCATATTTCGGAAAATAGATCAGAATAAGGAAATTTACTACTGTGTTTTTACGTAGATGCTTTATAATTTTTACGCATATTGATATATGATCAATACGGGTATACACGCTTGCACACGTAAGTTTGCAGAATAAAAAGTATCAGTCAAACGATCTGCGTTTCAATGACAAATGAATAAATTACTTACAGATATTGAAAAAGCAGGATTTAAAAAGAGGCTGCTTAATAAATGCATCAGGCTTATTGAAGAGCGTATTGCCGCAACTGCCGGTGCCATAGCGAATGCCCAGGATGCCGCAAACTCAGAAGAGAAAAGCAGCGCCGGTGATAAATATGAAACATCCAGGGCCATGAGTCATTTGGAAAAAGATATGCATTCCCGGCAATTGGCTGCTAACCAAATTGAATTGGCAGCACTATTCAGCATTGATTGTTCAACCTTAAACGATTCAGCAACAGCAGGTAGTTTTATACAATGCGATGATTACTCTTTTTTTATAGCTGCGGGTTTAGGTAAGCTGCATTTTGAAGAAAGGGATATTTATGTACTTTCGCCCAACGCCCCGGTTGCAAAATTATTATTCAAAAAAAAGCAGGATGATATTATTACATTTAATAAAATGGAGATCATCATTCAAGCTGTTTTTTAAAACGGTTCCTTTACCTCACCCGGCACTCGATTTAGATTTGTAATATTAAGAACGAAGTAGTAGTACCTTTGAAAAAACAGGGTTTTATCATGATGAATTCGTATGATCTTCTGGTCCAAACATCCTTAATTGCCTGGCAAAAGAAAATGATGCGCAGGCCCTCGCTGTTGAATAATCTTTCAAAAAAAATCCAGGCGAAGATAAATAACTGGATACCTGAAAAAGTGCACAATGCCATAACCCTTACTATCCGGCAAATGATACGCGGTGTTTTATTTGGCGCAAAATACACCACTTCAGCGCGGCTGATGAATGCAAGTCTGCAGGCCCGGGAAGAAGCCGTTCAAAAGAAAATAGACTGGTATAAAAACACCGCAGCAGTAGAAGGCGGCATCACAGGCGCGGGAGGAATACTGCTCGGTCTTGCTGATTTCCCGATTTTAATCGGTCTTAAGCTAAAATTATTATTTGAAATTGCCGCATTGTATGGTTTCGATATAAAAGACTATAAAGAAAGAGTTTACCTGCTCCATATATTTGAACTGGCATTTTCAAGCCATGTGCATCGAAAAAATATTTATATCAAAATGACAAACTGGGAAGAGAAGAGCAGTGTTTTGCCGGAAGATATCAACCTGTTTGACTGGAGAAATTTTCAGCAGGAATACAGGGACTATATTGATCTCGCCAAAATGGCCCAGCTGGTACCTGTAATAGGCGCCCCTGTTGGCGTATTAGTAAATTATCGCCTGGTAAAAAAGCTGGGCATCACAGCAATGAATGCCTACAGAATGCGATTAATAAGCTTATAGTCCTGTATGAAAAATACTTTTAATATTAAAGAAATAGAGATGTATACAGATGGCAGTTGCCATACCCAAAAGCGCATAGGCGCCTGGGTTGCGATCCTGTTGTGGGGCAGGGAGAAAATTATATTACGGGGCAATGAAGCAAATACTACCCATAACAGGATGGAAATACTGGCGGTAATCAAAGGGATTGAATATGTTGGCAATAATATCAGCGGGGATGCCGTTATTCAAATAGTCACAGATAGCCAATATGTAATGGGACTTCCGGCCAGGGGCGCCAAATTACAGGCTGATAATTTTATTACAAAAAAAGGTAAGGATCTGCAAAACTCAGATCTGCTGAAATTATTGTTTCATCTTTTTGCAAAACATAACATTTATTTAAAAAAGATAAAGTCACATCAAAAAAAAGATGAAACGACAAACTACAATATAATGGCTGATAAATTATCACGAGCCAATGTAAGAAAATTGATAATGGAAAAATGAAAAATGAAAAATTTTCAATTCAAACTATCATCGGTTTACGAACAGCTTTTCGATTTACACATTATCAATTTTCAATTTTCAATTATCAATTAATTATAGCTTAGCTTTGTGTATTATTTAATAACCCCTATGAAAAAATCAGTTAAGGTAATACTTCCCGTATTACTTTTTATTTATGATACAGGTTGTAATATTGCAGGCACAGCCGTCATAATAAAAGAAAAAGCAGGAACGGAAGCAGCCCAGTCCAATACAGTGTCGCAAAAAGCAGCCGGTATCATCGATACTGCCGGCTACAATAAAAAAATGGAGGCATTGAGCAATTATGATACTACCGGCAAATGGCCCGTTAAAACTCCCTATCCTTTGCAGGGCGCCCTGTTGCCTTATAACAGGATCGTTGCATTTTATGGAAATTTGTATTCAAAACGAATGGGGGTACTGGGAGCGTTGCCCAAAGATTCCATGCTGAAAAAATTACAGGAAGAGGTTACCAAATGGCAGGCTGCTGATACATCCGTACATGTAATTCCTGCATTGCATTATGTGGCGATCACTGCCCAGGGCGCTCCCGGTAAAGATAATAAACACCGTATGCGGATGCCTTTTCACCAGGTAGATACGATCATGGATTGGGCAAAGCAAATCAATGCAATGGTATTTTTAGATATCCAGGTTGGCCATAGTTCCGTGAAGGATGAAGTGCCTGCGTTGAAAAAATACCTGGAGTTACCCAATGTTCATTTAGGTATTGATCCTGAATTTTCCCTTAAGAATGGTGAGATACCCGGTTCAAAGATCGGTACATTTAATTCGGATGATATCAATGATGCCATTGATTTTTTAGCAGGAATCGTTCGTAAAAATAATCTTCCTCCTAAAGTACTGGTGGTGCATCGGTTTACCCAGGGTATGGTAACCGGTTATGAAAAAATAAAAACATTGCCCGAAGTACAGGTGGTGATGGATATGGATGGCTTTGGGGAGAAATTTTTAAAAAGATCTACTTACCTG
>JBDTVX010000299.1:0-7400 GCA_040007015.1 Ferruginibacter sp. | reverse complement strand
GTTAGGAACAAAACTTTTTGGCTCCCCATATTTTGCAGGAAACCATAGTTATTGCCCGTTGGGTCGATCACTAATAAGTTGGCCGGATCGGCAATGCGGTGCAGGGCATCCGGGGCAAAATCGGCAAAAGGATTGTAAAGATCTTTGCCGGTTACTGCATCAAAGCCCGGGCGTAATCCTTCTTTAATAAGTGGAACGCTGAATTGTGCAGGCAGTGGCGTTACATTTCCATTTCCAATCTTATGTTGCACAAGGCTCCAGCTTCCATCCTTTGGCAGAAAAACGCTTCCCCTGCCCGTGGATACAAAAACCGGCCTGCCGCCGGTGTCAACAGAGGGTGATACATCAAAGCGGTTGAGTTTCTTGTGCTGATCAGTTCCTGCAATTTTAATAACGCAATTGATACTTCCGCCAATACTGCCGCCTTCGCTTTGAAGCAGTTGCACAAAAATATTTTTATCAATTGGGAAGCCTGCTGGCGCTATCTGGATATAGCCTAAAATCCCGGTGGATGGCACTAAAATGACTTTGTTTCCATCCAACTCCTGTTCCTTACCGCCTTCAGTTATATTGTCCAATAAAATATCAGCATCATAGGTAACCGCTTGCAATTCGGTTAAACCGATTTTAAAAGGCGGCTTTTGAACTTCCTTGATATTGCGTATATTGAAAGTGCCCTTTACGATACCCGGATGGAAGTTGAAAGGACTGATTTCTTTTTTTCTTGTTACATCATTTATATATGAAAAATCATATAATCCGGGAGTTTGCGCTTTCCAGCCACTGTCTACCCTTATCACATATCCATTACTCATCCTGAAGATGGTGATCGTACGAATAAATTTTGCGCCAAATGGATGTTCTTTGCTTACCACCTGCACAAGCTCGTGGCTGGTGCGACCGGTAAACACATTAAATTCGGCCTTGCTTACCTGTGCAAACATCGCATCATCATTTGCCCATTTACTTGCCATGCTGGTGCCATACCCGCTAATACCTACACCGGCAACCGGCACGCCGGGACGGTTTGAAAGTGTACCGGCTGTAAATTCGTTATTAAATATTTCAGTAGGCGTTTTTCCCAAAGTACTTTTTGCAGGCTTTCCCAACTGATCATATAAATTCACTAGCTGAAATGTGTATCCTTCAAAAAGCCCCTGGCCGTTATCGTTATCAAAAGAAGACCCGGCTGTCAGCTCTAATTGAATGCCGCCGATGATAGCATTTTCAAATTCGGGCAATACGTTTTCAATAGCGGGCTTTGTTGTTTGCGTGGCTTTATTCTGATTGAGGATAGCAAAAGCTACCATTCCAAATGGCAAATTAAATAAAGCGTATGTTTTGCCATCTTTATTACTTTTAAAAGTATCTACCAGGTGTTTGACAAGAGGTATCGGAGCCAGCACTACGGGTTCATTACTTAGGTTACCCATTACCGTTGGCAAACCATCATTGGGAAAATAATTAAAGCCGGGCCTTGGATCGTCAGGCCCTGTATCCGAAATATTTAACAGTGGCTCCCAGGCAATACCCGGCAGTGTAAAGGCCTGCGCATTTTTGCCCCCGGTGATTATTGAAAGACCTTCTATTTTTATTGGAAAAATATTTTCATTACCGTCCTGGTTGTTATCATTGCCCGCCAGTTGCTGCAAGTATGGAAATTTATGACTGAAAGCCACGCCCATTTGATTGGCATTGGAACTAACATCCAGCAAGGCAAAATCTACAAAAACAGGAGTTACATCTTCTTTATAATTTTCCATGCCTGGCTGTGCATCATTACTTCGGTTGATCAGTTTTTCTTTAAAATCGCTTCCCGGCTCCCTGCCTGGCGGCGGTAATTCCATGGGAACAAAAAGCGACTTCTTAGCGGCTATTTCCGTGCTTGCCGGCATTGGGAAAGGCAACCTGTAATTATTTACGATCCTGCTTTGATCAAAATCCTGTAACTCAAAGGCAGTATTTACTAACATGTCCTCATTTCCCCAACTAACTCTTGCCACTACCCACATCCATACTTCTGTGCCGGCAATCCTGCGGTTAACAACATCCGGGGCGTCCACAATTCTTTCCAGTTGCCTTCTCATTATTCCCAAATTGGCCACGTAGGGATCGGGTAGGGTAGGCAGGTAGGCATATAACCCAAAAGTTATTTCCAGGGTGCCTTTCGTAAGGCTTTTAAGATCATCACTTACAAAAGCCAGCAGCGCTGCAGATGCAGGAAGAGTGGTAGTTAGCATCGCATTGCTTAATGCCAAAGCCATTTTTTGAGGCACCGGTAATAAATCATTAGGGCCGGCATTTTTATTTATCAACAATTCAAAATCCGAAATGCTGATAATGGTATTTTGTTCATTCGCCCCAATCAATATGCCGCCTTTATCCGACCTCAAAGCAACTGCTTCGCCTTTAATATTCACCGGCCTGTCTGCATCGATATTAAAACCTGCAAAGCTGCTGATCAGTTCGTTACCTTCCGCCAATGTATTGTACACAAAAAGCGCTTCTTTTAAAAACCGGATGGAAGTTTCTGTACCAAATTGTTTTTCCTGGTCTTTCCACAATGAGAAAGTATGGGTTTTTCCTGCGCCATTGCTGGCTATATCGGTCATGTTGATCCGGCCGGGTTCAATTAAAAATTGAGGCTTAGGCAATGATATTTCATCCCCGCCTGTTTTTTTAATATTGGCAGATAAACCCCCGGCACACTCAACCATCAACGCCCCATTGCCTTCTGCTTCCAGCGGCTGCATCAGCAGTATCTGCGACAGTGGCAATGCCCACCATACATTATTAATAGCAGCCTGCCCATGGATATCGAGTAGCGGCGACTGGGTTTGGGTTACGTTAAATACTGGATCGCCTGTTAAGTTAAGCGAAATACCCAGCCGCTTTTGCTGTTCAAAATATTTTGTATTTGCCAGGGTATTTTCAGCGGCAGTTAAGGCGTTGCCAAATACAGTTGCATTGGCGCCGCCTACCTTTTCTATGCCGGTGCTGGTAAAAGAAAATTCCACCGGCAATTGAATGCTTAGATCCCTGGCATCTTTTCCGTATAACCCTCCCGGCTCATCAGCAGGTAATTCTTTTTGAACCAGTTGCAACCGGCATGCAAAACTGGCCTGGGGACTGAGTATAATACCCGTTTGATTGGTGGTAAAATTTCCCGAAATGCTGAGGGTGCCCGATGAAACTTTAAGACCGGCATACAAATCTGCCGGTGCAAAAGCGTGCAACATTTTTGCCTGTACCCATACCGAGGAGGGGATGATATTGTAAGTATTTAATTTGGGTATTGTAAATATCCTTCCGGGGAGTATATTGACGATGATTTTAAAATACAGAACGGGTATTGGATTGCCTTGCACAAACAAGGCAACCGACCGTTGTGTACGGATAAAATCCAGCCAAAAAGGTGGACGCAGGTTTATTGTAAAAGGCCCCACGGTATTAGCCGATGTTCCGGAAAGAAATGGATTAGAGCCGCCTTCAACCTGTGAACTCCTTACCGGCGTTGTACGGGCAAATACATGAAACTGCTCCACGAAATTGTCATTTGTAACAGGCTGGGACAGGGTTTGCTGCCCCCCTGGTTCAATGGTTGAAATGTCTAAAAAATCCGAAATATTGCTTAGATCAAAATGGCTGATATTATCAAAACCAATGAGGCTGAAAGCATCCTGCAGGGATTGTAAAGCCTTGGGATTTTCCTGTTCTTCCGGAACGAGCTGCCGGGCAAGTAACTGAACCAGCTGATGGCTGTTTTCGATTTCCATGTGCAAATTTTTTTAATGATTTTTCTGCTGGTTCAGGAGCGTAAGGGGGTATATCCAGGATGAATGCCGGCACTGAAATTAAAATTGTAGCGTTTTTTTAGTAATTGAAATCACTACCATATTCAATTGCACCAGGAGGTTTCATATTGGCAAAATAAATGTACTACAGTTTTTGTATTGCATACCTTTAAATGTACAACTGGCAGGTATAAATGAGCAGAAGGCTGATTTGTGTTATTGCCGCGAAAATTTTTATGCCACGAATGCAAAAACTAACACGAATAAAGACAATTTTTTATAAAAGAATTCGTGGAAAATGTGTGATTGGAGGAAAAAAGAAAAATAATTTTAGGATTTCCATGGAGATTTTTATTGCCACTATGGGAGCCATCACTTTTGGTAAGCATTGTTAACGCTTCCTGGAAATTCCATTGGGAAACATAATTGTAATTAAAACAAAAATTAGCAGTATATTAAATTCAATGCCATTTCTGCCTCCTCCCACAACAAACCATCCTTCCTTAAAATGAACCAGGATAATGCCCATCACTAATACAAGGATAGTTACTATGCAAGCCAGCTTCACGTATTTTTCAAGCAACAGGCAAACTGCTGAAAATAGATGAGACAATTTGATTGCCCAGGCAAGGGGTACACCTATTGGTGAAAAACCAATTTGATTTAAAAAGAAATTTCCGAAATCATTGATGCCATTGTTGAACATACCAGAAATGCTATGAGCCAATAAAATTACGGCAACCGAAAAGCGAAGTAGAAATGTGCTATTGAATATTTGCATGGTATTTCGTGTTATAAAACTTCAACTTATTAAAAACATAAAAATAGCCGCTAACTTTTATATTACATAAATATGCGAACCACTACCTCTCTACAGTAGTGACTTTTTACAAGCCTCATGTCCGTTTTTTCAATAGAAGGGTATATCAGGTCAAGTATCATTTCAAGTATAATGCCGGTTTAATCATTTTGCAAGCGGTGCGATGGATTATTTTTGTTGCGTCTTCAGCTTTTGATACGTTTAAGGACCGGACCCCCCATGGCTGTCATAAAATATGTCCGCTATCCGCTCACTTAGATTTATGAAACTATCGTCCAGTCGGGGTTTCACGGAAAGCTCTTTTATAATTTTAATAGTAAGCCGTGAAAACCCCGCCGGGACATCAGTCGCCATTTTTCAATGTTAGCGGTTCATTGTTTTTCTTCGAAACTATTTGTCCATCAATTACAGTAACTTGCTTACAATTTTTTTTTAAAATAGTTTGTTCATTTTTTCAAAAAAATTATTTATGCGTTTTCTAATTGCTCAATGTCAAACTTTGTCATTTTCATAAACGCTGCAATTACTCTTGGCGCTCTTTCCGGGTCAGACATTAATTTTCCTAATACTGCAGGTACAATTTGCCAGGACACTCCAAATTTATCATCAAGCCAGCCACACTGATCGTATTTGCCGCCTTGGCCCAACTTTTCCCAATAGTAATCTATTTCCGCCTGGGTTTCACACTCTACTACAAACGAGGTTGCTGGTGAAAATTTGTATTTTGGACCGCCGTTCAGACCCATAAATTTTTTTCCTTTCAATTCAAAAGTTACTACGATCGGATTTTCTGCTGTTATTTTTGAGTTTTCAAAAATGGAGCAATAGTAATCAGCTGCAGCTTTGGCTTGCCCGTCAAACCATAAGCAGGGATAAATTTGATTTGCCATAATTAATAATTTAAATTTTGGTACAAAATAACAATAGTCAGGGGTTTTAAAATAGAACAATCCCGACAAAATTATTTTTACTTTTCTGAACCAAATCTGAGATAAGCTGCAGGAGTAATATTTGTAAATTCTTTGAATGACCTGATGTAGTGACTTTGGTCTGCATATCCATGTTGAAATGCGATATCCGATAATTTGTGATGATTTCTATTATTTAACTGTGTAAAAGCAGAATTGAACTGGCAAATCCGTCGATAAAGATTAGGCGCTACGCCAATATTTCTCTCAAACATTCTTTGAAAACTTCTTTCCGTGATATGTAATTCCTTTTGAACAATAACCAGGGATTGTTTTGAAGGATCATTTGCAATTTGGGTTGCTGCATATTTTATTAACGGGCATTCTGTTTTCGATTTGTTTATCAACCAAAAAATAAAATTATCCAATAAAATAATCATATCCTCAACATTGTCAGCGTTCAATAACCTTTCCTGGAGCAGAACAGTTTTTTGAGGAAATAATAAATTTAAGTCAATTGGCTTATCTGTCAATTCATGTGCCGGTACTCCGAAAAGAGATATTAAGGTATAAGGCTTAAAAAAGTAAGCGATCAAAGTAAAGTCATCAGCTAAAGATAAAGATTCAGGTACAACAGTTTGACCAAATAGTGTAAGATGATTTGAATGCTCATTCCCAGGTTTTCCTTTTGCTGATTTGAAAAGTATGGTAGGAACACCATTGGCATATAGTGGTAAAATGAATGGAGTTGTTATTTGATTATTTTCAATTACCAATACCCTTTCAACATATCCCGCAATTTTATCGTTTGGTAAAAGGTTTTTTACTTTCATTTCAGTAGCAATTTGCGATTGTTGGGGATGAGCTTTGGAAGGACCACTAATGAGCATCGCCCGGGGATGGCAGGGCATTTACGTCCGTTGGCTCACCATTGATACTGCCTTAAAGCTGATGCCGAAGATAAGAAGTAAAAGCCACCCGGTAACTATCAAGGATTTTATGGTACCTGTTTATTTTAGACAGTTATTAAACAGACATACTGCCAATAAGGTGTTCAACAAAAAAAATCCAGATGGAAAAAAGTCCATGACCGGAATGATTGGTATGGCTATGATCTGTTTCAATAACTTGATTTGGGGCTATGAAAATCATTCCACCTTCTTCAAAATCGTAAAATCGTTGTCCGTATTTTAATTGCCCTGTGATATTAAATTGAAAACCTCAATTATTGTGAGCCAGCAGAAAACGGATTTCAGTCGAGGTTGGGAGGATGCGGGATTTGAGAAGGCGCTTTTTCAGGAGTGCAACCAGACTGGAAATAAAAATTCTTTGAACCTCAAATATAAACTTTGGGCTATTAGCTATAATGTGGTCGCCTATTCTTATACTTCTGTAGCCTGCCCGGTCTCATGCGACAAATTTGATACATTTCGCCACTGCGTTGATTGGACTTCCCCGTTTTTACGGCCAGTTTTGTGGTGCAAATCAAATTCATCAACCTTAAACATTTTTTATGAAATCAGTTTTTTCAACAATTACCTTTTTAATCTATTTAACAATGACGACACATGCACAAACCAGCGCGGCTACAGACGAAACACAGATCCGTGATCTTGTAAAGACCATGGAAAATGGCTGGACCAGAAAAGACGGGAACCTGTTTGCCAAACCTTTTGCTGAAAACGCAGACTATGTGGTCATCAATGGAATGCACCTCAAAGGAAGGGCAGCAATCGCGGGAGGACATCAAACGATCTTTGATTCCTTTTATAAAGAGACCTTCATCCATGCAGTGGTGGAAAGCATCCGCTATCTCAGGCCCGATATCGCTATTGTACACGTAAATGGCAGCATGACCGGTACTTCCTATGGTCACAA
>JBDTVX010000298.1:0-7488 GCA_040007015.1 Ferruginibacter sp. | reverse complement strand
CCTGTAAAATATGCGGCACCCATTGCTTATTTTTATCAGCGATCCGGATATCAGCAAGGTCAGTTTTAATATATGCGGAAAGTTGAGGTGAAATGGTAATAGCATAAAACCCGGTGCTGGCCACTGTATCCAATTCGGCCGTATAATTAAACTGCTGGGCAAATGCCAAAAAAGGAGAACCGCAAATTATATATAGTGCAATCAATATTTTACCGGGATGTATCATCTATAATAATTTTTTTAAGTTTTTGATACATGAATGAGATGATCAGCAGCAATATCCCCAGCATTATAAAAGCGGCTATTTTACCGCCTTCTGAAATATTGCGGATGTCGAATAAAAATAGTTTTACAAGTGCCATGGAAAAAAGGAAGAGTGATACGATCCGAAGTGTTTTGTATTTATGCTTCATGCCCAGCCACATAATCGCAAAGGAACAAATCGCCCACACAATAGTCAATCCTGCTTTTGAATATTGTTGCAAGGAGGTATTGATATTTTGAAGAGGAGCTGTAATAAAAATATAGGCGTTCATACATTCTACACTAAAGAATGTAATCAGCACGATATTGATCAGCCAGATAAAACCCTTACTGGTATGTACAAAAATGACGCTGTTTTTTCTATATATCCGGATCGCCTGGTAAATCAAATATATTAATATCAATGCAGCCAGCCAATGCACCCATAACTGTATGGATGGATACAGATCCTTCAACACCCCATTTCTTAAATTAATTGCAAGAGGTGTACTTAGCAGGTACATGATAACGCAGCCTGCTATCAGCAGTACCCGTAATAGTATGGTTACACTTAGCTGGTACTTTCGGATGATCCATAACAGCAGTGCCGAAAATGAATAAGTAATTAGCTGGTGCCATGCATTAGGAACATCCAGGTATTGATATTTGTAAAAATATAAGTTAGCCCCAAATAAACAAGTCAGGTAAAATATAATAGCCGCTATCATAATCATTATCGTGGCTGCAATATTATTTTTGGTTCCCGCCAAGTAGACGGCCGTATTTTTTTCTTTCCGTAAAAGAACCGCATAGATCGTAAAAGCAGCCACCGCCACAATATTGGTAATAAATCCCTGCAGGGTTTTATAGATCACAACCAGGTGAGTATCGCTAAAATCATTTACTTTTTCCCAGTCCATCAGCATACTGATCAGCATCAGTATCAAAATAATAAAAGAGGAATATTTAAAAACCCCGATTCCGCTACGCTGGTGCAGCCAGTATAGCAATACAAACTCTGCGCTCCAGAATAAAGTAATGGTATGCCCGTGTAACTGAACAGGTGCCGCAAGAGAAATAAAGGTGAGCGTAAGGCCAATAAGCAAATACAATAAATTCTTATCTCCCTTATTGCTATTGTAAAAATACGCGGCAAGGCAAAAGTTTACCCCACCCAAAGCAATCGTAAACAATCCCTGGTAGATGCCTTCATTCCAGTAATGTAAATTAGCCATCCCTGCGGCATAATAACTAAATGTTGTTAGCATCAGCAGTGAAAAATCAAATGCTTTAAAAGCACGCCTGGTGCGCACATTATAGATCATGACCATGCTCAAAAACAATATATAAAATGCGGTGGCAAATAATAGCGAGTTTTTGTACAGCAGGAAATCATTGCCTGAAAAAATATTTTGCACAAGCCATCCTCCATAAATGCAGAGTGTAAAGAAAAGCGCAATAACGTTGATCGCCTGCCATTTTTTGAAATAGGCAAGTGCAAGCATACCCAGGTTCAGAATGAGCAGGTAGGTGAACAACACGATATAATTTCCACTGCCTGTACTTACTAAAAAAGGGGTGATAAAGCCACCAACGGCAGCAATTACCGCCAGTTCTAATTTGTCGTAGAGCAATGAAAGCATTACAGCAAAAATGGTAATAATCACCATTATTACAAATGCCGCTGTTTGGGAAAATAGCTGGTATTGATGAAATGCAAAAGCTATGGTGAAATAGAATACCGCAATACCACCGCCTGCTAATACCGAACTAAATGAACGATATGTATTGCGTAAATAATGTGCCAAACCTGTTAAAATCATTCCACAACCCATGCCGATACTAACCCGGCCGGCTTCTTTGATCCAGTTTTGATCGATTGCATATTTTACAAAAAAAGCAATGCCCAGCACCAGTACGGTGATGCCAATTTTGTTGATCAGGTTTTCACCAATAAATTTCTCAAGGTCGGGGTTGTTCCGCAACCATCTGTCCCACCAGCTTTCAGTAGGCATGGGGCGCATATACTGTTCCGGTGGCTTTGTTGTAGCAACGATTATTTCCTCCTCAACAGGGGGGATGACCGCGGAAATGATTGGCTCTTTTTCGGCTTCCCGGGTTAATTCAGCAGGTACAGGTATGATGGCCGGTTTTACTATTTCGGGTGCAATGTATGGACGCCACTGTACTACATTTTCGTCTGTCGGCATAATGGGTTCATCTTTAGCAGGTACTTTTATAACAGCATCTTTTAATTCCAGCAATTCTTTTTTTAACGATAAAAAACTTTGATGTGTACGGCTGGCTATTTCTTTTTGCAGTGATTTAATGTTGAATAATAAAATGATCATAATAATCAGCGCAATAAAAATTAAAACTTCCATGGCAGAATGTTTGTTGGGTAAAGTACAGCAAGATAAGCCGCCTTGCGGAAAAATTGCGTAATTATAAGGTTAGGGGATATTGAGAACAGATAATTTTATAGGATCGCACGAATTTGATACACCAAATTAAAGTACAGGCAATGAACTGATCTGTACGGTTGTATTTAAATAGCGTATTAAATAGCTAACAGCGTTGAAACCAAATCCACTCAGGTTTTAATTTCCAGAAATACCGGGCAATGGTCACTGTGCTTTACCTCAGGATAGATGTCAGCATCTACCAGTTGCTTCTTTAAAGGCGCTGTTACTGTAATATAGTCGATCCGCCATCCTTTGTTATTCAGTCTGACGGTTGGAAAACGCTGGCTCCACCAGCTATAACGATGAGGCTCTGGGTGAAATACGCGGAAAGTATCTATCCATCCGCTGCCTAAAAATGTTGTCATCCATGCTCTTTCCTCCGGCAAAAACCCACTGCTGTTTTTATTTCCTTTGGGGTCATGGATATCAATTTCTTCATGAGCAATATTGTAGTCTCCGCATAAAATTATTTTGGGGTATTTCTTTTTTAGTTTATCCAGGTAAACATGAAATTGATTTAACCACTCATATTTAAATTGTTGCCGCAGGTCGCCACTGGTGCCCGAAGGGAAATAGGCATTGATCAGGCGGATATCCCCAAAATCAAGTTGGATCACCCGTCCTTCTGCATCGCTTACAGGTATATTACACCCAATGCAAATACTATCGGGCTTTATTTTTGTAAATACGGCAACCCCGCTGTATCCCTTTTTTTCGGCACTGAACCAATGGTGCTCAAAACCCAGCGCTTCGAGTTGTTTTACATCCACATCATCCTTAGTGGCTTTCGTTTCCTGCAGGCAAATGATATCCGCGGGGTTGGTTTTAAGCCAATCTATAAAACCCTTCTTTAATGCGGCGCGTATGCCGTTGACATTGTAGGAGATTATGCGCATGACAAAAAAATTTAAGCAACCAGTTAAGTGATCAATTTAGGGATTGTTTTTTAATTTCCCTCCAACCGGAAAAGTACAACCCAAATTTAATATCATTTCATAAGTACCAAAGGCATGTTTGGCCGTACCTTCATAAACTTTTAAGTTTGAATAGCGGGCGTAATCCAGCTTGTTGCAATATTCCAGATAAACATGACTAAAAAAAGTAGCTCGTACTGCTCCTTCAACACCGATATTCCATCCGCCCAGTTGAAAGCCTGGTTTGTTGGCATTACCAAAAAACATATTCTCTACATGGGGAATAACGGGGCCTATCCCGGCTTTACCTAAAAGATCAATTTTTATTTTTTCGCTTTTGGTGGCATACCAATGCCAGCGCTTAACAATATTAAACAGGAGGAAATTTGCACCGTTATTTAAATAATAATAAAAATTTGGTTGACTAAAATTAACGCTGCTGTCTACGGGTTTTTTATTCAGGGTTCCTTTAATATGGGCTGCCTGGTCGGTAAAAATAAATTTGGTATGATCAAAATTTATTTCAACGGCTATCCCCTTTTCTCTATTCACGAAAAGGCCAAGCCGGTAATTATATTGCGGGATTGAAATAGCCTTCTTAAAAAGACCGTCGTCCCATCCCACACGGTCATGTGCTTTTATGCCAACAAAACTATAATGGTTGCCCAGGGTTGGCTGATCTACTTTTACAGTACTGCGGGTGTACCACTCTTTGTTGTACCCCCACGAAAAATAGAGCTCCTTTTTTCGGGCGGGTTTTTTATTTTGCGCACTGGCCGAAAAGCAAAGCATTGAGAGAATGCACACACATGCGGAGTACGGAATTAATTTTATAACGGTCATTCAGGTTTACTTTCTGTTAAGATCACGAAATTACAAAAAAAATGCCATGCTTTTTTTATGGAGATCATTTGGGATGCCCCCGAATATGAGCAGGCTTTATACTTATTATACATCATATTCCAATATGGGCCTTAACCAGCGTTCTGCTTCTATTAATGGCATTTCTTTACGGGCGCCATAACTTATTACCTGGTCCTTTTCAATTTTACCTACGCCAAAATATTTGCTCTCGGGGTGTGCAAAATACCAGCCGCTAACGGAGGAAGCCGGATACATGGCTAAACTTTCTGTTAGCGTGATACCAGTGGCTTCTTTTCCTCCCAGCAGGTCGAACAGCTTATATTTTTCTGTATGATCCGGGCACGCAGGATAGCCAGGTGCAGGGCGGATGCCGAGGTATTCTTCTTTGATCAGTTGCTCGTTGGTTAAATGTTCACCGGTTGCATAACCCCAGTATTCGAGCCTTGTTTTTTTATGCAGTAGTTCTGCAAAAGCCTCCGCCAGGCGATCGCCCAGCGCCTGTAAAATTATTTTATTATAATCGTCTAAATTATCTTCAAATTTTTTGATATGAGGTTCTATACCTTCGATCGTTACAGCAAATGCACCAATATAGTCAGCGCCCTGTACAGCCGTTGTTGGGGATGTACCTGGTTTTATAAAATCCGCCAATGACAAATTAGGCTGGCCCGCAGCTTTCTTTATTTGCTGGCGCAAAAATTCCAGGCGAACGTCTCCTTTTCCTGTTTGTACGGTAACTGTATCGGGTGCAGTTTTAGCGGCCGGCCAAAACCCAATGGCCCCCCTTGGCGTCAGCCATTTTTCATCAATGATTTGTTTTAACAATTTTTGTGCATCCTTGTATAGATTTGTCGCCGCGGCTCCGATTATTTCATCGCTTAATATTTGCGGAAACCTGCCATGCATTTCCCAGGCAATAAAGAACGGTTGCCAGTCGATATACTCAGCTACTTCAGCGAGGTCGTAATTTTCAAAAATCTTGGTGCCGGTAAAAGAAGGGGTAACCGCTGTAAAATTGTCCCAATCAATTTTAGCGGTATTTTTTTGTGCCTGTTCAAATGGCAGGTAATTCTTCACCGTTTTTTTATTGGCAAAATCTTCCTTGAGTTTATCGTATTCTTTTTTAATCCCCTGCAGAAAATCCGGCTTCAGCTCTTTGTTCAATAAACTACCGGCAACGGTTACACTACGACTGGCATCAAGTACATGTATTACGCCATTGTCGTATTGCTGCGCGATTTTTACGGCGGTATGCATACGGGAGGTAGTGGCCCCGCCAATCAGCAGTGGTTGCAACATTCCCCGGCGCTTCATCTCGTGAGCCACATGAACCATTTCGTCCAGCGACGGGGTGATCAACCCGCTCAGGCCAATTATATCAACGTTATTTTTAACCGCAGCGTCCAATATTTTTTCTGTTGCCACCATTACGCCAAGGTCAATAATATCATATCCATTACAACCCAAAACCACACCAACAATATTTTTACCGATGTCGTGCACATCGCCTTTTACAGTTGCCAGCAGTATCTTTGCGGCGCCGGCAGATTCTTCATTAACGGTACCTGCTGCAAAATGCGCCTGTTTCCTGTCTTCTTTTTCCTGCTCTATAAACGGGGTAAGAACCGCTACCGCTTTCTTCATCACCCTGGCGCTTTTTACTACCTGTGGCAAAAACATTTTACCTGCGCCAAACAGGTCACCCACTATGTTCATGCCGTCCATGAGCGGCCCTTCAATTACATCCAGCGGTTTGGGATATTTAAGGCGCGCTTCTTCCGTATCCGCATCAATATAATCGGTAATGCCATTCACGAGCGAATGCGACAGGCGTTTTTCAACGGGGTCATTTCTCCATTTTTCATCCTTTATTTCTACCTTGCCCTTTGCCTTTACTTTTTCTGCATGGACGATTAGTTTTTCGGTGGCTTCATTATTATCATTGTTGCGGTTCAGGATTACATCTTCACACAGGTCACGCAGGGCGGGTTCTATTTCATCGTATACCACCAGTTGGCCGGCATTTACAATGCCCATATCCATACCCGCTTTTATAGCATAATACAGGAACACGCTATGGATGGCTTCCCGCACATGATCATTTCCCCGGAAAGAAAATGATACATTGCTAACACCGCCACTTACCCTCGTAAGGGGCATTAATCTTTTTATTTCTTTGGTGGCTTCAATAAAATCGACTGCATAATTATTGTGCTCTTCAATGCCGGTAGCGATCGCGAAAATGTTGGGATCAAAAATTATATCCTGCGGATCGTAGCCAACCTGCCGGGTTAATATTTTATATGCCCGGTGGCAAATTTCTATTTTGCGTTGTTTGGTATCAGCCTGGCCCACTTCATCAAAGGCCATTACAATTACCGATGCGCCATAGCTTTTGCAAATGAAGGCCTGCTCAATAAATTTGGCCTCGCCCTCTTTCATTGAAATTGAATTCACAATGCATTTCCCCTGCACACATTTTAAGCCGGCCTCAATGATCTCGAATTTGGAGGAATCGATCATGATCGGGATTTTGGCGATATCCGGTTCCGCCTGCACCAGGTTCAGGAAAGTGGTCATGGCAAGTACCCCTTCCAGCAAGGCATCGTCCATATTGATATCAATGATCTGTGCACCACTTTCCACCTGCTGCCGTGCAACGCTCAATGCCTGCTCATAAGAGCCCTCCCTGATAAGCCGGGCAAATTTTTTACTACCGGTAACGTTTGTACGCTCACCAATGTTTACAAAATTTGTTTCCGGGCGAACAACCAGAGGTTCTAATCCGCTTAACCTTAAAAAAGGCTTAATATGTATGTGTTCACTCATTGTTTATATATTTTTTATGCCAGGCGCATCACCCAGGTCAAATATTTGCAGCATCCGGCAACCAACGGATTCTTTTTATTTTTGATTAGTATTTCTTGCTCCCTGATCAATTTTAAAATCTGAATTTCTGGAAAATATACCAGGAAGATTTCCGGGACAATGTCTCGGATTTT
>JBDTVX010000297.1:0-7523 GCA_040007015.1 Ferruginibacter sp. | reverse complement strand
AACTTTTCATAGAGATGACATCTTTTTAAAAGATGTCGACTCTATGAAAAGTACATTAAAAAAAATGAACAAATGAAAACACAAACCAATTACATGGGGTTGAAATTAAACTCCCCGATAGTAGTCTCCGCCTGTACCTTATCTGAACAAACAGATAATATTGTAGCGATGGAGGATAACGGCGCCGGTGCGGTGGTGCTGTTTTCGTTGTTTGAAGAGCAGATCAGAAAAGAAGAATCCATGTTTAAGGGAGTTATGTCTGAAACCACTAATTCTTTTCCTGAAGCATTGGATTATTTTCCCGACCTGGGGGATTTTAATATAGGCACGGATGAATACCTGGAGAATATCCGTAAAGCGAAGGAGCGGGTTGATATTCCCATCATTGCCAGTTTGAATGGCACTACCAATGAAGGATGGATCGATTATTCAAAACAGATGGAGCAGGCCGGTGCTGATGGTATAGAAGTAAATATATTCTTCCTACCCGGGGATATGACAATGTCTTCTGCAGAAGTGGAACATCGTTACCTGAATATTATTGATTCCATAAAACGGGCGGTGAAAATTCCGGTAGCGGTGAAACTAAATCCATATTTCAGCGCTTTGGGCAATATGGCAGTACGGATGAAAAAAGCTGGAGCAGATGCACTGGTTTTATTTAACCGGTTCTATCAGCCGGATTTTGATATTGATGAAATGGTGATCAAAACCGATTTAAATTTCAGCGAATCAAATGAGATCAGGTTGCCATTGTTATGGATTGGTTTATTGTATGGAAAATTAAATTTATCATTGGCTGCAACTACCGGTGTGCAAACTGCTACCGAAGTGATTAAATACATCCTGGCCGGGGCAGATGTGGTAATGACTGCTTCTTCTTTATATAAAAATGGAATTCCCTATTTGAAAACACTAAACAGGGATTTACAGGAATGGATGCAGAAAATGGGCTTCGACAGTATTGAATCGTTTAAAGGTAGCATGAACGAACAGTACATCCCTGATCCGGTGGCTTACGAAAGAACTAATTATATAAGAATACTGCAAGGCGTAAAATAAATGAAACCCCTACCTGGCGCAGGGTCATTCCTGTGCCTCTTTTTACCCATCGGCGTCGCCCGGCAAGTTTTTGGGGTGCTCCGCCATTAAATTTTACAGCATTGATTAACTGGAAGGATTTCTCTGACGGGATTATACCACAGCCGGAATTTTGGCCACTCACTTTTTTAATGAAAATTATTCGTTAAAAATCGCGACTTGGGATAGGTACTCTTATTAAGACCCGGGAACAATTGAAAACTGTTATTAAATTAGTGAAGTGATTCACCGGCATTTGAAATAGAAACTGCCCCAAAAAAATAAGTTGCATTGATCCGTAAAAAGTAATTAGATTTATTAACAAATAACATAAGAAATGAGCAAGACCCCCGTACTCTTAACAATTGCTTTTTGTGCCTGTTTTACTGCCTGCAAAAAAAACGACGGGAATGGTCCGGTTATCCTGTCGTCTGAAAAAACGATCTCATCCATTGTTTTTAAACTTGCTGATAATCCAGGATTGAGCGCAGATGTCGCAGGTGTTATTACTACTGACAGTGTGAA
Organism: Ferruginibacter sp.; assembly: GCA_040007015.1. GTDB lineage: Bacteria > Bacteroidota > Bacteroidia > Chitinophagales > Chitinophagaceae > Ferruginibacter. Next base: position 5,918 of record JBDTVX010000297.1, on the reverse strand, counting down.
AGTGGAGTGGCCGGGAGCTATCGCATTAAATAGCGCGGTGCCCACCATTTCTTTTTCCGGTAAAAGCATCAACCCCGCAAATAAAACTGCACAGAATTTTAATAACCCGGTAACGTATACAATAACCGCTGAAGATGGAACTACCAAAAATTATGTTTTCAAGGTAAACCGGCCGCAAACGGATACCGCGACGTTAATTTCCGGAAAGTGGGGGATTTTCAGGGATTCTGTCGGTACTGCTGATGGATTTTTTATTGTCGGCCAGGGAATAATAACTCCAGGAGTTTATTATGGCGTTCCTGCGGATTATTATGACTTCAGGGTTAACGGGGATCTTCTTGTACATGAGAACGGCTATGATGCCACTACAACTTACCAGGTATTGCCAAACAGTAAATTATTTATTCCGGAACTTGCTGTTTTCGATTATAACTCCATACTTAAACTTACGGCTACGGAGGCAATTTTTTACTGGACCAGTACGAGCGCCAATGGAGGAAAGTATGCAAGAAAGCTGGAGTTAAAAAAGTAAGCTAACTGTAACTGAAAAGGAATTTTTTTAGCGCTGGTAATTTTTTTCGAGATCCCCATAACGATTCGTCCATGTGCTATTCACACTCGTCAATGCAGAATGGTTTTGATTATTCAGATGGCAGCTATTTATTGCTTTTGTCAACTACTGTGGGGTTGTGTTCCGTGAATAGGGCCTACGCATTTTAAAGAAATTATTAATTTTGAAAATGGCTGCAAAAAAGAAAAGGAGTTCTATTCCCCGCTATAAAAAAATGAGGAGAGCCCAACGCCTGGATACCGCAATATCCTGGATAGAAGTATCCCCGGGAAAAAATATTGTAAAGGGATATGCAAATCATTTTGCAGTAGACCCGGTAACTGCGATTATTGAATTGCGAATGTTGGGTTTTACGATTTCGGCAGATTATGAATCATCGGTGAAACAATCTATTAAAAATCGCAGCAGGCAAAAAAAAATGCGAAAGGAGCAAAAGACTAAATTCGATGAAGTGCCAGGTGTTAATAGTGATGCAGACTTCGCTTTCATTGCAGGTTATACAAGCGGAGAGGTGCCTGGACACAGCTATAAAAGAAGCTGGCACTAATCAAACAATTTCCTGGGATGATTTCAAAAAAGAAATGAATGAATGGATAACAAAATAGTTGTTACTAAACGCTTTCGAAATAATACCAGGAGTGTTTATCAGTACCTGCTTAAAGAATTCTCACAAAAAATTGCATATCGCTTCCTTGATCAATTAGAACAACGCATCAAATTAATAGTTCAGCATCCTACTATTGGTAAACCTTCTTCAAACAAAATAAATATTCGCAGCATTAGCCTTACTCCACTTAACCGCCTATTTTACAGATACTGCAATAATACAAGTGAAATTCTTTGCCTCTTTGATATGCGAAGGGATCCTAAAATGACACTCTATTAGTATGCGGAAGGACAAAGAGTATTAGCCTGGCAGTAGCAATATTATTGAATATTCCTATCTGCCGATATAGTTAGGCAGGGTGTGTTAAATTTGTAATTTTTGATCATTATCCGGTAATGTGCAATAACGGGGTATTCAGGGTTTGAAATAATCATTGCGGATTTTTAAAAATGCTATATCCGGCAAAAATTTACCAGGTAGATGTATCCACCTTCCTTCAGGGTTTTAAAAAAATGTTGTTTGCTGAGCAACGGAAAAATGCCGACTAAAAAAATTTGCTGACGAAATCCCGATTTTTCGGGAATGCCATAAAAACCAGAGCGGGTACCAAAAAATTGCACAACATTTTACAATGACTTTAGTGTATGGTTGATGCCTTTTATTGTACGATCACTTTCACCGTGATGATGCTATGATCCGGTTTGATTAGCCCTAATTCATAGATGCCTGCAACCAGTTTATTGCCCGGGCGAATGCGCTCGGGGGAGTTTCCAGTTGTATGATTGATCTGTTTTGTCAGCAGGGTTTGACCCAGTGCATTCAGCAATCTTGTTTCGTAAATTCCTTCGGGCATATTTTTAAAGGCTACCCCAATCATATCGCCGGTTACCGGGTTTGGAGTGATCTGGATGCCGGCATAATCAATTGCGAATTTTACCATCACTGTTTTGCTATAGTCGTATTTGCCATCAGGGCTGATACTTCGTACGCGATAATAATTATTGCTGGTCAGCGGGTTTTGATCGATCCATTTATAATCCATTGTGCGGCCCGTACCCATCGCTTTAGTGATATTTACTTTTTTGAAATTAATTCCGTCACTGCTTCTTTCCACTTCGTACTTACTGATATTAATTTCATTTTCCACGATCCAGTCTACGGCAATATTTTCTGCCTGCTGTTTGGCACTGATACTCTTGCAGGTCACCGGAAGCGGAGCTGCTACTTTAAATAAGATCCTGAACCTGTTCACATCGGCGCTTGCAGCGGCAGCATTGATCTCAAAATCATACAACGAATTGCTGGTTACACTCAAAGCTGTTTTTACACCGGTATATTTATCATCCAGGAAAGCGGTAAGTATCGGATCAAGACCGCGGGGCTCAAATTGCAGGCGGTACCTGCGCTGTGTGGTTTTGGTGAGTTGCAGGAACAGGGTATCATCGCTGTCCGGTAGAGGACGTCTTTCAAGGGCAAGTGTTTTGGTGTCTCTAACGAGTGCAAGCATTTCTTTAGGATTGTTCTGTTTTAGTACATCCCTGTTATCAACGTTTTTGCTAAAACCTGTATCAAAGAGCGCCATCACACCGTCCAGTAAAAGAGTATTGTCATTTTCATTCAAATGGTAAAGTTCTGTTCTGAAAGATTGTATTAAACCCAGGGGGCGAAATGCGGTAAGGTTAGCCGCTACGTTGCATTTAGCAGCTTCCTGGAATATGATCGATGCCGGGCTGTTTGAATCCGTTTCCACAAAAAACCCCTGGCTGGATTCTAAAACCTGGCTCAAACCAGCGGGGCTATGTGGAATCATATCGTATACACCGGCAGTGATCTCTTCAACCAGTATAAAACCTCCCTGGTCTGTATTCAGGTAAGGATCCCACGCAAAAAAATGTTTTTTCAGATTATTCAACCCCAGTTTATTAAAATCTACCGGCGATGCATAAGGATTACCAATAAAGGTAAATCCACCTAAAGCGGAGGCCGCATTAAATGTTTGTCTCCCCGTTTGCAATTTTCCGGCGCTGCTCAATGTTGTATTATTGGTTACGTAAGGATTAGTATTAGCCGGGTCCCTGTCGCCGCGCACAAAAAGGAAATAAGGAATATTATCTGATGTGTCTGTATTATTCTTCGACAGGCTTACACGCGTATTCAAAATAGGGGTAAAGGTGACGCCTGTTTTTAAAGAAGGGTTATTCAATGGACTCCAATCGAGCCCGTTTGCACCGACTGGGTCAGAAGCTCCAACCCCCGAAACATAGGTTCCTTTACCCGGGGTATATTTTCCACCGTTTTGCCAGGTATCAAAAATTGAACCCGATTTAGCTAATGGTGAGGTGACAAGGCGCCAGGATCTCCGTGCCGGGAAATACCTTTCAACCTCCACTTTGCCGACACTGCCGTAAGCGAATGTGCCGGTTACTATACCCACTCTTGCCGTGCCTGTACTTGTTGATCGCAATATCAATGTGTCGTTGATAGTGAGGGTGCCATTCTGTGGTGCTAAAACACCATACAGGGCCAATTTGGTATTTAGAACAACGGAATTATTCAGGCCCGTAATCGTTAAGTTATACAAAGCATTGCCGGCACCCGGAGTTGACTGATCGAACAGGAGCGTACTATTTGTACCTGCTGCATCTATCGTAAGATTTGATAAGGCAGACCCTTTAAAGACACCTGTTCCCGTAGTTCCACCGTAGCTGGTGAAATGTTGTCCGTTCAAATCCAGCGAAGTAGCAGGTTGCAAGTTCAACAATTTACATACGGAAGCAGTCGTTAACATGGGCATCCTTTCAACGCCGGTAGCTATTACCACATTTGTAGTGGCCAGGGGAACAGTTACGCAATACCAGTTATTTGGATCTGACCAGTCATTGCTGACTGCACCTGTCCAGGTGGCTGAATTGGATGGTATATTTATCGTTCCCGTTACGGTAACTGGATTACAGGTGCCAATCGTTGTAATGGAATAAGTGTAGTTGCCTGCAAGGGTTGGTATTCCGCTGATGGTTAAAAAATTAGCCGTGCCGAATGACGCAGTAACACCCGGTGGCAGATTCAGAATAGAATGGCCTGAAGCGTCGCTCCCAACAGAATAAACAATTGGAGCAATAGGCGCATTGATGCAGGTGGTTTGCGCATCGGTTCCGGTTGGGGATACAAGTGTTATAAAGGGGGACAGTGTGCTAAAAGAAATATCATCCAGTCCAAAATCATTACCACTGGCAGTTGTATTAAGGTTAATGATACGAATGACAGCCGTAGTAGTACTACCTGAAACCCAGGTAGGATTACTATAAAAGCGAATCCAGTTATTTATGTTTACGGTAGCATCGCTGTTAGGTTTTGCGGCTATATTAAGATCAGCGATTGTTCCTACCAGTACCCCATTTACTTCAAACTGTAGTTGTGCGGGAGATCCCGGATTCACGTTCATTGCATAAGCGCTAAAATAATAATTTGTGTTGGGAAGCACCGGAACGGTTTGTTGCCAGATAACTCTTTGCCTGGCCGGCGACCCGATAGGGGTAGTACTTCCATTAATTATCATAAAGTTTCCTGTCTGCCCGGAGGTTGTATGCTCTTTTCCATAGAATTGGGAGTGGTAGTTTTGACCATTGGGCCCTATTCCGTATAACCCTTCGGGATTGAGTTCAGAATTGCCGCCAATATCGTCTGCATAGCCATATTCTGTAAAGAACCCCGTATTACCCGCCGAAAAATCTCCATTGGTAACTAATTCCTGCGCCACTTTTTTTGAAGCCGTTGCGGTTACCCCGCCGCTAAAGGTAGCAACCACAGAATACATGTTGGCAATATCGATATCAATAACCGATCCTGTCTGTTCCGTACTCCACACATAAGTAGCGCCAACTGGCGAAGAAGCGGCGGTTAATCTAACTTTTCCTGCCACCACACAATAATCGGCAATAATTGTTAAGACCGGTATCGTGTCTATTGTCAGTGGGGTATGCCTGCTGTTGCCCGCGGTTGCGTTTTTTGTAGCAGTTAATCCGATAACTAAACAGGCGGTCAGTAGCAGCAGATGAAAGTTTCTGCTAAAAAATGATAATTCGTTTAAAGACAACCCTGGCCTGTCAGCCTGAGAAAAGGGTGCTTTAAAACTTGCTTTCATAATATTAGTTTTGGGTATGCGGCAGACTTGTATTTGTTTACATTTTAATCGGCTAATTGAAAAAGCTTTACAATGTGTTTTTTATGACAGAGGAAATCAAAGGTGGTGATACTTTTATAAAACGTTTTTTTCTCACCTTTATTCTCTATTTTCCCACGTAAAAACTCATATTGTTGCTTCAACAGCTTTTCAATTCGCGTTTTTGTTTTCGCTGAAAAATCCAGAATGGTGCCAGTTTAATAATACATTGATAACCATTAATTTATAAAGGTTACGTTAAGTAACAATTCCTAAATCAGGAATCGATTCCAAAAAATGGCAAGAAACCAAAAATCAATTATTGCCCGGAATTGGGGCATTATTTAGAAAGACAGCTTTGTAACTGCTTTTGAACAATTCTGCTGGTGTAATCTGCTACTTTCTTAATGGGGAATAACAAATAAAAATGCAGTGCCAATTGGTATAAGCAGGCGCTGTGTCAATGGGGTGTACCGGTTGGTACCGAAGGTGAGACCGGGGATTAGTGCCGGGTTCTATTTTATAGGTAGTGTCTGCAAGAAAACTCTATAATTGAGAAATGATAAGGATTCTGAAAGATT
>JBDTVX010000296.1:0-7533 GCA_040007015.1 Ferruginibacter sp. | reverse complement strand
ACCGTCACCGAAATCTAAAACGTAAATTGTTCCCGGTGAATTGATTTGCCAGTTACCAATAGTAAATGGAACAATCGTGGGGGCGCAAAGATTGGTGGTGGAGCCCAAAGTACCCAGGCTTCCGGCAGGATTCGTTTGGTTGGCTACTACATAGGTTTTGGAACTGCTGCATCCATTGGCCCCCAAAGCAGTCACGGTAAGATTGAAAGCGCCCAATTTTATATAAGTGTGGGTGAGGGGAAAAGCCACTCCATTTTGGGTAACTCCATCTCCCCAGTTAATGGAATAACTTGTTATGCAGGAAACGCTGGGAGAAACGTTATCAATGGTTAATGTATAATTTGGATTGGCAGGTGTAGGAGAATTAATGCAATTACTAAAAGGGGAAAATATATTCCGGTCACTTATTTGTACATCAGGCGCCTGTATAATTGTAATGGATTTTGAAACAATAGCGCTGGTGCACCCTTTTGCATCAGTTACTATAAGCGTAACTGTAAAAGTTGCCGTGCTACAACCCCGGGAAGTAAATGCATGGCTTGGATTTGCCGCTGCAGAAGTTTGACCATCGCCGAAATCCCACGTGTAAGTAAATGGTGCAGTACCATTAGTTACCCCCGAGGTAAACACAACGGCAGCACCTGAACAAGTACTGGTAGCAGGAAAAGTAAAATTAGCAACAGGCAATGGATTAACAGTCACCTTTACGGTGTCTTTGGCGATACAGGTCCCGAAATTTGCAGTAACTTCATAAGTAAAGGTTCCTGTAGTTGCCGTTGGAATAGTAAATTGATTGCCAGCTTTGACAATTGCGGCAGGAATGGAATTCCAGAAATAAGAAATAGCCGTGCCGCCTGATGGTATAGCGGTAATAACACCTATAGCATTCTGACACGTTGAAACATCGTTGCCTGCACTTACTTTGCATTGCCCAATAGCAACAATACTACACGATGCAATTAAAAACAGAAGCAGGATCAACCTTAAAAATGCGCTCATTAACAGTTATTATAGATGTAAAACTATGCTATATCCCACGCTTTATCAGGGAAGAAATTAGCCGGGGCTAACATTTCAAAAAAAGACTAAATCAATCGTTGGGACTATGAAAACTTTACATACGGATATTAAAAAATCGCGGTTACTATTCTGAAATCTTAAAGTTATTATTGGAATAGTATATATAAAAAATGAATTTACTAAATAAATTTAAAAAATGCATGATAAGTCAGCGGCAAGTGGTGGGTTTGTCAAAACATAAATACATACCAGGACGAAATTTCCTATTGGCATAGAGTTTTACGCTGAATTTATTAAACCGCGTTTGCCGCTTATACAACAGGAAATTGGGGAAAAGCAATTCTCTTTTTAAGAAAAATTGAGGGCTGCTTAACTGATGTTTCACCGGGCTACATTGACCTAAATAACTGTTTCATCATAATTATTTGTTCAAATAAAATCCAAAACTGCCTGTTCCAATTTGCTTCGAATTTATAGCAATATCATTCCACAATTCCCTCCAGCGCCAATAAAAAAACATATTCCCTCGCCTTATCTTTTAAAGGTTTAAACCTGCCGGAGGCCCCGCCATGACCCGCTTCCATATTGGTATATAGAAACAGTTTGTTCTGATCCGTTTTTATGGCCCGGAGCTTTGCCACCCATTTGGCCGGTTCAAAATACTGTACCTGGCTGTCGTGCAGGCCGGTTGTTACCAGCATATTAGGATATGCCTTTTTTTCTACATTATCATAAGGTGAATAGGATTTCATGTACTCATAACTTTGCTGATCCGCTGGATTACCCCACTCATCATATTCATTGGTGGTAAGCGGGATCGATGGATCGCTCATGGTTGTTACCACATCTACAAATGGCACCGCCGCGATCACACCATTCCAAAGATCCGGCCGCATATTTACAATGGCCCCCATCAATAAACCGCCTGCACTTCCACCATTGGCGTACAGGTGTTTGGAAGAGGTATATTTATTAGCGATCAAAAATTCCGCACAATCAATAAAATCGGTAAAACTGTTTTTCTTTTTCATCATCTTTCCTTCCTCATACCAGTACCTTCCAAGTTCCTGGCCCCCACGGATATGTGCCATTGCAAATGCAAATCCCCTGTTGAGAAGGCTAAGCCGGATACTGCTGAAATAAGGATCCGTGCTGATTCCATAGGAGCCATAGGCATACAATAGTAAAGGCGCCCCGCCATCTTTTTTAAAGCCTTTTTTATACACGATTGAAATGGGTATCCTCGCACCATCCTTTGCAGTAGCAAACAACCGAAGTGTTTCGTAGGCTTCCGGATCATACCCACCCACCACCTCCTGCTGCTTCATTAGCTTCTTTTCCCTGCTCACCATATTATAATCATACACGGAAGCAGGCGTAGTCAGGGAAGTATAGTTAAACCGCATCACATCAGTGTTGTAGTCGGGACTGGCTGAAATATTTGCTATGTAAGCGGCTTCTTCAAAAGGGAGGTAATGGCTGCTGTTGTTTTGCGTATTCATAATATGCACCTGGGTAAGGCCGCCTTTTCTTTCATTGATGGCGAGGAAGTTTTTGAACAGGTCAAAGCCGGATACCAGTATGCTATCATTGTGAGCCACCAGGTCTTTCCAGTAAGCCGTATCTTTTTTATCTTCTGCACAGGTTACTATCTTAAAGTTTTTTGCGTGCAGATTGGTACGAATATAGAACCGGTCATTTGCATGGTCCACCTCGTACAATACTTCCTTCATCCGGGGTAGAAAAATTTCAAATGCATCACCCGGCTTATTGGCATCAATCCAACGGACTTCCGAGGATAAGGTAGCTTTTGAAACAATCAATATAAATTTATCAGATTTTGTTTTCCCTACGCCGATATAGTTGGATGGGTCTTTTTCTTCATATACTACTTTATCCTTATCAGCATTGGTGCCGAGTATATGTTTTTTTATTTTTTCCGATAAAAGCGTAACGGGGTTCTTAGCGGTATAAAAGATCGTTTTATTATCATTCGCCCAAACAGGCCCTCCTTCCGTACCGTGAATTTCATCGTTGTAGGTCACACCTGTCTCCAGGTTTTTAATGTATAGCTTATATTCCCGCCGGGATAACGTATCTATTCCAAAGGCCATTAATTTATTATCCGGGCTTATTGAAAAGCCGGTGGCTGAATAATAATTATGCCCTTCCGCCATTGCGTTTACATCCAGTAATACTTCTTCTGCTGCATTCAGGCTTTCTTTTTTACGACAGTATACAAAATAATCCTTGCCTTCTACCTGCCTGCTGTAATAATAATAACCATTCTTAAACACCGGCACGGATTCGTCCTTTTCTTTGATGCGCGCCTTCATCTCTGTGTACAATTTTTCCTGCAGTTGCTTGCCGGCGTACATCATCGTATTATAATATTTATTTTCCGCAGCCAGGTATGCCACTACTTTATTGCTATCGGGGCCCTTCTTAAAATAATCGTTCATCCAATAATAATTGTCGATCCGAGTATCACCATGAGCAGATAACTCCTTTGGTTTTCTGACGGCTATAGGCGCCTGAATATTTTCCGGCCAGTTGGAGGCTTTTTTTTTCACTTCAGTTTGATTGTTGCAGATAGAATAAGCAGAACTAAACAAGTTATGCCGGGGAGTTTCTTTATAAGCATGTGGGTAATATTTATCTGCGATAATATTCGAGGATACCTGTCAATAAAAGGTAGCAAATTAGCCTTTATTTACCATAATAATCGGTGGTTCATCCACTATATTCCTTATCGCTTTTTCAATGAATTCACCTGGTCAATTTACCGCCACTGAAGGGGAGACCAGTCTTTTTTGTGAATTTGGAGAACCTTCTTATCAATTTCTCCTCGCCACTACAATGGCGGTTTTAAACTGTTTCTTATTGCCTTTTAAATTAAATACTTCTGTAAATACCACGTACACTCCAATTGCGAGCTGCTGGTTTTTCTCGCCCAAGCCATCCCAGCGGAAGCTACCTTTTGTACCACACAAAGCATTTCTTTGAAGGTAACGTACAGGCCTGCCCGAAGCATTAAATACAGTGATATTGGCAACATAGCCGGGCTCAGGAAAATTATAATCAATGGTAGCAAAATCATCCTGGCCATCGTTATCCGGCGATACTATTTCAGGGGATAATTTTACCTCACCCTGTACCCCGCCGTTTATACGGTACTGTGAGTTTTTATAGGTGGGCGTGCCATAACCTGCAGAAGTAGCTGCGGAATGCCAGTTGTCCTGCGATTGGGTAGGGGCATTGTAATCAATTCTTTCCAGGGCAACCCCCTCCCTGTTATCAATTAATTTGAAATGCCATTTTTCATCATAGGCCAACTCATCCGTTACTTCGCCCTGTGCATTTAAAATGATCACCGTGCTTTTATCGTCATTAAATGAAGGCATGCTACTGATCTCCACAAAGGCATCCGCATTTTGTGTGATATACGCGGCTTTCACTGTTGCGGCGCTTTCAGTTACCACCATAAATTCCTGTGGGAACAATAAATTACTTTCTGCGCTTAACCGGGCAATGCCACTGATGGCGCCGCTGCTGTTCCTGTTGGCAATATAGGTTTGCTTAAGATCAATTATTTTATTGCTGCGGTTATAAATTTCCACGTAATCGGCGCCGCTGCTTGGCGGATTAAATAATATTTCATTGATAACGATATCTGATACCGCTGCTACTTCGCTTAAGCCAACCCTTGCTGTATTTTTATGGGTGATCACATTACCAACGCAATCTGTAAGTGAGCCAACTGTTACCGTATATATTTTATTGCGTAATAATGGAGCGTTTAATTTTAAAGCTACCCTGTCAAATGAAGGTGCAAGCACAACGGCGCCTGATGCTATTCCAATCCCATCGCTAATGATGAAATTAGCTGGTGTGGCAGCTTTCAGGCTATCCAGCGGTTCGTCAAAAACGAGGGTTATATTCAGACTGTCTGTTGTGTACGCGCTTAATAACCTGGGGGCTCCGTTATCCGCATTTACCGCGTCCACAGCATTTTTCTTGCCGGGCGAGCCGCCACTTGTATTGGTGCTGGCCTTCCAGTTATTAAACCCGGTGCATGGATTTTTTGTATCGATCATTTCAAGTGTCCAGCCACCATCTTTTTTTAAATCATTCTGGTACCAGCTATCTTTATAGCTCACCGAATGAATAATATTATTTTGCGGTGATTTTAAAAAAAGCTGGTCGGCGGTATTATCCAGTGATGGAAAACCGGTAACTGCAATGGAAGTACCAAATGCAGACATTGCCGCTACAGCCGTAACGGTACACAGGATCACAAAGCTATCGGGAAGTAAAATAAAATCCGGCATTGGCCCGCTTTGCCCCGTTACATCTCCAATCCTCCAGCCTTGTAAATTAATCGCAGAACCTGAAGTATTTTTCAATTCTACCCATTCATTGTTGGGCAAACTCACCACAGGTGTTGGATCCGCCATTATTTCATCAATCACCACATCATATTGCCGGGGTATATAAGGCGCCAAATAAGTAAAGCTGGCCGTGCCATTTACAATGCCGTTACCTGCAAGATCCTTTACATTATTAACGGTAAGCTGGTAATTAACCGAGCCAGTAAAACTACCGGTAAAAGTTAAGTGCACCAGCGCGTAATTGGTGGCCTCCAACACAGCAGCCGCAGGCGAGCCCAATGAATTATTGGCAACATAATTTGTTGCCGACTGGCTGCTGGCATTCTCTAGTGGTTCATTAAATAAAACATCCACTGTATTGGCTGATAAAGCAGTTACTGTTTGTACAACCGGTGGCGCTATATCGGGAGTGTAGGGCTTTACCTCAATATCATCAAAGAAATGGTGTCGAAAAAAACTGGTTGTGCTCTGCTTTACCAATATCCCGAAAAAAGAAGAACTGCTGAAAGCTGCATCCGTTACCGAACCTTCTGAGATGTAGGCATTACCCGTTCCCGTTACATCCCGGTACACGGTCCATTGGCTGCCGGCATCTCTTATAACTTTTATCTTTAGCGTATTATTACCGCTAATGGTAATCCCGTTTGCGCCATCGATGATTTTAGTAATAACCCCTGCAGAAGTTTTGCGGTATAAACTTATTTCATCATCCGTATTGCCGATTCGCACAAAATAGCCACTGGTGGTGGCGGCAGTAAGATCACTGGCAGACGCGGTTAAAAAAACATCCACATAATTAGTTGACGAAGTATTAAAAGTCAGGTTGACATAAATTTCCCACCGGGCCGAAGCAGCCAATGTGCTGGCGGTGCTCAGGTAATAGGTGCTGTTTGCAACAAGGTTATTACTTTGTAATTGAAAGGCAGGATTTATGATCCAGCTTGATGAATCTCCCACCCATGAGGGGCTGGCGGAAAAATTACTATCTGCGAAGTTTTCCGTAAACTGTGCTTTGCTGTGGAGGGCATTCAATAATAAAAGAGCCAGGGATGGCAGTAACTTAATTTTCATATTATAGGGTAGGTAGTTGGCTTTAAAGATAGTACTTTATATATAAATATTTTTTATATTTGTCTAATTAAACCGTTGTTATTATTTTTGTGCCCCGATGATGAAAATGACACATACAATTACTACAAAGAAACATCCCACTAACGGGAAGGTTAATTAGTATTTTGTTGTTGTACAATATGCAAAGCCTTCCGCAAAAACGGGAGGCTTTTTTTGACCCTTGAGCCGGGCTATATTGTATTACGGTCATTCATCAATTAAATTGTGATTTGGGAATCGCTTAGGAATAGTATTGATTTTAAAAGAAAATATTTCTTATTTAAAAAAGTAAAAAAAATTAAGATGAAAGTAGCAGTAGTTGGTGCAACAGGATTGGTGGGCAGCAAAATGTTGCAGGTATTAGCTGAAAGGAATTTCCCGGTAACGGAATTAATTCCTGTAGCGTCTGAAAGATCAATTGGTAAGGAAGTGGAATTTAAGGGAGTGAAGTATAAAGTAGTAGGCTATGCAGATGCGATTGCCGCAAAACCAGGTGTAGCAATATTTTCAGCAGGCGGCAGCACTTCACTGGAACTGGCCCCTAAGTTTGCGGAGGCCGGAATTACCGTAATTGACAATTCAAGCGCATGGCGGATGGACCCGGAAAAGAAACTGGTTGTGCCGGAAGTAAATGCGGATGTTTTGACGGCGGCAGATAAGATCATTGCCAATCCCAATTGTTCTACCATACAAATGGTGGTCGTATTAAAGCCATTACATGATAAATATAGAATAAAGAGGGTAGTGGTTTCTACCTACCAAAGTGTGACCGGCACAGGCGTTAAGGCTGTTGACCAATTGATGAATGAGCGAAAAGGCATAATTGGAGAGATGGCCTACAAGTACCCGATCGACCTGAATGCGATCCCGCAGATCGATACATTCCTGGAGAACGGGTATACGAAGGAAGAAATGAAATTGACCAATGAAACCATCAAGATCATTGGGGATAAGAGTATAAAAGTAACGGCAACGACTGTACGTATTCCGGTAGTTGGCGGCCACAGTGAAA
>JBDTVX010000295.1:0-7538 GCA_040007015.1 Ferruginibacter sp. | reverse complement strand
TATATTGCGGTGAAAATGACATTGCAGGCGCAGATAGCATTACCGCCGAAATCGTATTCAATCGTTTCAAAGAATTATTTGAATTGATAAGAAGCAGGCTCCCAGGCGTGTATATCGCATATGTTTCGATGAAGCCAAGTCCCAGCAGGGAAAAGTTTTGGCCTAAAATGTTGGAAGGGAACTCGTCGATAAAAAATTATTTAAAAACAAAAAGGCGAAGCGCTTTTATAGATGTGTATTATAAAATGTTTAATAAAGATGGCACGGTAATGAAAGATATTTTTGTTGAAGACAACCTGCACATGAATGCGAAAGGATATGGTATCTGGCAAAAAATTATTCAACCTTACCTGTTGTCCGGCACCCACTGACTAAAACCAGGATGAATAACGGTGCCGTGCCCACGAACAAAATAATTAAATGCATAAAACAATCTAACAATAAAAAACATGAAAAGAACACTAACAATCGTTGCCCTCATTTTTAGTATAACGGTAACTGTACATGCTCAGAACAGCAATGCAAAAATGAAACCCTTTATTGATGCGCTCATGAAGAAAATGACGGTGGATGAAAAAATCGGGCAGTTGAACTTGCCCGGCTCTGGCGATATCGTTACCGGCCAGGCATCCAATTCTGATATCGGGAAAAAAATACGGGAAGGAAAAGTAGGGGGCCTGTTTAATATTAAAACAGTGCAAAAAATACGTGCCGTTCAAAAAGTGGCGGTGGAAGAAAGCCGTCTGAAAATTCCCATGATATTTGGTATGGATGTAATCCATGGATATGAAACGGTGTTCCCCATCCCCCTTGGTTTATCCTGTACCTGGGATATGAAAGCAGTTGAGCGAAGCGCGCAGATCGCTGCTATGGAGGCGAGTGCCGATGGCATCAACTGGACCTTTAGCCCGATGGTAGATATTGCCCGTGATCCACGCTGGGGGCGCATTGCAGAAGGTTCGGGCGAAGATGCTTACCTGGGTTCACAGATCGCAAGAGCAATGGTGAAAGGCTACCAGGGTGACGGCATGTTCACTAAAAATAATGTAATGGCTTGTGTAAAGCACTATGCAATGTATGGCGCAGCCGAGGCAGGTCGTGATTATAATACTACTGATATGAGCCGTGTACGAATGTACAATGAATATCTGCCTCCCTACAAGGCAGCGGTTGATGCAGGCGTAGGATCTGTGATGGCATCTTTTAATGAAGTGGATGGTATTCCCGCAACGGCCAATAAATTTTTAATGACGGATGTGCTGCGCAAGCAGTGGGGCTTTAAAGGATTTGTAGTGACCGATTACACCGGTATCAATGAAATGATCGATCATGGTATTGGCGACCTGCAGACTGTTTCGGCAAAAGCACTGAATGCCGGGATCGACATGGATATGGTGGGAGAAGGTTTTTTAACTACGCTGAAAAAATCTTTGCAGGAAGGTAAGGTGACGCTTGCGCAAATTGATGCAGCATGCCGGCTCATCCTGGAAGCAAAATATAAATTGGGTTTGTTTGAAGACCCTTATCGCTATTGTGATTCCGGCAGGGCGAAGGCAGAGATATTTACAGATGCCAACCGTAAAACAGCCAGGGAAATTGCGGCGCAAAGTTTTGTTTTATTAAAGAACGCCAATCACTTATTGCCATTAAAAAAAAGCGGTACGATCGCTTTGATCGGGCCATTGGCAGATGCTAAGGAAAATATGCCGGGTACATGGAGCGTAGCGGCGGATTTTTCAAAAGCCATTACAGTGTTGGCAGGATTGCAGGCAGCAGTTGGCAGCAATGCTAAAATTCTCTTTGCAAAGGGGTCCAACCTGGATGCGGATAGTGTGTTTGAAGAAAGAGCCGGTATGTTTGGAAAAACGTTTAAGCGTGACCGTCGCACCCCGCAACAGATCATTGATGAAGCGGTAGCGGTGGCCAACCAGAGCGATGTAGTGGTAGCAGCATTGGGAGAGTCGGCAGAAATGACTGGCGAAAGCAGTAGCCGCAGTAATATTGAAATTCCGCAGGCTCAAAAGGACCTGTTGATGGCATTGCTTAAAACAGGGAAACCGGTTGTGCTGGTATTATTTACAGGAAGGCCACTGGCATTGAAATGGGAAAGTGAAAATGTACCTGCCATATTGAATGTGTGGTTTGGCGGTTCGGAAGCCGGAAGCGCTATAGCTGATGTATTGTTTGGAGATGTAAATCCATCCGGTAAACTGAGCACTACTTTTCCCCAAAACGTTGGGCAGGTGCCCATTTATTATAACCATAAAAATACGGGCCGCCCGCTACCGGAAGGTAAATGGTTTCAGAAATTCCGTTCTAATTATTTAGATGTATCGAATGAGCCTGTATATCCTTTTGGTTATGGTTTGAGTTATTCGAATTTCGCATACAGCGATATCTTACTGAGCCGCTCTTCAATAAAACCAACGGAAACACTAACGGCCACGGTTACACTAACAAATACCGGAACCGTAACCGGTAAGGAAGTGGTGCAGTTATATATACGTGATATGGTCGGCAGCATTACCAGGCCGGTAAAGGAATTGAAAGGATTTCAAAAGATTGAACTAAATGCCGGAGAATCTAAAAAGATTAGCTTTTCAATTTCTGTGAACGATCTTAAATTCTACAATTATGATCTGAAATATGTTGCGGAGCCAGGTGATTTTAAAGTCTTCATAGGTGGCAATAGCCGTGATACAAAAGCGGCGGATTTTAAATTACTGTAGCGATTGACCATTGATCATTGGCGATTGGCCAAATGGCATATCACTGACATAGTTTATTTTAATAAAGATATCGGGCTGGTCATTCAGCAATTTAGTGGAGGGCGAAAGGGTGAATTTAACCGGTTTACAAGAAAGGAATGAACCTGGAGCCTGTTACCATTGATGGCAGAAATGATTTACCCGGTTACGGATATGCCCAATGCCCATCCATTACAGACGGTAATTTTCCTGAAAGATGGGTAAATATTTACTGGGTGTATGGATATGCCCGGGTAAGTTATTTCTGCCTCGGCAGCATTCTCTTCTTTGCCATCATTGCCTTCTGGGGATATAAGAACACAAAATATAAAATGAGTGCATAAAGCACGCAAAAAGTAAAAAGTATTAGATAAGTTGGCTATTGAAGTTATCATTTTTGAGCATACAAAAATATGACAAGCATCATATAAACTGTGTGAATGGATTAGTAGTTTTCTGTAAAATTGCTCTAATTTCGCTGGCGTTTGATTGCAGGTTATTCCCGGTATTCTTCGGTGTGCGATACACTATTTACCATTAATAATAAAAAATTAATAATTAAAAATTAAGAACGCGTTCGACATGGACTACCCTATGCGAATACATTTTTAATTTTTAATTATTAATTTTTAATTGTCGGTTCTTTCCCCTGCTTAACAATTTAAAAATAAAACATGAAACGATTTCATTTTTTTGCAATGGCTGTAATGCTTGTATCCTGCAATAATAAAGCAACCACTGGTGATGCAGGAACTACTGCCGGAACCAGGGGTAAGACCTCATTTTCAACGGAAGGCAAAACTGTGATGGTTTATACCACCGCCGACAGTAGCAATCTCAGGCTAACGGTTACGGATACTGTTTCTTTTAAGGAGATGGGCCAGCCAAAGGAAACACAGATATGTGTTTTTGTTGATCCGGGAAAACAGTACCAGTCTTTTTTTGGTATTGGAGGAGCGTTAACAGATGCTTCCGCAGAAACCTATGCCAAACTTCCTAAAGATAAACAGGCTGAATTATTAAAGGCATATTTTGATAAAGATAACGGGATCGGCTATACCGTTGCCAGGACGAATATCAACAGTTGCGATTTTAGCAGCGGAAGCTATACTTATGTCAGTGACAGCGATAAAACATTGAAGAGCTTTGATATTGCGCACGACCGGCAATTTAAGATACCATTTATTAAAGCCGCGATGGCTGCAGCCGGTGGTAAGCTCAATTTATTTGCAAGTCCATGGAGCCCGCCGTCATGGATGAAAGATAATAATGATATGCTTCATGGTGGTAAACTTAAACCTGATTATTATGAAAGCTGGGCCATGTACTACACAAAATTTATTAAGGAATATGAAAAGGATGGAATGCCCATATGGGGCATCTCTGTTCAAAATGAGCCGATGGCCACACAGAAATGGGAGAGCTGTAATTACACCGGTGAAGAGGAGCGGGATTTTCTGAAAAATCATTTGGGGCCTACGATGGAAAAGGAAGGATTAAAGGATAAAAAGATAATTGTATGGGATCACAACCGCGACCTGATGTACCAGCGTGCGCAAACTTATTTTGATGATCCGGAAGCATCTAAATATGCATGGGGTATTGGTTTTCACTGGTACGAAGACTGGAGCGGTGGTCAGCCCATGTATGAAAATGTAAAGCGCGTACACGAAGCATATCCTGATAAAAATATTTTATTTACAGAAGGTTGCGGAGAAAGGTTTACTCCAGCGCGCTTGCAGGACTGGGCATTGGGAGAAAGATACGGACGATCCATGATCAATGATTTTAACAATGGCATGGTAGGGTTTACAGACTGGAATATTTTGCTGGATGAAACCGGTGGTCCCAATCATGTGGGTAATTTTTGTTTTGCGCCGGTGCATGGCGATACAAAAACCGGACAGCTAATTTATACAAATGCATATTATTATATCGGCCATTTTTCTAAATTTATTAAACCGGGGGCAAAACGCATCGGCAGTTCTGCCAGTCGCAGCCAATTGCTTACTACAGCTTTCGGGAATAGTGATGGCAAAACGGTGGTAATTGTAATGAACCAGGGGAGCACTGTTACTCCTTATTATTTATGGATCAATGGGAAGGCTGCGCAGGTAACTGCCAGGCCCCATTCTATTGCGACGTTAGTATTTTAACTCATTAGGAAGGAGCCAATGGACCATGGTCAGACGCTCGTCAGACCGTGGTACATTGGCTCCATTACCATTTTTAAAGATCAAACTAAAAATAGAACCATGTTCCTGAAATTAAAATCCAGCCTCTGTTTTTTACTTGCAACAACACAATTTTCTTTATGTATTGCACAAAAAAAAACGATCGGCCAACGTGTTGATTCGGTATTGAAACTAATGACACTGGATGAAAAAGTGGGTCAGCTAAACCAGTACAATGGCGATTTTGAAGCTACGGGCCCAATAACAAAGGATGGTGATAAACAGAACCAGATCCGCAAAGGGCGCGTTGGTTCGATGCTCAACATTATGGGTACCCAACATACCAGGGAGTTACAGGAGATCGCCATGGAATCAAGATTAAAAATCCCACTACTTTTTGGCCAGGATGTGATACATGGGTTTAAAACTACTTTTCCATTACCCCTGGCAGAGGCTGCAAGCTGGGATCTTGATGCAATGGAAAAATCAGCTAGAATTGCGGCAACCGAAGCTGCTGCGTCCGGCATACACTGGACCTTTGCGCCAATGGTTGACATCGCCCGTGATCCCCGCTGGGGTAGGGTGATGGAAGGAGCCGGTGAAGATCCTTTCCTGGGGTCGCTGATAGCCGCCGCAAGAGTAAGGGGCTTCCAGGGAAAGGGGTTGGGCAATACAGATGCAGTGATGGCGTGCGCCAAACATTTTGCAGCTTACGGAGCAGCGGTTGGTGGTCGTGATTATAATTCGGTTGATATGAGTGAAAGGCAATTATGGGAAACTTACCTGCCACCATTTAAAGCCGCGGCTGAAGCAGGCGCCGCAACTTTTATGAATTCATTCAATGACCTCAATGGCATTCCTGCAACCGGGAATAAATATTTGCAACGCGATATATTAAAAGGCAAATGGAACTTCAAAGGTTTTGTGGTGAGTGATTGGGGAAGTGTGGGTGAAATGATCAATCATGGTTTTGTGAAAAATAATTATGAAGCCGCTTTATCGGCCTTAACAGCCGGTAGCGATATGGATATGGAGAGCAGGAGTTATATCAACAATCTTGCAAAGCTGGTAAAAGATGGTAAAGTGAAAATTGTATTGATAGACGATGCGGTAAAAAGAATTTTGACAAAGAAATTTGAACTCGGTCTCTTTGACGACCCCTTTAAATTCTGCAATGCAGAAAGAGAAAAAAGGGAAATGAATAACCCGGTTCACATGATAGCTGCCAGGGATATTGCGCGAAAGAGTATCGTATTATTAAAGAATGAGAAGCAGTTGCTGCCTTTGTCAAAACAAACGAAAACGATTGCACTGGTTGGGCCGTTTATAAAAGCGGTAAGGGATAACCTGGGTTTCTGGAGTTATGACTGGCCCGATGATTCATCTACCATTGTTACACAAGGGCAGGGGATTAAAAGTAAGTTAAGCAACGATACAAAATTACTGTTTGCCAGGGGATGTAATATCAACGATAGTTCCACGGCAGGTTTTGCAGAAGCAGTGGAAGCTGCGAAGCAGGCCGATGTGGTAATAATAAGTGTGGGCGAGGCGAGGGATATGACCGGGGAAGCAAAAAGCCGGAGCAATATTCATTTGCCTGGCGTTCAGGAAGAGCTGATCAAAGCAATACAGGCGACCGGTAGGCCGGTAGTGGTAATGATCAACGCTGGCCGGCCGTTGATCTTTAACTGGACCGCAGATAACGTGCCCGCAATAGTGTACACGTGGTGGTTAGGAACAACTGCCGGTGATGCGATCGCGGATGTTTTGTTCGGGGAGTATAATCCATCCGGTAAATTGCCCATCAGCTTTCCAAGGACAGAGGGCCAGATACCTGTTTACTATAATTATTTTAATACAGGCAGGCCGGCGAAAAATGAGAATGATCTGAATTACGTTTCAGCATACACCGATCTGCCCAATAGCCCCAAATTTCCTTTCGGTTATGGATTAAGTTATTCTTCTTTTCAATATGGGGACATTGAATTGAGTAAATCTTCCATCACCACAACCGGAAAATTATCTGCAAAGATACTGGTTACCAACACAGGCAATTTTGATGGCGAAGAAACCGTACAATTATACATCCGTGATATGGTCGGCAGCGTGGTGAGGCCGGTAAAGGAACTCAAAGGTTTTCAAAAAATATTTTTAAAAAAAGGGGAAAGTAAAACAGTTACATTTTCCTTGTCTGCCGCAGACCTGAAATTTTATAACAATGAGTTGAAGTACATATATGAGCCGGGCGATTTTAAAATTTTTATCGGGGGAAATTCAAGAGATGTAAAAGAGGCGGCGTTTCAACTAGCGGCTACCCCTTCCCGTTAGCGACGATATGTAGGTAGCAAAAGAAAAATGACAATCCACCCGTCCCGCTAGGGACGATATGTGGGTAGCAATAGAAAAATGATAATCCACCGGTCCCACTAGGGACGATATGTAGGTAGCAAAAGAAAAATGATAATCCACCCGTCCCGTTAGGGACGGTATGTAGGTAGCAAAAGAAAAATGATAATCCACCGGTCCCGCTAGGGACGAAATGTGGGTAGCAAAAGAAAAATGATAATCCACCGGTCCCGCTAGGGACGATATGTAGGTAGCAAAAGAAAAATGACAA
>JBDTVX010000294.1:0-7680 GCA_040007015.1 Ferruginibacter sp. | reverse complement strand
TGCATTATTTCAATTATTATATCTATTGCTTTTAGGGGGCCATTTACCGCCAGTTGAAATGTACATCAGTATTGCCCAACCGATTGTACACCATCCAATAAAGGCAGATGCATAAATTATCCATCTATATTTTGGTGCATTGTCTAATAACCACATAAATAATGCAATCCAGCCTAACACGGCAATTAATCCTAAAATAAATTTTATTGCATTCAAAATTTAAAAATTACCTTTAAACAAATAAAAATAGGTAGTTCTCAGCTACCTAAATTAATACATTTTGCTCTGTTATGTCCATCACAAATTTAAACTATTTGTATGGTATATAGAAAATTATTGCCTATTTTTTTATTAGTTATATACTCTTCATTAGAAGGATGTAAACAGAAGGGAATTAATAATTCCAAAGCATTACAGAAAAATTTTAATGGAATTGATGGCGTTATAAAAAAAGATGCTATTATCTGCCCTTATCTATCCCGTAATTCACAATAGCATCTTCTACAATCTTTTTTTTTGTAATATAAATCCTGTTGTTTGCTCCTACTTTTTTTGAGACAAATAATCCGATAAACTTCCATTTGCCATCTGATTTATCTTTAATAAAAGTTGGACATCCGGAATCTCCTTCTAATGCCATATCAATATTCACTTCGTTTCCAAAAGCAACTGAATGTATAGATGGAATGATGTTATGACTATCATCTTCTACGGGTAAAACACTAAATTTACTTTTTATTTCTGTTTTTAATGCAGGCTGATCTAATGAAAATATATCATCCGTAGGATGATAGCCAAACATTGTAAATTTTTCAATATTAGTACTGTCTGGAATCGGTAAATTAAATTGTTCTATTGAATTTATATATGGACTAAAGATAGAACTAACAGTATCAATAAAGTAGTCAGGTGAATTGCAATCACACGTTTTCCAATTTTTATATATATCAATTGAGAGTGTTTGAGGGCAACCATTAAGTAAAACTTCCATTTTTTTAGGGCTTAGGTAATCTCTTTTGTGTTCACGTGTGCACCCGCAAGCAATATGGTTAGCTGTTACTATAAATATGTGATTATTATTCCTTACAAAAAAGCAAGTCCCAACAACATCCTTGGCAAGCGCATCTTTGCCATAAAGCAAATAACTATACCTACTTAAATTATCTTCCTCAGATTTGCAACCTACAAATAATAAGATAAATACCAGTAATTTCATTTATGCTTTTAATTGTAAACCTACACAAGGGAATTGATAAAGTCAAGCACCCGGATATTAACCTCCGGTTTTTTAATAAATAAAAATATCTGTAAAATTTTAATATGTCTTATACCCCTGATAACTCCCAACTGATATATAGTTACCATATTTTTTAACTAACAGTTGTTAGTTTTTTTATACTTTTGCTATTAAAATTCACCGTATGACAATTCAGGATCCCGATATTTTATTTCAGCAAAAAATAGACAGGGAAATTAAAATTGAACCCAAAGACGGGATGCCGGACGCATATCGAAAAACCAATATACGGCAGATAAGCCAGCATGCGCACAGTGAAATCGTAGGCATGCTTCCCGAAGGCAACTGGATATCAAGGGCCCCGACTTTAAAAAGAAAAGCCATCCTGATCGCAAAGGTGCAGGACGAAGCCGGTCATGGTTTGTATTTATATTCCGCAGCCGAAACATTGGGCAGCACCCGGGATGAAATGATCAACGATCTTCACAGCGGCAAAGCGAAATATTCTTCTATTTTTAATTATCCCTCTCTAACCTGGGCAGATATGGGCGCCATCGGATGGCTGGTAGACGGCGCCGCCATTCTAAACCAGGTGGCCTTGTGCCGCACGTCTTATGGCCCCTATGCAAGGGCGTTGGTGAGGATCTGCAAGGAAGAAAGTTTTCACCAGCGCCAGGGATTTGAAACCTTATTGGTATTAAGCAGGGGTACGGCGGAACAAAGAGCAATGTGCCAGGATGCCATTAACCGGTGGTGGTGGCCGAGCCTGATGATGTTTGGGCCAAAAGATAGTGAAAGCACAAACAACGACCTGAGCATGAAATGGAAGATCAAAAGAAAGACCAATGATGAATTGCGGCAGAATTTTGTAGATATGGCTGCTGAGCAGGTTAAAATATTGGGGATGAACCTGCCCGATACAGCGCTCAAATGGAATGAAGAAAGTAAACAATATCATTTTGGAGAAATAAACTGGGATGAATTCTGGAATGTGGTAAAAGGTAATGGCCCTTGTAATAAACAACGGCTGGCTGCCAGGGTAAAGGCACATGAAGAAGGCACATGGGTAAGGGAAGCGGCGGTGGTTTATGCAGAGAAAAGAAAGGCCTCCCAAAATCCCTCCAAAGGAGGGGCTTAAGAAGTAGTATAAAAATTCAGAAATCTTTTTTATTATGAACTATTTAAAAAAATTCTATTATGGGGATATCCCGATGGAAAGTATAGGAAGTAGCGAATTAAAAAGCTCTTCGGAAATCCCTCCTTTTGGAGGTGGGGGGTCTACCTGGCCACTCTGGGAAGTATTTATTCGCAGCAAGCAGGGGCTCGATCATAAACACGCCGGCAGCCTTCATGCGGCAGATGCAGCAATGGCTATAGAAAATGCAAGGGATGTGTATACACGCAGGCAGGAAGGCGTAAGTATCTGGGTAGTGGAAAGTAAACACATACATGCCAGCAATCCCGACGATGCCGGAAGTTTTTATGAGCCGGCTATGGATAAAATCTACCGGTATCCCACATTTTATGATTTACCGGATGAGTTAAAACAAATGTGAAAAAGCCTCCCCAAATCCCTCCAATGGAGGGCCTTAAGAAGCGTAAAATAATTTGAAGCGCTATTTAATTATGCATCACTCCAACTCTGCGATTAACAAACAAAATCAACAGGATAAAAACTCTTCCTGGAACCTCACTTTGGGGGGCAGGGGGGCTTTTCTCCTCCACCTCGCCGACACCAACCTGATCCTCGCGCAACGCAATGCCGAATGGTGTGGTCACGGCCCAATACTCGAACAGGATATTGCTATCACCAATATTTCACTGGACCTGCTGGGACAAGCAAGAAATTTTTATCAATATGCTGCTCTGCTGAAAAATAAAGAATCTGGCAATTTAGCAGGGACCAGTGCTCCCTCTCCTTTGGAGAGGGCGGGGGGTGAGGTCACCGAAGATACCCTCGCCTATTTAAGAACAGAAAGAGAATTTAAAAACCTGCTAATAACTGAATTACCAAAAGGTGATTGGGCACAAACTATTTTACGCCAGTTTTTCTGCAGCGTTTACCAGGATCTGTTATATAAACAGCTGCAAAAAAGCAATGACGAACAATTGT
The DNA here is from genome assembly GCA_040007015.1 of Ferruginibacter sp. GTDB lineage: Bacteria > Bacteroidota > Bacteroidia > Chitinophagales > Chitinophagaceae > Ferruginibacter. The sequence continues at coordinate 4,330 of JBDTVX010000294.1, read as the reverse complement.
CAGCAATTGCAGAAAAATCACTTAAAGAAGTAACCTATCATGTAAAATGGAGTAGTGAATGGGTAATACGCCTGGGCGATGGTACGCAGGAAAGTCATCAAAGAATGCTGAATGCCATAGAAAACCTATGGCCCTACACGGGCGAATTTTTTATGCCGGCAGCATATGAAAATGAAACCGTGGTCGGATTTGATTTAACTTTATTAAAGCGGCCATGGCTTGAAAAAGTGAGGGCCATTCTGGAAGAAGCAACCCTGTGGTCCCCTGACTTTGAAAGAGGAAAGCAGGAGGCCGTTTTCATGCAGTCAGGAGGTAAAACAGGCACTCACACGGAGCACATGGGATTTATTTTATCGGAAATGCAATACCTCCAAAGAACATACCCAGGAGCAAAATGGTAAACAAAATCAACCTGTTTAAGAAACCTATTACACATGAATCAACCTGGTCAACATATCGGTCTTTCAACAGAAGAAGAAAAAATATGGGGCATACTTGAAACAGTTGCTGATCCCGAAGTGCCGGTTTTATCCGTGACTGATTTAGGTATTATCAGGAATGTAATATTCCTGCCGGGAGCTTCCGCGAGCGTTGAAGTATTGATCACTCCCACCTACTCCGGCTGCCCGGCAATGGATGCAATCAGTTTTGATATCAGGTTGAAATTACTTGAACATGGTTATAAAAATATAAAGATCACTTCCATACTTTCGCCGGCATGGACGACAGACTGGATGAGTGAAGCAGGAAAAGAAAAATTAAAGGCTTATGGAATTGCGCCACCCAATCCGAAACAGGTTGTTTGTGATACCAGGCTGTTTGCCGAATCCGAGGCAATCCAATGCCCTTTATGTAATTCCTACCACACAAAACTCATCAGCCGGTTTGGGTCTACTCCCTGCAAAGCTTTATACCAATGCCAGGATTGCAAGGAGCCATTCGATTATTTTAAATGTCATTAATTTTACCAGCAGAAAGGGAAACAGCATCCTTCAATTGTATAGTCCACATCAAAAATTTATCTATGCCTTCCATCCTGTTTGAAATAAAAGATTCGGTTGCTATCATTACTCTTAACCGTCCCGAAAAATTCAATTCGTTTAACCGGGAGATGGCCTTCCTACTCCAAAAGCTATTGGATGATTGTGCTGCTGATAAAAATATCCGGGTCATTTATTTAACGGGGAACGGAAAAGCATTTTGTGCGGGGCAGGACCTGGGCGAACTGGTAGGTGAAAATGCCCCGGGTTTTGAAGTAATCTTGTCAGAGCATTATAACCCAATCATAACAAGGATCCGGAAAATTGAAAAACCGGTGATAGCCGCGGTAAATGGCGTAGCTGCCGGAGCGGGCGCTAATATCGCATTGTGCTGCGATATAGTGTTGGCGGCCGGATCAGCTTCTTTCATCCAGGCATTTAGTAAAATTGGATTGATCCCGGATAGTGGCGGCACATTTACTTTACCCCGCCTGGTCGGGTTTCAAAAAGCCAGCGCATTGATGATGTTGGGCGATAAAGTGACCGCTGCGGAGGCGGAACGGATAGGAATGATCTATAAAGTGTTTGCGGATGAAAATTTTGCCGCGGAGAGTTTAAAGTTGGCTGTAACGCTTTCTCAAATGCCAACTAAGGGCCTGGCTTACACGAAGCAGGCTTTGAACGCTTCCATGGATAATTCATTGGAGGACCAGTTGAAAAAAGAAGATGAACTGCAATACAAAGCCGCTAACACAAATGACTACAAGGAGGGTGTTGCTGCTTTTATTGAAAAAAGAGCGCCGCGGTTTAAAGGGGAGTAGGTTGATTTAGTATATAAAGCAAATAAAGTATATAAGTTAAATAAAATAATTATGAATTCAGACAAGGATTTATTAGCAGGCAAAGTTGTTGATCATATGATGCAACATGATCTCTTTAGCCAGTGGCTCGGCATTGAAATATTGGAAATAAAAGAAGGTTATAGTAAAATTAAAATGACCGTACGAAAAGAAATGATCAATGGCTTTGGAATAGTTCATGGCGGCATCGCATTTTCTTTGGCCGATAGCTGCTTTGCATTTGCCTGTAACAACCGCAATGTATTATCGGTTGCATTGGATACTGCTATCAACTTTACCAAACCTGTTCATGTGGAAGATGTATTAACTGCTGAAGCAAAAGAACTGCACAATGGCAGATCAACTGGGCTTTACCATATTACGATCTGCAACCAGAAAAATCATGTGGTGTCTTTGTTTAAAGGAACCTGTTTTCGTACAAATAAACAATTGTTAAGTAGATAGGGAATGAAGTATATAAAAGTAAATAAAGTATATAGGGTTAATAAAATACGTTATAAACGTTGTACCTTTTAAATTTTCAGGTTTGTGTTTTAGAGAAGCACGGCTTTTAAAATTAGTCCATATAAAAGGACGAATTAATTTGCCGAAAAATATCACGGATTACTTCAATTGAATATAAGAATAAAAGAAATTGCCGGTTATTGAATGGCATGTAATATTCCTTTAAAAAAAGGCATACAAAATGAACAGGCTCCAACCTTCAGCGTACTTTATTTAACAATTTTACCGGCTATCTTTCCAAATCAATTTTTTTTCTGTTTTAGCTTCATTAAAATCAGGTATCCATCCATCACCTCTCCCGGTAAACCCGCCATCAGGATGCCCGATCAAATTACAGTCGCTATCATATAGATCACTGTATTGATCGCAACAAATAGCAGGCACATAATAAACTGTCTGATCATTGTACCGGTAACTATAGATACTGCGGGGAGGATTTTGCTTTTTTGCAATTTCGAATTTTTTTATCAGTTGTTTTATGCACACCGGGGTACCTTTTGAGCTATCACCGCCGGTTTTTTGAGAAGTGGAACACGCATTACAAACAACCAGCAAAAGGAACAATGCTTTTTTCATAGCCTTTTTAATGTTGTAACAAATGTAATTCATAAAAAACTTTACAGACCTTTGCCTGCTATGGAAAAATCAAACTTTATAGATTATATAAGAATTTTTTGCCGCAGTGGCCATGGAGGGCCGGGAAGCAGGCATTTTATGCGTACTAAATACAATGCCATGGCAGGACCCGATGGCGGAGACGGGGGGCGGGGCGCACATATTATTTTAAAAGGCAGTTCGCAACTATGGACACTATTGCACCTGCGATATTACAAAAATGTGCTTGCTGAAGACGGGGAAAGCGGAAGTAAAAACAACAGTACCGGCAAGTTCGGAAAGGATATTATTATTGAAGTGCCACTGGGTACCATCGCCCGGGACGAGGCAACCGGCCAACAGGAAGCGGAAATATTAGAAGACGGCCAGGAAGTGATTTTGGTAAAAGGCGGACGTGGTGGCCTGGGCAACAGTAATTTTAAAACTGCCACCAACCAGGCGCCCGAATATGCACAGCCCGGTGAAGATGGTACCGAAGGTTGGAAATTATTGGAATTAAAGGTGTTGGCCGATGTGGGCCTGGTAGGATTTCCCAATGCCGGTAAGTCGACCCTGCTATCTGTAATTACAGCCGCTAAACCAAAAATTGCTAACTACGCATTTACCACCCTTGTGCCGCAATTGGGCATGGTGGATTACCGGGATGGCAAAAGTTTTTGCATCGCCGATCTGCCGGGCATCATTGAAGGAGCGGCGGAAGGCAAGGGCCTGGGGCATCGCTTTTTAAGGCATATCGAACGGAATTCCATTTTATTATTTTTAATTCCGGCCGATTGCGCCGACCATAAAAAAGAATTTGAAATATTAGTAAACGAATTAAAGGAATACAATGCGGAAATGCTGCAAAAGGATTTCGTGATCGCCGTCAGCAAAAACGATATGCTGGATGATGAATTAAGGGCGGCCATTTCCAGGGAATTGCCAAAAAAAATTCCCCATATATTTATCTCATCTATTACCGGACAGGGCTTGCCGGAACTGAAAGACCTGCTCTGGAAAACATTGAATGCACCTGCGAAAGAAGGGTAAAATATCCTGTATGTGCACTGGAAATTTTGTTCGTTATTTTTGTTGACCGGCAGAAGTAATCAGCGCAAATTCTAAAAATACCTGCCGTGAAATCCCACCGGAACAAAAGCCGGAATAATACCAACCTACCGAATAAGGCCCCAAAACCCCGAAGGGGTTGAATGTGAATAACCACAGGTGAAACCTGTGGACCTGTAGAAGTTAAAGGTAGGCACAAGTACATAATTCCAGCGCCTACATGCAACAGGCCTCAGCCCGTTCCTACATACGCCCTGTTTTACAGCGCACAGCGCAAATTCTAAAAATACCTGCCGTGAAATCCCACCGGAACAAAAGCCGGAA
>JBDTVX010000293.1:0-7683 GCA_040007015.1 Ferruginibacter sp. | reverse complement strand
TCCATTTTTTTGTTTGATCAATTATTTGTTGCGGTGTAAGCATTTTATACCAGGCATTTGTAATCGGCAAAGCTAACTTTTTTTACCTGTATGATACCCGGGTAATAAAGATGGCTGGTTACTTTTGACTATTTTATTTTCAATAATTTTAAGAAGCATTCTGTATTTTATCTTACTTTTCAGCATGAAAAGTTTATTGCTATGCCTTGTTTTATTTACGGGCTTTGCTTCTGCTCAAATCAATCCCGCCAACATTACCATCGCACGTGATAGCTTTGGCGTTCCTCATATTTTTGCACCTACCGATGCAGAAGTAGCCTACGGACTTGCATGGGCCCATGCGGAAGATGATTTCAATACACTGCAATTAGTGGTATTATCCGGTAAGGCAAAACTGGGTTCTGCCTTAGGTAAAAAAGGGGCGGAAGCAGATTATGTAGTAAACCTTTTACGCTGCAGGCAACTGGTAGATGAACAATGGAATACGCTCAGCCCGGATTTTGTGGCGTTGGTAAAAGGGTATGTACAGGGATTAAATGATTATGCCAGTACACATCCCGGCGAAATAAAATATAAAAAAGCTTTCCCTTTTGATGAGAAGGAATACCTCACCGCGACTGTTTTTTCACTCAGTATTTTTTGTGGTGTAGATAATACATTACCTGAAATATTAGGCGGTACTGTTGGCACTCTTCCGGGTTTTTCGTCCCAGGGTTCAAATGCTTTTGCTTTTCACCCATCAAAAACCACTACCGGCGAAGCCTTCCTTGCTATTAATGCACACCAGCCTGTTGAAGGGCCCACTGCATTTTATGAAGCGCATGTGCAAAGTGAACAAGGCTGGAATATGCTGGGCGGCCTGTTCCCGGGTGGTTGCCTTATTTTTCATGGCACCAACGAAAACCTTGGGTGGGCGCATACCGTTAACAACCCTGATAAAATAGATGTATACCAGTTACAGATAAATCCGGCTGATAATAATCAATACAAATTTGACGGGCAATGGCTTAACCTGGAAATTAAAAAAGCCAGGCTGAAAATAAAGGGTATACCCGTTACCGTTAGCAAGAAGGTGTTTTGGAGTAAATATGGCGCAACGGTAAAAACAAAACAAGGGGTATTCTCCATGCGCCTGCCGGCCAGCATGGATTGCAAGGCACTGGAAGAATGGTACCGGATGAACAAGGCACGAAACTTTACTGAATTTTACCAGGCCCTCAGTATGACCAGTTTACCGATGTTCAATATCGTATATGCCGACCGTTTCGATACCATTTTTTATATCAGCAATGCGAAACTACCCATACGTAACCCCGATCCACAATATAAATGGAAAAAGATTTTACCCGGAAATACTTCCGCAACCTTATGGACACAATTTAAACCTGTTACGGCTTTGCCCCAGTACATAAATCCGGGATCGGGTTATTTGTTTAATACCAACCATTCCCCTTTCCTTGCAACAGAAAAAAAATTTAATCTTGATCCTAAAAACTATGACCCGAATGATGGATTTGAAAGGTTCAGTAATAACCGTAGCCAGCGCGTTACAGAACTGGTGAACGCCATCGATAAAATAGACTATGAATATTTTAAACGTATTAAGTTCGACAGGCAATATCCGCATCAATTACAGTTTCCATATGGCATTGATAGTATGTTACACTTTTTAATTCCCGCTGATTACCCGTTACTAAAAGATGTGATCACCCACCTGCAACTATGGGATAACAAGGCGATTAAAACAAGCAAGGGTGCGGCTGTGTTCTTATTGTTGTATGATTATTTTTCAAAAAAACTGGGTGGTAGCCCGGCCCGGGAGGTAACCATCACCGAAAGTGTGGACGCCTTGAAATATATAACTGATTATATGCTAAAAAATTTTGGCACTGTAGATCTTACTTTAGGTGATATACAAAAACTGGTGAGGGGTAATGATGCCCGGCCGGCCGATGGTTTGCCGGATATTCTTGCGGCCGCCTATACTGAGCCCTATATCAATGGCATGAGAAAAATAACTGTCGGGGATGCTTATATATGCTTTGTCCGTTATCCAAAAAAGGGCCTTCCAATTATAGAATCAATCAATACTTTTGGCGCTTCGCAGCATCCGGATTCCCCACATTATAAAGACCAGATGGAGATGTTTCAAAATCAACAAACAAAACACATGACACTTGATAAAAAAGAAATATTACAAAATGCTGAAAGAATATATCACCCGGTGGTAAACGATCAGTAGATGGAATATTGCTACCAGGATAAGACGTCGCTGGTTATTTACAGGCTACGTTTTACCTATATGTTTTTTCTGTTGTTTTTATCATATAACGGCCTGCAAACCACGATACGTTACAAAACCAACAGGGATCTTACTAAATGGCAAATAGTTTACATCTTAATAGAACATCTATATCCGGATGATTAGCCTCTTTCATTACCTGGCTTTTCGTTTCGTTTTATTTAATAGAAGAAATAGAACCCCAAATACCATATACCTTAAGCAACCATACTATTATTACAATTATTACTACAATATTTAGAATGCTCTTAATGGTACTATCCATTGGAATGTACCTGTTAATCAGGTATAAGATTACTCCGGCAACTATCAAAACTAAAACAACCGTTACTAATGTTGACATGTAATATTTTTTAAATTTTAGAATAGAGTTGACCAGGTAAAATTACATATAACATCATTTTAATGTGTTACATAATTATAAATATTGTTTGCATTTTTCACAGATTTGATGACCAGGGGGTATTACAAATTCAGTTATTTTAAATGTGCCGATTTTTAAACACGAATACTGTTTTAAAGGATTCGGTTAAAAAAGAAGAAAAACCGTTTTTCTTTTTTTGCTGGCAGGCAAAATCCCAATAAATTCTGTATTAAAAGCTTCGGAAACCCTTAATGATGTTTTGCCTATTCAGTAAGGTTGGTCCCCCTATTCCTGCAAGCCGTTTAATGGCTTTATCTTCCAAAATCATCCTGAACCCTAACTATATCTTCTTCATCACTTGGATTTGATTCATCGGTATGTCTCCATATTTCTGCAATTATTCCCCAGCCTTCCAACCCTACCAGGCGGTGGCGTTCTCCCTGCTCCAATTGAATGATGTCCCCGATTTCTAAAAGGATTGTTTCTTTTTCTTCATCAGTGTCGCTGGTTACCACCCCTGCTGTACCTTCTATCAATTTCCATATTTCAGCACGTCGGTGATGATATTGCCAACTTAGTCTTTTACCTGGAGCAACAACTAAGATTTTGGGACTTAGCTTACCCGTTATTGTTAGTTCTTCCTTTGTAAGATGAGGAAAAAATAAAGCAATAAATTTTTCCGCCTCCCCTTCATCCAAAACAAAAAAGCCACCCCAGGGGCGGGTGCTGTCGTGTTTATCTATTTTTAAATTTTGCTGATGAAGATATTCTGTTATATTTTCAAATACCAATTCCTTAGGTGTATCTGGAGAAAAATGAAGTGACATGTCGTATATTTTTGTGATTGAAGTTATAAATAATTTTCTTACTACTGAATTACATAAATCTTTGATGAAGTATATATAAACAATTATATAGGGCCTGTAATTATAATATCACATTCGTCTTATTTAAAAAATTGCTTAAACATCGAAAAATAAAGAAATTGCTACATAAGATATTAATAATCAAGTAATTATGTATTATTACCTACCCATAAAAACCATCAGTATTTGTACATCGCTCGGATTAACACCCGATATACGGGATGCCTGGCCGATTGTATGTGGCCTTATTTTAGCAAATTTTTGCCTTGCCTCGTTGCTGAGTGAAAATAATTTGTCGTAACTAAAATTATCAGGGATTATCAACTCTTCCAGCTGGCTCATCTTTGTTACCAATTCCCTTTCCTTATCTATATAGCTTTCGTATTTGGCTAATATCTCTACCTGCTCCAGGGTTTCCCGGTCAAATGGCTCTAAGGCTGTTCTTAATTGGGTAACAGCATTTACCATCGCATCGAGGCTGATATTTGGCCTCAATAAAATTTGTAACGCTTTTTGTTTTGTTTGTAAGGTAGCCGATGGTATACTTTCCAACAGCGGGTTAATTTCCCCAGGCTCTACCGAAATCCTGCTTAGAATTTCTTTTGCCAATTTCACAGACTCCTTTTTCTTTGTAACTTTTTCCATTCTTTCCTGTGATGCCAGTCCTAACCGGTAACTCATTTCAGTCAACCGGATATCAGCATTATCCTGGCGCAATAAGGTTCTGAACTCTGCCCTGCTGGTAAACATCCGGTAGGGTTCATCGGTGCCTTTATTGATCAGGTCATCGATCAATACACCAATATAAGCGTCACTTCTCTTTAAAACTACGGGTTCTAATTCCCGGGTCTTCTGGTGAGCATTGATCCCCGCCATCAACCCCTGGCACGCGGCTTCCTCATACCCGGTGGTACCGTTTATCTGGCCTGCAAAAAACAGACTTTCTATCAACTTTGTTTCTAAACTGAATTTCAACTGTGTTGGCGGGAAGAAATCATACTCAATAGCATAGCCGGGTCGGAACATTTTACAATTTTCAAATCCTGGTACTAACTTCAGCGCCTTGTGCTGAACATCTTCCGGTAATGAAGAGGAAAAACCATTTACATAAATTTCTATTGTATTAAAACCTTCGGGCTCTACAAATAACTGGTGCCTGTCTCTATCCGCAAACCTGTTGATCTTATCCTCTATACTGGGGCAGTAGCGTGGCCCTGTGCCTTTTATACGACCCTGGAACATAGGACTTTTTTCAAATCCTGTTTTTAATACTTCATGTACCTCAGCGCTCGTATAAGTGATCCAGCAACTCTTTTGTTGTTGGGGAGATATTTTTGGCGTATCCAGGTAGCTGAATCCGATGATTTCCTCATCCCCTTTTTGCTCTTCCATCTTCGAATAGTCAAGGCTTCTGCCGTCGATCCTTGGTGGAGTACCAGTTTTGAGCCGGTTGCTTTCAAAGCCAAGAGAAACCAATTGCTCTGTTATGCCGGTTGCTGCCTTTTCTGCCATTCGCCCGCCACCGAGCTGCTTTTCCCCGATATGAATAATTCCATTTAAAAATGTACCGTTTGTTAAAACCACGGATCTTGCCTTAATCTTGTGGCCTAAGCCGGTGGAAACACCATAAACCCTGCCCTCCTTTATCAGCAAACTGCCAACCATATCCTGGTAAAAGTCAATATTCGGGGTATTTTCCAGCATTTCCCGCCATTTTGCAGCAAAAAGCATACGATCGCTTTGCGCCCTCGGGCTCCACATTGCCGGTCCCTTCGACCTGTTTAACATCCTAAACTGAATCATGCTTTGATCTGTAACGATGCCGCTATAACCTCCCATCGCATCAATTTCCCTTACAATCTGTCCCTTGGCAATACCCCCCATCGCTGGGTTGCAGCTCATTTGGGCTATAGTTTGCATATTCATGGTGATGAGCAGCACTTTACTGCCCATATTGGCGGCAGCAGCGGCGGCCTCACAGCCGGCATGGCCTGCTCCTACAACTATAATATCGTATTCGGGAAACATTTCGGGCAGCAAAGGTACTTAACTGTATATTATCAAAGAGGCGCCTTTTAGCCAAATTTTTCAATAATGGCTCTTTCAAGTAAAATATCATGAAGGGGAATACCCATATTAAGGCTATTGAATTCTTCCCTGGTCAGGGAAGAAGCAATCTCGAGGTTTTTTTTATTCTTAATGATAAACTCTTCCACTAAGGGTTTGATTACCAAATTTAATTTTTCTATTACCCCTATTTTTTCAATCATTTTTAAACAAAAGCAATAGGCGGTTTTGTCGTAAAGCGCTTCAAAATAAGGCCGGGCGGCAATGATATCGGTACGATTGCGCCTGTTTGTCTTCATTTCAATTTTTTCAACCTTGATATTTATAAAACTCCAGCATAACCTAAGGTCTTCCTCATGCGAGAAATCAAAATAAGCCAAAGGTACTATATGCTCAAATTGCCAGGCCTGGCCAAAGTTGCCCCAATTAAGTTCTTCTGTAAATTGTATTTCGATCCATTTTCTAAACTGATCGATGCTCAAACCAAAATAAAAAGCATAACCCGGACTTATATTTTTTTCTAGAACATATCGTCTCAGGGCCAATTGCCACTTTCTTTTTTCGCGGAATTTCAATAGTTCGCCTGTTATTTCTTCCTTAGGGGTCCATTTTTTTCGCTCCATAAGTCAAATTTAAAAATGTTTCAGTGAGAAACTGTGATTCGTGGAACAATTATGCAGTTATTAAATCCAGGTTCACGTAAATTTTACCCGATTTCTTACTTTGCTATAATGTTTCAGGTGGAAACAGGGATTCGTGGAACATTGTATAGGATTCTAAACTGGCAGGTTACCGAAAATATCCGTTCAGATACGAATCTTCCGCATTGGTCATCTCCTTTTTTTCTCCCGTTATCTTGTCTTTATATCCACAAAGGTGCAAAGCTCCATGAAAAATAATCCTATGAAGCTCTTCATTTATGTTTACACCTATTTTCTTTGCATTATCCTTAATACGATCAACACTAATATATATCTCGCCTTCGATGGGCTCTGTAGGATTTGAAAGTGTAAATGTAATAATATCGGTATAGTCGTGGTGGCCGAGAAATTCCTTATTAATAGACAGAAGATCTTTATCAGAGCAAAATATATAACTTAAAGAGAAAATTACTGTTCCCTCCTTTTCAAACAGGGCGGTGATATATTGTTTTAATTTTTTACGCGCAGGTATTTTTATAGAAGCATTATTAAAAAAGAATTTGATTACCATGTAGTTATTTTCCTAATTCGAAATTATCAAACAAATTTGAATGATACCTTTGCAAAAAAATAAAACCACCCGGAAATGGATAGGCGACTTTCAGAAATTGCACCAGGCAAAACAGTCTTAGTAAAGTATTTTGAAAAGGATGATATCTTCCTTAAACTGATGGAAATGGGCTGTGTTCCGGGGGAAACAATCATCATTGACCAGGTTGCGCCCCTGGGTGATCCTATTTCCATTTTAGTAGCCGGTTATCATTTAAGTTTAAGATTAAACGAAGCGGAAAACATATGGGTGGAAGAAATAGATACTAAGGCTGTATTGCACCATAAGCCATAATAATTTTTCATGAAGATCGGTCTCTACTTTGGCTCATTTAATCCCGTGCATGTTGGGCACCTTATCATTGCAACTCATGTAATTAATAACACAGATCTGCAACAGGTCTGGTTAATAGTTTCTCCCCGCAATCCCCTGAAATCTTCTTCCTCGCTCCTAAATGAATATCACAGGCTTCACCTGGTACAATCAGCATTGGAAGGCGAAACAAAATTGAAGGGCTCTAATATTGAATTTCATTTACCCAAACCTTCTTACACGGTTGATACACTTGCTTATTTGAAAGAGAAATATCCCCAGCACGCGTTTGCTATTATAATGGGCAGCGACAGCTTTTGTAATTTAACTAAATGGAAAAATTATGAGGTGATCATTAAAAATCATCCTCTCTATATTTATGAACGTCAGGGTTTTAAAATTGATAATAAACTGAATGCGGATATTAATATCCTGCAGGCTCCCCTGCTTCAAATTTCGTCTACCCATATACGTGAGTTAATCAGGCTTGGCAAATCTATACGGTACATGGTACCGGATAT
>JBDTVX010000292.1:0-7689 GCA_040007015.1 Ferruginibacter sp. | reverse complement strand
GAATTTGGAAATAAGCTGCGAATACTCAAGAGGAACCATTAGATTGGCCGGCAGATGAAATGTTGATGCCAGTTAGTTGAAGTCAATGTACATAGACTCAAAATCTATCGTCATTTTCCTGAACCTGCCCACGAGATCTTGTCCGATATTGCCATAGTATTTTTGCCCCGGGTAAATCGGTTTCGTAAGAATCGCTACACTATCCAGTGTTACATTTTGATTTCCGGCATACAAATGAAATTGCGGAAGAATATACATTTCCCGCTTTTCTGTTCCACCTGCCCCGCCTACCTCGTTTGTTTTTAAAAGCGCTGTTTGTAAAATTTTGGATTTATATTTTTCCAGGTAATTGTAATACAATATGGTGGCTGTTGCACCTAAATCAAAATGAAAGGAAAGGGTGTCTTCGCCTGTTTTAAAGCATACAACCGTGGTAGAAGCATCAAAGGCAAGGTTGTTTAAAAGCCGTTTTTCAGGATGGCTTGAAACAATAAGCCGGCCGTTCTGATAAAGCTCAATTTTCTTTAATTCTTTAATGACAGGAAAGCCAATTATTCCATTTATTGAAAATTTAATTTGGGGAAAATCAATGATAGAATCCGGCACAACCTGGAACACAGCATGTTCTATCAGGATGTTTCCAAGATACAGGCTATCAGCGATTCCGAGATTCGACTTGAATTTATTTCCCGTAATCCCGCTGTTTTCCTCATAAGAAACGTCTAATATTTTCAACCCTATTTTTTTTGCAAAAGTTTTTGTAATTACTGAAATGCTTGCTCTTGTATCAAATACAAATTGATATATAATACTATTTTTTCGGACCGGCACTTCCATTAAACCAATTTTATCCTTTTCCCATTTTATGGAGTCAATTAATGGTAGCGAAACTTTTTGCACAGGCACATTTGAGAGCCCATTGTGAATAATAAAAAAGTTTTCGGTATCAGCGGTTTTTAAACTGTCCTTCCACTTTCGATAATACGATAATAGTTCCTGGTCGATTTTTCCCGCATTTGCATATTGAAAGGTTTTAACATAGTTATCCCGTTGGAGGTTTAATAATTCCACTTTGGCAGAATCATCCAGGTCCGATGGATAAGTCTTTAAAATGCTATCAACATAATGAAATGATAATTCATTTTGATTAAATGCGTTTTTTATAAAAGCTTCAAAATAAAGTTTTTTTTCTTCACTGATTTCGTTTTCATGTGTTTCAAAATATTTTTTTAGCTCAAAATATTCCTTTTCTGCTAATAAGGATTTTAGTTGCTTTTCGATCTCCGGGTTGGTTTTTGAAGCATGTCGGCGGTTTACAGATTCGCTACATTTTATAAACGCAGCCTGTATCAAAATCAGGGTAATGATAAGTAATAAATTTTTCATTGTGTAGATATTTGCGGTGGATAGTTGTATACTGAAGTTAGCAATTTGTTGCCCTCCTTGTCCGGAACCAATGCTAATGAAAATATAAAATTGTCGCGCACGTAGGGGCAGGGCTTGCCCCGCCCTCATTTGTTGCGTCATGAAACACGCCGAACAATGTGCACCGGGAATCATTCCCGCCTGCAATGGCACCCGCAAAGGGTGCCCCAACATGTAATACGAAATTTAATTGTTGTTGTTCCCTCCATTGCTTAACCCATTTATATTTTTAATAATGGCCAGCCTGTCAGAATCTGATTTAGCAAGATGTAAGGCGGTATTAAAATGTTGCAGCGCTTTTTCACCATCAACAGTAGTATAAAGGTTGCCCAGCAGGGAATGATACAAATGATTATCCGCTAATTTTAATTTTTCTGCTTCAATGATTGCGGCTTCTTTTCCATTTGCTTTTGCAAGCGCATAAGTCCTGTTAAGTGCTGCGATTGGAGAATATTCCAACTGCAGCAATTTATTGTAAAGCTGCAAAATATTTTCCCATTTTTCTGGCGTATCGCTCTTATGTGTATGCCAATAGGCAATCGCGGCTTCCAAATGATATTTTGTCAATTGATCGCCCCGCGACGCCTGGTTAAGATAGTATTCACCTTTGCTGATCAACTCCCTATTCCATAGGTTGGTATCCTGGTCGTGGTATAAAATTATTTCGCCGTTTTCATTTACTCTTGCCTCAAACCTGGATGAATGAAAACACATTAAGGAGAGCAATGCATTTACAGCAGGCTTGTTGGTGTGCTGGTTTTCTATGAGCAAAAAAGCAAGTCGCATGGCCTCTACGCAAAGTTCTTTCTGCAATGCTGTTTTTTGCGAAGCGGAATAATATCCCTCGTTGAATAATAAATACAAAGTGGTTAAAACGGTAGGCAGCCTGTTATTGATTTCTGCCAGGGAGGGTTGTTCTATTTTTACTTTTTCTGCTCTAAGTTTTTCTTTGGCCCTGGTTAGCCGTTTATAAATAACTTCTTTATTGGTTAAAAATGCATCGGCTATTTCTTCCGCTCCAAAACCGCAAAGCAGGTTTAATGATAAGGCAATTTGCGCTTCTGTTGAAATACAGGGATGACAGATGGCAAACATCATTGCCAACTGACTGTCATTGATATTTTTGCCCGACAGGTCAATTTCAATTTCTTCTGATGCAGGAGAGGATTGCTTTATTTCCGAGGTTATTTTTTGGGCAAAAATGGTATCGTGTTTTATATAATCCCTGGCTTTATTTTTAGCAACGGTATAGAGCCACGCAGTTGGATTTGGAGGTAAGCCTTTTAAACCCCATAATTCAGTTGCTAAAAGAAAAGTATCACTTACTATATCTTCTACAATTTCAATGTACTCAATGCCAAATAAATTGGATAACACTGAAATTATTTTCCTGTATTCTGTCCTGAATAAATGCGGTATCAGTTCGTTTTCTTTCATATAATAAAGCCCCTGTAAAATTACAGAGGCGTTTATGATCTTGATGTTATTTATTACATGGACACAACCGGCCTCACCTCTACATTGCCGTTAACAGTAAAAATCGGGCATCCTTTGGCAATTTCCGTAGCTTCATCAAGCGATGCTGCCCTTATCATAGTGTAGCCACCAATAGCCTCCTTAATTTCAACATACGGGCCGTTTGTAACCACGTTCCCAGGCTTTACTACGTTACCTTCTGATCCCAGGCGGTTGCCGGCACTAACCAGTTTGTCCTGTGCAGCGATACTGCCTATCCAATCCTGCCAGGCCTTCATCATTCCCTGCATTTGCTCGGGCGATGGTTGAGATTCGCCGGTATCAGTCTCTCTTCTGAAAATCAATAAAAATTCTTTCATGATTGCTTATTTAATTATTTGAATATTTTATCGCAGGAAGTATAAAACAGGAATTGGAAATTAATACTTCTGCATTAATACAGCATGTTTCTTTAAATGGATCAATAGTTACCTAACGCATGCCCGTCTCCAGTTATATGATAGTCAACTTCAGAACCATTTTCAATTTTCAATTAATAGAAAAACTGCTCCTGCGTAATTTGGCCATCTTTTACTTCATACACACAAACCTCTTCTATCAATTGCCTGCCCATACCTTTCATCGTAGCATCAAGGGTCATCGAGAGACTAAAATAACGACCGCCTACGACAGGGTCCGAGCAAGAACCGCCATGGCGTTCTTCAATCATGGCAGCAAATTGCTTTCCCTTTTCCGCAACCGCTTCTTTTCCTTTTGTAAGATGTGGCGCCATCATACCTTCGGGTTCAATACAAACTACGTCATCTGCGTACAATTCCGACTGGGCTTCAAACATTTGCCCCTGGCGCATGTAAGCTACTAATTTGTTGGCTACTTCCTGAGTTGTCATTTTTTAAAATTTAAATTGTTGAAATTATTTGAACGATATCCTAATAACGATTGAATTTGCCGGATTGGACAAATGGCGTAAATATTTTTCGTTATTAAAGTGCGGGTGGTTAATGCCAGACTCAGTAGTAGGAGCATCGTGTTTACAGCATACAGTTGCCTGTTATTGAATTTGGCTCCGTAGGTGCCCTTAGTCCGGAACTTGTATGGTGTAGAAATACAGCGGATCATTATCCGTTCCGCTATTTTTAACAACCAGGTACTTTTCTTTAACTGATCGTTTTCTGATGTCTCCGGTTAATCGCGGGTCGTCATCAAATTGTAATTCGGATATGAAGCTTTTGTCTTCATCCAAATAGATCTCTATATGGATATGTGCAGGTAAAGTTGAATTGGGATAACCTTTCGGTTTTACGGTATTAAATTCAAATTTCCCGTTTGGGTCTGTTTTGAAATAACCGAAAAGCCTGGCATGCCTCCGGTCTCCCTCTCTTTGTAATATATGCGGGGCAGTATCCGAGTACCAGCCTTCTGATGATGTTTGATACACATAAACTAATTTGTCCGCCAATGGCTTTCCTGGTTTATCCGTTACTATTCCTTTTACGGTAATCCCGGTTCCGGGCTCATTGCCGCTATTTAATTTTATTCTTCCCGGCTTTGCATTTTGTTCTATCACTTCCCGGAAAGAAGTTAAAGAATGAATGGATAAATAAGATGGATCGGAAAGCACCTTACTGACTGTGGTTTCATTTTTTGCAAGTTGGGCGCCGATACTTTTTACCAGTTCACTTGTTTGCTGACAAATTGCAGGACCGGCAAAATGGATGAGAAAAAAAAGCGGGATAAGGTTTTTTATTTTCATCACAAATTTTTTTAAGATGCTTACTAACGTTATATTTTGGTTGCGGGAACAGGGTTCAATATCATCAATTTTAATTTTCTTCTTCCAGTCTGCAAATTAGTTAAAGTTTATTTTGATATCATTTAATAATTTAGATACCCGCGCCATTATTTAATTATTTGGGGGCATGCTAGGGCGATAATGTTACGAAAATTTTCCGGGGTAATAAGAATAATAAAAATTTGAAAAGGATCAAATGGCATTTCAAATTTTACCATCATTTTATTAAATCAATTTTCAATTTCAAAAAAAAAGTCCTTTTTTAGGATATTTCAGAAACCCGAACTATATTAGATGTTTGATTTAGAACCGGGTATCACTTTAAAGGGTAGATTTTATTTTGCCCGGCATAAATTTATTAACCCCGGTGGAATGGATATAATGAATGGCAAAAAATTACACCCTTTCATTTGAAAACAGGAATTCCATTGGAGTGGTTTCATAAGTTTGATATTTGGAATAGTGGATTTCTAAAATTTATTTATTTTGACAATTGTTACCTCATACAGACATTACTATGATTGAAATCTATAATACCTCCGGCACGATCAAATTCAGGAAAGATTTTTATTATGATAAGGTAGTTCCCACTTTCGTAAGCAATAACGTGGGCGGTACCGATGAAATAGCAAGATGGATATTGGATTTGAACGGTATGCTTTACAAAGACGAACTTCATGCACCTCACTTATTCACGACAAGGGTTCACAAGTTAACCGGCGATAAAAGTCACCGGAATAGCCCGGTTCTTATAAATACGGATGCTTTAATTTATACTACCAACAGTGTTTTGCACTACTATGGACAGCGCAACATCCACGGAAAAAAATTATTGCCGGACGATCCTTTAAAACAGAAAGAAGTATTGGATCTTTATAACTTATTTGCTAATGAGTTGGGTGATGCGGTTACCAAATACGTATACGCAGCATTTCTCCCTCACCCGAAAATTGCGCGGCGGGTGTTTACGAAAGGTGTTCCTTTTAATGAGAAGCTGGCCTATATGATTAAGTATTCCGCTATTTCCGGGGCCTTATCAAGAGAATTAGAACTGGCAGCAACATCCCAGGAAGAGCGGTTGGCCTTTATAAAAAAGATCTTCGAACAGGTTAGCAATACACTCGCTGATGACAGGAAATATATCGCGGGTGCTACATTAACTTTGGCTGATATTGCTTTCGCCGCTGTTGCTGCACCTCTCGTCTTGCCTGAAGAGTTTGGCGGCGTGATGGCAGGCATGGAACAATTGCCCGATGAATTGGCAAAAGCTGTAGTTGAATTAAGGAAAACCCGTGCGGGCCAGTTTATACTCGACCTGTACCAGGAGGACAGGCCCGTAAAGCGCTCCCAAAATGATATTCCCCCGGAACCGGGTATACTTGCCCGGATTGCAGCAAAGCTTAAAATATCACTGGGTGTTCGTAAATCCAATTTGTTTTATTTTCTTCAAAAGCGATTCCCGGTACTAAGATTAGGGGCGCTCAGGTTAATGACCGTTAATAGAAATGATTTGCTGGTAGAATTATTGGATAGGGATGCGGATTTTACCGTAGAGGAAATCAACTCCACAAAAATGGCCAATCAAAAGGGCGCCTTTTTTTTAGGATGGGATAGGAGCAATCCCCAATTTGACCGGGAAAGGAACTTTGTAAGGGCAGCTACAAAGAGAGATGACATGGAACTGATCCGTTCATTTGTGAGAACAAACGCTGATGAAATAATTGCCAACGCACAGGATTACGGTAAACTGGATGTTGCCCAAACTTTGTCTTACCCGGTGCTGGTGCGCCTGCTGGATTTTTATTTTGGCGTACCGTCGCCCTCTGAAGATAAAATGAAACGTTGGTGCCGCGCTCTTTTTTATGACCTGTTCCTGAATTTCACCAATAACGCGGCGAAACATAAAATAGCTGTAGATGCTTCTCTTGAAAGAAAAGACTGGATTTT
Organism: Ferruginibacter sp.; assembly: GCA_040007015.1. Lineage (GTDB taxonomy): Bacteria > Bacteroidota > Bacteroidia > Chitinophagales > Chitinophagaceae > Ferruginibacter. The sequence goes on along the minus strand of JBDTVX010000292.1, from coordinate 1,049 downwards.
GGAAATAATAGAAGATAGAAAGCAGGCTTTAAAAGATGGTAAAACTTTAAGCGACAATATCCTGAATCGTTTGATCCTGATGCAGCAGGAGCCCGGTAATGCATGGTTTGATGATGACGCCATCCAGCGAAATATCGGTGGCTTGCTAACTGGGATACTGGAAACAACCAATAAATCTGTAATGCTTGTTTTGGACGAATTGCTAAACCGGCCCGATATACTGGCCGGCGCAATCAAAGTGGCACAGGAAAGAGATATGAAGAAGATGTACGGCTATGTTTCAGAGGCCCTGCGATTTAACCCCGCGCAGCCAGGTGTGATTCGCTACAGCGAAACCAGGCAGTCGATAAAAGGCAAGGGAACCAAGACTTACACCATCCCGGCCAAGACAAAAGTTTTTGCACTTACCGCAGCAGCAATGTTTGATCCTGAAGCCTTTCCCGATCCTAAAAAGTTTAACCCCGCAAGAGACGCAGTATACATGAACTATGGGTATGGTTTACATGAATGTTATGGTAAATATATAAATGCGGTTACTATTTCTGAATTGGCGGCTGCAGTTTTACGACTGAAAAATCTAAGGCGCGCAGGAGGAAGGGCCGGTGCCGGAACAGGGCTTCAGCAGGGCCCCTTTCCAACAAATTTTGTAGTAGCATTTGACCAGGATGATGAGTGATGAATGATGAGTGATGAGTTTATGCCCATGGGAGCTAAACCTGAAGCGCCATGAATTATTAAAACGCCCTGAATATAAAAGTTTTAAAAACCCCGAAGGGGTTGAATATGAATAGCCACGGGTGAAACCCGTGGATTACATATGGATGACCCGCGGATTATATATGGATGACCCGTGGATTACACATGGATGACCCGTGGATTACATATGGATGACCCGTGGATTACACATGGATGACCCGTGGATTATATATATATAAATGACCCGTGGATAACATATACGTGACCCGTGGATTACATATGGATGACCCGTGGATTACATATTTGCATGACCCGTGGATTGCATATACATGACTCGTGGATTTCATATTTGC
>JBDTVX010000291.1:0-7755 GCA_040007015.1 Ferruginibacter sp. | reverse complement strand
ATGCAAAAAAGCCTCCTAATTAGGAGGCTTCTATAATGACTTTATAATTAAACTCAAGGAAAATATCCACCATTGCGCCATATTTTAATAGCCCCCTGTTGTATCTGCTTTTTAATAGCCTGTAATGCCCTCCTTTTGGATTTTTAACCTTTGCTATATCTTTAAATCTTTAAGCAGAACTAAAGAAACTGCAAGGCAGTTTCTTATTGATGCAGGTATTTTGCAAACTACCCGCGCCAAAACAGCTATTAAAAAAACAAAGAGATAATCCTTTGCCATATCACCAACCTTTTCAAATAACCGGATTCCATAGTTGTGGTAGAAGAATTGGAGTTAAATGAATTGAACGGAAAATATGGCTCAAAATCAAGTAACAACCGATGGGATTGGCTTGGAGGAGGAGCCTATTTTTGGGAACAAAATCCAGGCAGAGCATTGGAATACGCAGAAGAATGCGCCAAAGGAGAGCAAAAATTTTGTGGTGAAATAACTATTCCATTTGTAATAGGTGCAATTATTGAACTTGGAAACTGCTTGAATTTATTAGACCAAAATCCATTGCAATGATAAAAAATGCATATACTGGGCTAAAAGAACTATTTGAAAAAAGTGGAGAGCGGATGCCAGTTAATAAAGGAGCAAACCGGGCATTAGACTGTGCAGTGATTCAATATGTTCATCAAATCAATATTAAATCAGGTGATTTACCATATGATACCAAAAGAAGTTCTTTTAAAGAAGAAGGCGAGGATTATCCCAGGTCCAATTTCACAGACCGACTATATATTGAAATAGGTGTTATTCATCCTGAATCGATAAATGGATACTTTTTGCCAAGACCTATTGATGAATTTAACCCATATCTTAAAAACGTTACCTACGTCCAAAATGAATTTCGACGATAAAATTTACACCCATTTATTTTTGTGCGCCAATGAAATCACCTGCGCCCTGGAAGTTACGTGCAGCTTGGTGTAAATATTGGCGATATGTTTACGTACGGTCAATACACTTAAATTGAGTTCAGTAGCGGCACGTTTGGCATCCCAGCCATTTACCAGGTGTTGCAGTATTTCCTCTTCTCTTTCAGTAATTATTTTTGGTATGGTGGAAGCAGTGTGCGTTTCTTTTTCATGTGTGGACTTACTAAGCAGCTGCATGGTTTTTCGGGCTATGGCAGGGCTCATGGGGGCGCCTCCAAACTGCAACACATTTACAATTGCATCCTTGATAACACCCGCTGGTTCATGCTTTAGCAAATACCCCGAGGCGCCCGCCTTAATTGCTTCAAATACCTTTTCATCATCGTCAAAAACAGTGTGTACAATAAAATGTATCTTGGGATACATTGATTTTGCTATTTGTATGGCTTCAATACCATCCATTTCAGGCATTTCAAGATCCATAAAGATTACTTGCGGCAATAATTGTAATGGAAGGCCTTTCAATTCCTCCAGGCAATCGTGCCCGTTTTCTGCAGAGAAAACCAGGTGCAGTTCCGGGTATCCCTTTATCTTTTGCATAAAAGTATTCCGGTTGATATTATTATCTTCCGTAAGGGCTATGCTGACTTTCATAATAGTAATACTTGAAGGGGTTTTAAGAGAACGATTTGATCAATAGCGAAAACTGCCCGGCTGCTATCAAATGGGTGCTAACTAGTGGCACTTTGCTGGCTTATAATCATAATTAAACCGGGTTTTAGATGTTTGATACATATAAAAATAAGCTATATGCGGGTGAAACAAAATAATCAATTTGTAGTAGCCGCCTGGCTCGATTGATACCGGGGCATAGCAGAAGTTACCCTTATTCAATTTGCAAAAGGCGAAATAACAACACTGGTGCCCCTGTGTTCATTGACCACCCACTCAATGGACCAGCCAACTTCGTTACAACGATTCTTCATATTGATCATCCCGTTTCCTTCCCGGTTATTTCCATTTATATTTAACATGCCTTTTCCATCATCGAAAACGCTTATTTTCCAGGTTTTATCACTTTCAAACAACACCTTTATTTGTTTGCAATTGCTATGTCTTAATGCATTAATGATGGCCTCCTGTATTGTTTGATATAAATGAAAAGCCTGTGATGGTGGCAGCAAAATATCATCGGTAATTTTTTCAATTACATCTATTTTTATGTTTGGATAGCTCGGTTCTATTTTTTGTATCAGTACCTTTAACCGGTCGCTGATCGCAGTTAATGAAAGCGCTTCTTTTTTTAGTGCCCAGATGGTATCGCCCAATTGCGAAACAATGGATTGAGAATTGCTGCGTAGCTCCCTCAATGCGGTCATATTTTCTATATCAGCTTGTTGTAATGTTATATTATCAAGGTTTGCTACAATGGAAGCAGCGTATGCCCCCAGGTTGTCATGAAGGTCGGCAGCTATCCGCTTTCTTTCTTTTTCTTCCGCTTCTTTCACCGATTTTCCGGATGAAAGTTTTTCTTCCCGGAGCATTTGTTTCATTTTCATTTTTTGCCTTTTGCGGTAATTTTGAAATAATAAATAGAAAATGAAAATACCAGCTAACGATGCCAGCGCTGCACCGTATAGCCAATAGTTTTTTGTGACCAGGTCCAGTTTCTGTTGAATAATAGTGAATTCTTTTTTTTGCACTTCATATTTTGTTTGCATTTCTGCCAACGCCAGGGCGGAATTTTTTTGATAAACAGAATCTTTTATTGCAATGACGTCTTCCAGTACCCCCGCGTATTTTTCAAAATCGCCCATTGCCTTATAGTTATTTGCCAAAGAACTGTACAGGAAAAAAAGCTTTGAATCGATCTTATATTCCCGTGCCATAGCAATACCTTCCCTGCAAATGGCGATGCCTTTTTCAGGCTGCCCGTTTTGTGCATAATACAACCCAAGCTGGCCAATATCCGACACAATATAAAACGGGTCGCCAATTAGTTTTCTTATTCCTATTACTTCTTTTAACGGTGCCTCTGCAAGCGACGCTTTTCCTGAGCTCACAAAAAGCTGGGCCTGGATAGCAAGTGAATTGGATAAGGCAAAAAGATTTTCATCTTTCCTGGAAAAAGCAATTGCCTTAGCAATATAAAAAGACCCGGAATCAGGTTTTCCAAGGCTGTTATAATTGAGCGCCAGGTTGGCAAAAAGTATCCCATACTTTTCCAGCAGCAATGTGTTGGAAGTGGTATTTAATGCATTTAAATGCCAGGCCAGGGCATTGCTGGTTTGTCCCATTTCAAGGTAAGCCCAGCCTATCAAAGTTTTACCTTTTATCTGCATTATCGTATCCTTTAACTTTTCTGCACCGCTGATGGTGCGGTAACCCATATCAATTGCTTCCTTGTATTGGTTTTTTCGCATAAAGCAACGCCCCCTTTGATTAAAAAGATTTAGTTGCAACAAAGGGTCATTCACTTTGTGCGTTAATATTTCAAGGCACTGGTTGGCGAGGGAAAGGGAAGAATCGATCAATCCTTTTGTGGTAAGCGCGCAGGATTTATAATACATCGCCCTTACAGCATCATGTAAATTATTTTGTTCGGCTGCTGTAACCCCGGCCTTGTCTGCATAGGCCATCAGGGTATCGGGATTTAGTATATAGCCCAGTTCACACAATGAAAATATGGCCTGTTGCCTTTCATCCCTGCTGGTAGCATTCTCAATATTCTTCTTCAGCCTGTTAATGGTCTTTGTTTGAGATATGCATGGAAAGGTGCAAAAAAGAAAAAAGAAAATAAATAAGATGCGCTGACAGGGTTTCATCTGGTATAACGTTATTTCTTTTTCGAGGTATATCAATAGATATATAAATTAATCATTGAGTGATCAATCCAATATACTACAAATTACGTATTGGTGATTCAATGTTTTCATTGAATCTTTGACAGGGTAAGGTATTTATTTTCATTATCCTTACGTCTAAAAACTTTCAAACCGGGATTTCGAATAATTATAAAGTATTCCCGTAGCCTGTTTAAGTAGTTATATTTTAAATCCAAATACCAAAAGATTTTACCTGGGCACATTTAAACGCAGTCACAAATATTTCGACGATTAAAGGCTCCTGTGATATAAAAACAGGTGATGATTTGGTTGTAAGCTTCAATTAAATATTACCTGGTAAACCGGTTTTTACTAATAACCACTTAATTAATCAAAATGAAACAGCTTTTAATACCTACCAATAAAGGGGGCAAAGTGGTTTTGGTAAAAGATATTATCCGCGTAGAGGCGAGTAGCAGCTATAGTAAAATTTACTTTAGCAATGAGCGGCCATTGCTGGTTGCCAAAGTTTTACAATGGTTCGAAGATCAATTGCCGGATGATATATTCTGTCGTATTCACCGAACTCATCTCGTTAGCCGGATACATGTAAAAGAAGTCTTTAACAGGAGTTCACTGGCTTTAAGTAATGGTGATATTATGCAAATAAGCAGGAGGAAAAAAAGGGCATATAAATTTACATTTCAGTTGACGGGGCCATCAAAAATTATACAGAACAAGGCACAGGAAACCGGGTTGAATTTTTTTGAGCCGGGCCAAAGTATAGCTATTCATTAGCAGCTAATCCGGAGAATGAAACTGGTATCCGGTATCGGACACCGTTTCTTTTAAATGTGGATTACCTGGAATCAAAATCTATCACTACTCTTTCAGTTAACGGGTGACTCTGGCAGGTAAGTATAAATCCCTTTGCAAGTTCTTCCGCGTCCAGTGCATAGTTTAGATCCATCCTTACTTCGCCTTCAGTAAGCCTTGCCCTGCAGGTACAGCACATCCCGCCCTTGCAGGCAAAGGGCAGATCCGCTCCCTGTTTTAAGGCTGCATCTAAAATACTCCCGCTGTTAAATGCCAGGTCAAAATCAATGCTTCTTCCATCCGATTGAATGGTTATTTTGCTTTTTGCCCCTGCATTTACGGGACGGTGCGATTGTACATTTTTGGACGGCCCGCTACCCAAAGTAGTAAATAATTCAAAATGTATTTTCTTTTGATCAACCCCCTGCTGTTCTAAAAATTCTTTTACTAAAAAAAGCATTTCATAAGGGCCGCATATAAAAACTTCATCCATACTTTTATAATCAACCAGTTTTTGAAGTTCCCTTAATTTTTCTGAATTGATCCTTCCGGAATTTATAGAAGCCCCGGTTTTCTCCCTGCTTAGTATATTGATAAAGTTGAACCGCGCTACATATTTATTCTTTAATCCTTCCAGTTCTTCAAAAAAAATAATAGAGCCGCGGTTGCGATTACCATACACCAGTGTAAATGCGCTTGCAGGTTCGGTGGCCAGCGTGGTTTTAATAATAGAAATGATGGGTGTGATACCGCTACCCGCTGCAAATGCGAGGTAGCTTTTTTTATTGGCTGTTTTTAATGCAGTGTTAAATCTGCCTGTGGGGGGCAATACATCTACCAGGTCCCCCTTTTGCAGGTGCGCGTTGACGTAAGTAGAAAATTTTCCTTTCCCGGCCCTTTTTACCGCGACGCTTAGCTTGTTTTCAAAAGGAGCCGAGCATATTGAATAAGAGCGACGTATTTGTTCACCGTCAATATTTTTTTTCAGGGTAACGCTTTGCCCGTGAACATATTGAAACAGCTCCTTCAGCGACTCCGGGATATCAAAAGTAATAATAACACAATCGGGAGTTTCTTTATAGACCTTCTTTACAGTAAGCGAATGAAAATGTACAGCCATAATTTAATTTTATTTAAAAAAGGTGTAAGGTATGGGGTATAAGGTTTAGGGTAAACGATCGGCCATCTTTGACACTGACCTTACAACCTACCCCTTTTTCCTTACACCTTCTTCGATTCACCATACAATTCCGTTTAACAAATGATTCACCATATCATCTTCCAGCACCTGCTGGGATACATTTTTTTTATTTCTTTGCCAAAACTCAATCCCCCGCACGGCCGATAATATTGTTAATACCGCTACATAAGGATTCGTTTTTTTTATTTCATTTTTCTCAATACCCGTTTCTACCAGGTCGGTCAGGCTTTTTTCATAGCCCCGCCGGATATTTAAAAAGTCACTTAAAAAAGGCTCCGGCAAATGTTTCCATTCATGATTGGCCACATATACCTCGTCAAAATTTTCCAGCATCATTTGTATGTGAAAACGAATAACGGCCTCAATTTTAGCAATCACGGCAACCGGGTTGCTTTTGGTCATTTCAATCTGCAGGGTAAATTTATTCCCTACCCTGAAGCAAATGGCCTGCAATAATTCACTTTTGGATCCTATATGGTTATATAAACTGGGGGCCTCCACACCAAGCGCTTCCGCCAGTTCTCTCATCGAAGCTGCAGTATAACTTTTTGATTTAAAAAGCAAAGCCGCTTTTTGAATGATCACTTCTTTTTTTGTGCCATTCTTACTGGTTAGTATTTTAGCCATTCGCGGTTTCGTTTTTGCAAAACTAACACTTATTAGTTTTTCTCCTTCTTTTGACTTATATCTCCTTTTTTTGCGGTGGTGGTTTTTCAAAGCCTGCCCCACCAGATTATTGATGGGTATATCGGTATCATCCGGATATACGGACTTTCCGGATAGCCTGGTAACCAGCGCTCAGTTATCCGTAGCCAGGCAACACCAGGTGAAATCAAAAAAATTGTATAAAATTTGTCGGTAGGCCTTACTTATTAATTCCCTTTGTTAAATTAAATCCTGATAATGAATTAAATACCAAAGGACTTAAAATTTGTATTTTAGCCGCTTTAAAAATTTTGGTATGGAGCTTTAGCCCGTTGACAGGGTAGATATTTTATCCGATGACTTCAAACATAATTATTACAATCCTAAAAAGCCATGGGCGATCACCGGGTTGGTAAAGCGCTGGCCAGGGGTCAATAAATGGCCCTCAGATCATTTTACGCAAGAAGGCGAAACCGTGTTAGCTGCGTATCATGATGCAAAATTGATGCTTATACCCCCATTAAAACAACTGAGGATTACATGAAATTTGGCGATTACCTTGAACAGGTAAAAGAGGGCACTCTAGAATTATGGATCTTTTTATTTAATATTTTCCAGCATGCATCCCGTTTTGTAAATGATTTTAGCTGGCCACAGCATTTAATGAATGCGTTTGTAAAAAATATCCCATGCTGTTTGCCGGGGGAGCGGGATCGGTAACATATATGCACTTCGATATAAATATGAGCCATATTCTGCCCACACAGTTTGTTGGAACTAAACGGGTTCTGTTATTTTCCGCATGAAGAACAGCATAAATTATACTGCAAACCCCGGGAAAACTCCACCGCGGCTAATTACAGGCATTATTAGGAAAACTTTGGCTATGACATTTTTTCCGGCAGCCCGGCTCGCAAAAGGCCATGAAATAATTATAGAGCATGGCGATACTTTATATATGACCGCGGGGTTTTGGCATCATACGGAATATACTAATTGCTGGTTTGCAATGAGCCTTCGGGATTTGCAAAACGATTCAAGGGGAAAATTAAATGGCGCCTGAAGCTTTTCGGCTTGCGGGGAATAGATACCCTTATGAAAAAGACAGTCCCGCCATGGTAGTACAACGGAAAAAAGAAAAGGTATATGCCTTGCTTCAAAAGAAATTGATCAGATGTAAAAATCCTTATAAAAAAAAATAATATTTATTAAAGAAAAATACTACTTTTACATTCTGCACGGTAACGTCATTTTCTCCAATCTTAATGAAAGCCCATCCCAATAGTTCATCTATCTGTGTGTTGTTTTTTACAATAATATATCCTTATAAAAATATCTTAACATT
>JBDTVX010000290.1:0-7757 GCA_040007015.1 Ferruginibacter sp. | reverse complement strand
TACCGGTTTGGCCAGTTGCAGCAAAACGAGCCCAGCCGTTTTATTGATGAAATGCCCGCTGATTACATTGATAAAAGTTTTGCCGGAGGCGGTATCCGCAACCAGGGCGGCCATAGCAATAACTGGGGTGGCAGTTCGTTCGACAGGAACGGGGCTGGCGGAAACACCTACAAGTCGTCGCCACAACCTGCTAAAAGGGAAGAAAAAACAAGGCCATCCTATTTAGTGCCAACGAGGCCTCAAACCAAAGAGCATACGCCTACAGCCGACTTTGCCCCAAGCGATACCAGTAACTTGCAGGCCGGGCAAAAAGTAGAACACCAAAAGTTTGGGTTTGGGGAAGTGATAAAAATGGAGGGTGCTGCTCATAACCCGATCGCTATTGTTCAGTTTGAATTAAATGGAGAAAAAAAGATCATGCTCAATTACGCAAAACTGAGGATAGTGCTGTAAGTAGATGAAGTATGTAAAGTATATAAAGTAAGTAGGTATTTAAAGGGAGATTCATCTTTCGCAGGTTTAGATACTTTTGTTTTTCACTCAATAGGGCTAAGCCCGGAATGTTTCCGGGTTTCGCAGCTGTACTTTTTTGCCGGCCTTTTCTTTCTTCAATATTATTTAAATTTTTTATTTAGTAACTTTTTATCGCAGGTACAAACGGAATATGTCGCCTTTTTTGGCCGTATTTCTTTAAAAGTAGTTTTCGAAATTGGAAATTATTTTTGAGTATATTACTTAGAAAAGACCGGTCATTCCTTTATTGTGCCATACTTGTTATCTTTGTAGCGAATTTTTTAAATATAATGTTATGATAAAGACAGGCAACCCGGTAATAAGTATTTATACGGAGATGACACCTAACCCGGAAACAATGAAATTTGTAGCCAACAAATTATTATACCCGGGCAAAAGTATCGACTTCCCGGATGAAATAAGCGCGGCTCCTTCTCCATTGGCACAGGAGTTATTTACTTTTCCTTTTATTAAATCGGTTTTTATCGCGAGTAATTTTATTACGCTTACAAAAACTACCGGAACCGATGACTGGCAGGATGTAATACCCACGATCAAACAGTTTTTAAAGGAATACCTGGAAGACGGAAAACCGGTCGTGAATGAAGAAGACATAGCTGCAATGAAACACGAAAGCAGTAATGAAGTAAGTGCAGATGATGACGACGTAGTAAAACGCATTAAAGAGCTTTTGGAAAATTATGTTAAGCCTGCCGTAGAAATGGATGGCGGCGCGATACAATTTAAAAGCTACGAAGATGGCAAAGTGAATTTAATGTTGCAGGGAAGTTGCAGTGGCTGTCCCTCTTCAATGATCACATTAAAAGCCGGTATTGAAGGAATGATGAAAAGAATGATCCCCGAAGTGAAGGAAGTGGTAGCAGAGGCGGAATAAACGTCCCTGACCCGCCGGTTGGCGGAGGATTTTGAAAAGCAAAAAAATTAGAGCATCTGTATTGCGGACGTAGTAGAGATGCTTTTTTATTTAAATGATTAAATTAATTCCTGCTCCGCCACGCCCACCACATCAGTATAAATTGTAATGGAAATAATCGCACCCATGCCACCCAGTACGGCCAGCATATTTTATCACTAATGCATCCTCTTTTTTGAATCATATAAATATGTGCAGGTATAAACAATGTTAATAAAACGACAATGCCCACAGCCGCTGTTTTTCTTGTTTTGGAAAACAGGAGCAGCAAGCCCAGGATAATTTCAATTGCGCCGCTTGCTATGTTAATAAATGAATGATAGGGCAAGTAAGGAGGAATGATTGAAAAGTAAGTGTCCGGGTGTATAAAATGATTTATACCCGCACCGGTATATAAAATAATCATCCCTGCCAGGCTGGTCTTTTTTAGCATTATTCCGTAAAACAGTTCTGATTTGTTGTTTGCATAAATATACATTTCTCTTTTCACGCGGATAAAATACATTTTAATCGGGGTCTTGCAACGCCTCAAACAGGTACTGTGCAGTTTTTCCGGGCACTAAATTTAATATCTCAGGAAACGCTCACCGTTTCCCGGAGATTAAAAAAGGGTGTAATTTCAACAGGTTAACTTTGCTTTTCTTTTAATAATGCGCCCGGCAACATTTTTATGGCGGGTTTTAAATAGCAACGCATTATTATTAAAAACAATAAGGTGTTATGTTAAAAATAAAACGAACCAAAGCGATCATAACAATCCGCGTAGTAAATAAGCGGTAGGCTTTTGCAAAAAGGAACATGACTCAAAAACAAGTTTTTCTTCTTTTAATTTTTAGTTCCGTACTCCTGGTAAGTTGCAGGGTAAGCAAAGGTCCTGTGCGTACCCAAATCAGGCAACTGCAAAAAGGTATTATTAAGGAAGATACCAGTTATGTGTATAGCCTGCCATATGCAACCAATGAATCTCACCGCCTGGTGCAGGGTTATTTTAGTCGGTATTCTCACAAGAACCGGGCTGCACTTGACTTTAAAATGAAAAAAGGAACGGGTGTTTTCGCGGCGAGGAATGGAGTGGTCATAAGGATTAAAAAAGATGGTTATAAAGGCGGCTGGAATAAAAAGTACAGATCCGAAGGAAATTTTATCATCGTGCAGCACAGTGATGGCTCAAGAGCTGGATACTGGCACCTGCAGCATAACGGTGCACTGGTAAATGTTGGCGATACAATCAGGCAGGGACAATTGATTGGGCTTAGTGGAAGAACCGGTTATGCATTATTTCCACATTTACATTTTTTAGTATGGCGATCCGGTAACGACGGGCAGTGGCTTCCAACAGCCACCCGGTTTAAAACATCAAAAGGAATCCTTTATCTTCGGCCACTGAGAAGGTATCGCAACAGCTAATCTATAAACTTTCAAATTGACAATCCCTGAAATAATTCAGCAATTTGTTACCGGTATGAAGGCGACCGGGGGCCTGGAGTATATTGCCGTATTTGCAGGTATTGCCAGTGTTTGGTTTTCAAGGAAAGAAAATATCTGGGTATACCCAACCGGGCTGATCAATACCATCTTTTATATTTACCTGAGTTTTAAAGGAGGCTTATTAGGTGAAGCAAGTGTAAACTTTTATTATACGGTAATGAGTATTTACGGCTGGGTACTGTGGGCCAAAAAGGGCCAGGACAAAAGGCCTGTTTTACATATCACCTCTTCAGATAAAAATGAATGGTTGCAACAACTGGGATTTTTCGCGGCATTTTATGTAGCCATATTCTTTGCATTAACGTTTTTAAAAAAGAATTTTGCACCGGAAGCCATTCCATGGGCAGATGCATTTGCAAGTGCCACCGCATATACCGGGATGTGGCTGATGACAAAAAAAAAGGTGGAAAGCTGGTATTGGTGGATCGCTACCAACATTGCTTCTATTCCTTTATACTTTGTAAAACATTATGTATTTACCAGCGTATATTATTTAGTGTTGCTGGTTATGGCCGTATTTGGATTGGTGGAATGGATAAAAAGAAAAAACGTCAATAGCCAGGTTATTATCAGGTGAGGAGTAATTTGTCAATGGTCAATCGTCAATGGTCAATCGTCAATTTAATTTATAATATCATGGATCCATTCAACACTTATTGCGAAGCGCTTAACCGGATGAAGCCCGATGACTATACTGTGCATAAAATATACCATGATCAGCATTATGGTTTTCCGATCCATGACGACAATGAATTGTTTTGCCGGCTGGTACTGGAAATAAACCAGGCTGGTTTAAGCTGGACCACGATCTTAAAAAAGCAGGATAATTTCAGGAAAGCATACAATAATTTTGATATTAAAAAAGTAGCCGCATATAAAGATAAAGAGATACAGCGCTTATTGAATGATCCGGGCATTATCCGTAACCGGCTGAAAATAAATGCAGCTATTGAAAATGCAAAAACTATTCTCGCGCTTCAAAAGGAATTTGGCTCTTTTGAAAATTGGCTGGATCTGCAGCACCCTAAAAATAAAGCCGATTGGACCGTGCTTTTTAAAAAAACGTTTCGCTTTACCGGTGGTGAAATAGTAAATGAATTTTTACAGAGTACAGGCTATTTACCCGGTGCGCATCATGAAGGTTGTGCGATTTATAAAAAAATTATAAAGTCAAACCCCGCCTGGAAAAACCATCAAAAATAATGATTAAAAAAATTGTTATCCTTGGCCCGGAAAGCACGGGTAAAAGCACATTATGTGCCCAATTGGCCGATCATTACCAAACAGCCTGGGTTAAGGAATATGCCCGGGAGTATCTGCTGGCTAACGGTACCGGTTATACGTTTGATAATTTACTGGATGTAGCAAAGGGGCAACTCGCATTGGAAGACAGGGCAATACCGGGAAGCGGTGAGCAGGGAGCAAACATCAGCACTTTGCCCGGAACCGGCAAGCCCGGACTTGTTTTTATTGATACCAATATGTACGTATTAAAAGTGTGGTGCGAATTTGTTTTTGATAAATGCCACCACTGGATATTGAATCAAATCGTGGAGAGAAATTACGACTTGTATTTACTATGTGATATTGATCTGCCCTGGGTAAAAGATGAATTAAGAGAATACCCGGACCTTGCAACAAGAGAAAAACTATATCACCATTATAAAGATATCATGGTGAATCAAACGGTGCCCTGGGTAAATATCGATGGAAATTATGAAGAGCGTTTGCAAAAAGCAATTGGGGCAGTTGATAAGCTTATTGTGAACGTTGGAAGGTGAAAGATGCAACATATTTCATCTTTGCTCTTTCTCCATTCACCTTTTCAAAACCAACCCCGTTTCTTAAACATCCGGAGCATTGCCAATGGTATAAACAACATTAAAGCTACGGAAATAAAAAAACCCCATTTATTGTGCAGTAATGGAATCCGTTCAAAATTCATCCCGAAAATCCCTCCTATTACGGTGGCGGGCGCCAGCAGGCAGGTAACAATCGCCATTACTTTCATTACTTCGTTCATTCTTAAATTTACATTGCTCAGGTACAGGTCGTGTAAGTTCATCATCATATCGCGGTAGTTTTCTGCCAGGTCATTGGCCTGCACGATATGGTCGTATACATCCTTAAAATATTTTTCTGTTGTTTCTTCGATCAGGTCGCTCTCGCTTCGTAATATACCGTTTACCAGGTCCCGTACAGGCGCAACGCTTCGCTTAAGGACAATCATTTCTTTTCGTAACATATTTATTTTTGCAAGGGTGCCCTTATTGGAGTTCCGTACAATATCTTCTTCCAGGCCTTCTATTGCTTCACCTAATCTTTCCATCACTACATAATAATTATCAACGATCATATCGATCAATGAATAGAACAAAAAATCAGCGCCGTTTTGGCGTATCTTACTCCCGCTTATTTTTAGCTTTTCGCGAAGCGGGTCAAAAACATCCCTTTTTTCATCTTCCTGGAAACTGATCACAAAGTTTTTGCCCATCACGATACTGATTTGCTCAATTTCTACGGTAGATTCTTTGTCATTAAAATACATCATATTGAGCAGGCAAAACAGCAAGCCATCTATATCATCCATTTTTGGGCGCTGACCAATACTCAATATATCTTCTATTACCAGGTAGTGAATGCCATACTTACTGCCGATGGATTCTATATCTTTCTTCCGCAGGCCATCCACGTTTAGCCAGGTGGTGGAAGGTGAATCTTTGTAAGCATAGCAGAAAGATATATCCGGCAATTCCTTTACATCGATATGCTGATCATCGTAATTGTATACAAAAAGTTTTATTGACTCGGGCTCTATTCTTGTAGCTACCGCGGTTGGATTTACCTGCAAAATTTTTTGCGTGCGCAGCAATTCCAGGGGGTTCAATAAATAAGAAAAATAATTACGGGTGCGCATATAAAAGCCAATTAATTATAAAAAATGAACGTCAATGATATTTTCTAATTTACAGTTCATAAAAAAACCGAAGTTAAATACTTCGGTTAAGTCAATTATAATTTTATTTTTTTGCAGGTAGTGGTTCCGGCATATCCGTGTTCCATATATCCCGGTGCATTTTCCACTTGCCGTTTTCTTCTTTCCAGATCACGATATATTTACCTTTGTCAATCACCTGGTCTTTAGCGGCAAGCAACTCATAATTACCTGTTTCCATAACCGCTTCTTTTCCACCTGAAACTTCATTGGTGGTTAATTTAATATTTCGGATACCCATTTTATAACCGCCGTTAAAAAAAGCTGTGATCGCCTGCGGACCGCACATCTTCGGCATATTACTGGGAAAAATACACGCATCACTTGTATAACAGTCTACAAATTTTGCAGAATCGTCTGCAGCAAAGTATCCGCCATATAGTTTATTACCCGCAGTAATGGCTGCCTTCACAGAATCAAGACTAAAAGTAGAATTTTCATCTTTCGTTTCTGTTTTTTCCGGTGCATTCGTGCAGGAACTAAAAACTGCATTTGCCCCAATAAAAAATAATACAGTAAATTTTAATAACGCTTTTTTCATGTTTTAAAAGTTTAGGCTGTAAAATATGAACATTAAGCGGTTCTAAAATGCCGGCCAGGAGTTATTTTAGTTGTAAATGCCATACTGATAAAAAATACCGGAAGATCATGAGTTTTTTTGGATTGCCATGGATGCACCTATTAACACAAATTCTTTCAAATAAACTTATTCGTGATAATAGGTGCATCCGTGGCAATAAAAAACATTTACTTGTTTCCGGTACGTTGCATTCCGTATCCTCTTCTTCCACCTCTGTCGGATGAATGAAAGTTGTTTCCTGGTTTCTTAAACTCCGGTCTTTGGGGGCCCGCTACCCGTGGAACAAATGAACCGGCGCTTAGAGGGTAAGGATGGCTATCCACTACCGGGATATTTTTCCCGATCAGTTTTTGAATATCTTTTAATTCTGTTCTTTCTTCTGCATCGCAAAAAGAAAAAGCAATACCTGTATTACCAGCCCGGCCGGTACGGCCGATGCGATGTATATAAGTTTCGGGAACATTGGGCAATTCAAAATTTATTACGTGTGATAGCTCATCGATATCGATACCCCTTGCGGCTATATCTGTTGCTACCAATACCCTCAGCTTTCCGTTTTTAAAACTGCTTAACGCATGCTGGCGGGCATTTTGCGATTTATTGCCGTGTATGGCTGCTGCCGTTATGTTTTCCTTATGTAATATTTTTACCACTTTATCGGCCCCGTGCTTGGTACGGGTAAAAACCAGCGCCGTAACTATTTTTTCATTCTTTAAAAGGTACAAAAGCAGCCCCGGCTTATTATTCCTATCTACAAAGAACAAACTTTGATCGATCGCTTCAACAGTGGATGAAACCGGTGTTACCGCTACTTTTGCCGGGTTGGTCAGTAAAACATTCGCGAGGGTTTGAATTTCGGGGGGCATTGTTGCGGAGAAAAAAAGCGTTTGCCTTTTGACAGGTAATTTTATGATCACCCTTTTCACATCGTGTATAAATCCCATGTCCAGCATGCGGTCTGCCTCATCCAGTACAAATATTTTTAAATGCTGCAACCCTATAAAACCCTGGCTCATTAAATCCAATAGCCTGCCGGGAGTTGCTACCAATATATCAATTCCGTTTCTTAACTGGTTGGTTTGATGAAGTTGCGATACCCCTCCAAATATAACCGCATGCGAAAGACCTGTATACTTCCCATAGGCAGCAAAGCTTTCATCGATCTGGATGGCGAGTTCGCGGGTAGGGGTAAGTATCAGCGCTTTTATTTGTTTACGGCCACGCTCCTGGCCTTTTTCCGCATGCAA
>JBDTVX010000289.1:0-7789 GCA_040007015.1 Ferruginibacter sp. | reverse complement strand
AAATTTGAAAAAGATGTTTATTTATTTAGGGAAAGGAAGTCAAGACAGGTTGATCTGAAGCTGATCCCGAATATTGATATAACGGGTAATATAAATTTGCAAACAACCATAACTGACAGCATTGGCAGGAAAGAAAACGGCAAAGCCTTTACTTTTAAAAACCTGTCAAAGGATAAGCCGGTTTTACTCAGGGTTGAATTGCCTGTAAATAATAATATGGGTGTTAATTCCACAATTCATGCTATCCTCACCAATGCTGATAAAATCAATATTGGTTCAAACAGTTATAAACGTATTATTAGTTACGATCATATTCCATCTATCGTATATCAAAAGGAGGCCACTGCAAAATCCGTGTATGCTGATTTTAGAATAGCCGGTAAATTGGTGGGATATATAGCCGGCGCAGGCGATAAAGTACCGCAGGCATTGAATGAAATGGGATACAAGGTAGTTATGCTTACCCAAAAAGACATCCGGGCAAATAACTTAAAACAGTTTGATGCCATTGTTACCGGTGTAAGGGCTTACAATGTCAATGAGTGGATGAATAATGTATATGATGAATTGATGGATTATGTAAAAGATGGGGGTATATTATTAACTCAATATAATACCAGTAGCCAGGCGGGTCCGGTAAAGGCGAAAATCGCGCCTTATCCATTTGCGATTAGCCGTAACCGTGTTACTGATGAGGCCGCCACCGTTCATTTCTTATT
This sequence comes from Ferruginibacter sp., assembly GCA_040007015.1. Lineage (GTDB taxonomy): Bacteria > Bacteroidota > Bacteroidia > Chitinophagales > Chitinophagaceae > Ferruginibacter. Next base: position 7,070 of record JBDTVX010000289.1, on the reverse strand, counting down.
GCCTGCTCATCCTGCATTGAATTATCCGAATAAAATAACCGAAAAGGATTTTGAAGGATGGGTACAGGAGCGCAGCATTTACAATGCGGAAAAAATTGACAGTAATTATCATCGCGTCTTAAGTATGAAAGATCCGGGGGAAGATGAACAGGATGGCAGCCTGATCATTGCCAATTATGGTAAGGGAAGATTTGTGTATACCGGGCTGGTTTTTTTCAGGGAGTTGCCTGCCGGTGTTCCCGGAGCGTATAGGTTGTTTGCGAATTTAATTGCGGTTGGCAGGGATGATACGGGGAATGGAGTAAATAAAGTAAAATAAAGTAAATAGAGTAAATACGGTTAGTGAATTAATTAAATCAATAGCGGATAAAACTTTTGATGGAAGTATGAAAAACGAAAAAACATATTGGAAGAACTGGTATATCGGAGTGATCGCGTTTCTGTTGATTCAGGTTATTTTCTATTATTTTATTACAACCTTGTATAAATAAAGACGGCGAATGCTATTGCAAAATGAAAATGCTATTCCTTAACTTCCACCAGTCCCGTTCCGTGGTTTGGGACAATGGCCCTCACTCATGAGTACAATTGATTGGGTCATATTAATCACAACGCTATGCAGCATCATCATTTTTGGTGTTTATAAAAGTCGTACCACAAAGAACCTGGATGGTTATTTCCTTAGTAACAGGTCCATGCCCTGGTATCTTGTTTTATTAAGTATAATGGGCACCCAGGCAAGTGCGGTCACCTTTTTAAGTGCACCCGGACAGGCCTATACCGATGGTATGCGATTTGTGCAATATTATTTTGGACTGCCTCTTGCCATGGTTGTTATCTGTATTTTCTTTGTACCCGTTTTCAGAAAATTGAAAGTTTATACGGCATACGAATTTTTGGAAAACAGGTTCGACCTGAAAACACGATCGCTGACATCTGCTTTATTTTTGATCTCCCGGGGGTTATCGACCGGGATCAGTATTTATGCGCCTTCTATTATTTTAAGTTCGCTGCTGGGCTGGAATATTTATTATACCAACCTGGTAATGGGTGGCTTATTGATCATCTATACCATGAGCGGTGGAGCTAAAGCGGTCGCCTATACGCAGCAATTGCAACTCATAATAATTATTGCGGGAATGTTTTTAGCAGGCTATATGGTAGTGGCCTTGCTGCCTGATGGGATGGGCTTTTCATCAGCTATAAAGATGGCAGGTAATAATGGTAAAATGAATATTATTACTACAGGGGTTTCAGATCATCACTTTGACTGGAAGGATAAATATAATATCTGGAGTGGTGTGATTGGTGGCTTTTTCCTGTCATTGAGCTATTTTGGCGCAGATCAAAGCCAGGTGGGACGATACCTTACCGCCAGTAGCGACCATGAAAGTAAGATTGGATTACTGGTAAATGGATTGGTGAAGGTTCCAATGCAGTTCCTGATTCTATTGGTTGGCATACTTGTATTTTCATTTTACCAGTATCACAAGGCCCCGGTTTATTTTGATGAAGCAAGAGTGTCCATTGCAAAAAAAACGATTTATAAAGATTCATTGGTGGGCATTGAGCAGCAGTATAACAAAGCGCTTGCTGCAAATGACCAGGTTCAGGCTACCAACTTGCGCTCACAATATAAAACCATTTTAAAAAAGGCAATACCAGGCGATGATGCCAACGATACCAATTTTATATTCCTGCGTTTTGTGATCGATAATTTGCCAAAGGGCCTCGTAGGCTTATTGATCGCAGTCATTTTTTTGGCGGCGTGGGGAAGTATTGCTGCTGCTTTAAATTCGCTTGCATCCTGCACTGTAGTGGATTTTCATAAAAAATTTATTAATAAAAATTGCACGGAGGCAAATGATTATCGTATCTCAAGATTGTATACATTAGGCTGGGGCCTTTTTTCTATTGTTATTGCAATGTTTGCGCAAAATATCGGTAATAGCCTCATCGAGGCTGTAAATATTCTTGGATCTTTATTTTATGGCGTTATTCTGGGGATTTTCCTGGTTGCATTCTGGATAAAATTCGTAAGAGGCAATGCAGTTTTTATAGCCGCGGTGGTATCTGAATTATTAGTGATACTCATTTATAAGCTGGATATCATTTCCTTTTTGTGGTTAAATGTTATCGGTGCTTTACTGGTGATTATGATAAGCCTGGTGATGCAATTATTGTTACCTAAAAACAAAAGCGATTATAGTAAAGTGTAAGGCCTTCTTTTTACAGACAGCCCCAATGGTCAGAGTCTATTCCTTTTTAATTCCTTTTGTAACTTCTCATTCATTTTTATATAATCATCATTCTTAGCTTCTTTCGAAAGCTCCAATGATGTTTTAGAGCTTATCATCGCCCCGGCATTATCTCCCATCTCCTGTTGAATTTTCGCTTTATATAAGAACATCCAGTAAGCCTTAGGATTGGCTTCGGTTGCTTTATTAACATTTTCCAGGGCCTTGTTAAAATTCATATCATATTCATTATAAAACTGCGCAGCCTGCCAGTATGGTTTTTTATCCGTAAGCATGGCAGCATCTAACTGGGCACGTATTTTTTCTTTTATATTAATGGTGACCGGTATCACTATCAATTTCTTCTCCCACATTAAATGCAATTCACAGCTTTCCGGTTTAATGTCTGCAAATTGAATCGTAAATAATTCGGTCTTTGTCCTGGTTTTTAATGGTTCTACTTTAAAGCGGATGACATCTTCCGATTCTTTGTATCCATCCGTTGCGGTGTTTTTAATGCCTTTGTTGATGATCACTTCCCAGCTTTCAAGGCCTGGGATCATATAGAGCGCATAGGTGCCAGAATCCAGCTTTCTTCCATACAATTCAACAGGGTCGGAAAAAGATAATTTTGTAGCGCCATTCGCGCCTGTACGCCACAATCTGCCATAAGGAACAAGGTCGCCAAATACTCTCCGCCCTTTTGCTCCCGGCCTGGAATAGGTGACCTCAATGGTTCCCAGGCCAAATTCCTGCCTGATGGTTTGTGCGGGGGAGGCAGCTGGAAATTTTACCTGCGCAAACGCACCATTCATAATAAGAAAACTAATCACAATGCAGGTAAAGAATGGTCTGATCATTTAAGTTATTTTATTGGTTGAGTTGGTTGTTAGGTGGTCGCTGGGCGTTGATCGTTGATGGTGGCAGATTTTAAAATTAATTTAATTGGGAATGAAATGGCGTTACAGTTTTTTACTATGACCATTAAAAATACACAGTTAATCATTAGCGACCAACACCCAACGCCCAACGACCACCTAACAATCATCAACGTTAAAACTTTACTTTCACCTTACCACTACCCTGGCTTCCTTTTTTAACTTTCCAGCGCGGGCCTTCTTTAATTACACGCAATGCAGCTTCGTCGCAATCATCACAAAGAGATTTATCTATTTTTACATTGGTAATAACCCCGTCACTTTGCACTTCAAAAGATATTGCAACTTCGCCATGAATCTTTTTTTGAAGAATATTATCCGGTATGGATAAATTATTTGCGATATAGGTGTCATAATTATTCCATCCATCCTCAGGCTCTACATTGATTACAGAGTCGGGCACCAATACAGCCTTGCGTTTTTTGCCAAGCGCGGATGAATATGATCTTCCTGCAACGACTGTTTTTTCTTTTAAAGCAAATTCATCATCTGCAAGCACAATTTTAATTTGAGGCAAATCATTTCTCAGTGTAAAATTGCGGGTAACAGATCCTGCGGATTTTATTTCAATATTTAATAGCGAATCGGCAGAAATCAACTGAAAATTTCCTTTAGCGTCTGCATAAGTCCCCATGTTCTCATTGGTAATACGAATGTTTGCAAAGGGTAAGGGAGTGCCATCCGGCCCTACAACCTGTGCGGCAAACTTCCTGGTGACAACGGGCGCCGCTTTTTTAGCATAATCCGATGAGGCAGCTTTATCAGCTATTTCATTGTTTTGTGTTTTGTAAGGTTCAAGGTTATTTTTTGCAGCAGACGCGGGTGCATTGCTGATAGCAAGATCATTTCTTTTTTTTAGCTGATCATCCATATATCCACCCCCTGAGTCCTTCTTTAATTCTTTTTTATCAACTGCCCCGGGACGGTATATAAATGTATTGTCTGCCCTGGATTCTTTTTCCGAGCGGGCAGCAATTGGATGATTAGCGGGCCTGGATTTTGTGTTAAGAGGGGAAGTGATTTTTTTTTCAGTGTCAGCCGTACGGGATTCACCAACGGAGTTATTCACTGAATCCTGTTTCTTATTGATAAGGGCAATAGAATTATTTTCCGGGTATTCCTTAGTTGTAAGGATATAAGTGATAGTAACTCCTCCGAAAATAACAAGTATGGCTGCAGCAATTTTCCAAAATGTATGGCGTGCAACCGGCTCCAGTGCAAGTACTTTAGCGGGTTGTGCTTTTATAAAATTATTTTTTAATGAAAGTAACTGGCGCTCCCAGTCCTCAGCCTGCATACCCTCATATCCTTCCATTGCCTCCGCTAAAAAAGCATCGTCCAATGCGGCCCTTTCCATCGCATGCATTTCGGCAGGCCCAAGCTTACCGGAAAGATATTTTTGAATATCTTCCGCAGTGTAAATAATATTGTTTTTTTCTGAATCCATAAAAAACTATCAGCGATCAACAATCAACCAGCAACGAACAACCATCAACCATCAACCATGCCCTCTAAACAAATCTTCAGGTTCCGCTTCCCGTTTTGTATATAACTCCTTACCTTATTCCATTCGTAGCCGGTGATCTCCGCTATTTCGTTGTAACATTTTTTTTGTACAAAAAATAATTGAATACTGTGTTTCTGATCTTCCGGCAGGGTTTCCAGGCACCGCTCTAATTTCTGAAATGTTTCTTCTTTTTCCAACACCTCGTTCATCAGATGTGTTGTTTGACCGGATTGCATAAAATCAGCATTAAATTCAGTTGTTTTCATGTTCTTCGGGCTTCTCAATTGCATCAGGCAATAATTTCGTGCCAATACATGCAGCCAGCCCTTGAAATTGTCTACTTCATGTTGTATTAATTTCCTGTTCAGTTCTTCAAAAATATCCATCACTGCATCTTTGCTTCTTTCGGAATCATTAAAATATTTGAGGCATACGCCAAATACCATGTCCATATAACGTTGATAAAGGGTACTTAAATGGTTGATTTCGCCGCTTTCCTTAAAAGCAGCCACTAATTCCTTATCTGACAGCTGGTCAGACGATATGTTTTTTAAAAATGTCAAGTTGCTGTTTCCTAACGGGAAAATTATAAAATTTTAAGTTTTGTTTAATAATTTCACGCAAGGACGCTAAGGAGCGAAGACGCAGAGTGCTTTCTTAGCGCCCTTGCGTGAAAAAAAATCTACTCAAAATACACTTTTACCGTTTGATAAAAAAGCCGGTTATTGAGGTACTGGTGTTGAGCCTGGTTCTGTTTTTCGGAGAAACCCTGTAAACCAAAAAGTCCTGCGGCATTTCCTTTATTGATGGCAATTTCAAGGTAAGCAGCAGCATTAAATAAGGCCAATTTTTCTCCTTCCTGCACATCCGCATAGGTATCGCTTATTTTTTCGATCACTTCATCCCGTTTAAATACAATTTTAAAACTTCTGCCCCTGCGCTGCTCTTCAAACTCTTCCCGGGTAATATTTACAATTACATTTTCAAAATTATCAATAAAAATAATCTGTCCCTCCATCCAGTTATTACCAAGAAGCGGACGTAAAGGATTTTTTACCTGTATTGAAATGGAGGGATCACCGATTTGTTCCATTGTTTTGCCGTTCAATACGTCATTAAAAGCTTTTGCAAAAACGGTTGTACAATAAAGCGCGTTTTTCTGGTGATTTTTATCCAAAGCCAATCCAACTACTTTCTGCGGCAGTTCTTCCAGGATCATGGTGAGTAAACCATTATCCGCGCAACCGATGAAATGCCCCTTATGCTCCGCAAACAGGAGGTGTTCCGGCTTTTCATCAAATAAATTTACCAGTATGAGGTGACACGTGCCGGCGGGGAAATTTTTGATGGCATTCCTGCAAACATACGCTGACTGTGGATAATTGAAGGGGGATAACTGGTGAGTAATATCAACAATGGTAAAAAAACTGCCCGCCTGTAATAACTGCCCTTTCACTGCACCCGCAAGAAAATCGTGCTGACCAATATCAGAAGTAAGGGTAAGTATCGGCATGTTGTGATTGATATTTTTTAATTAATAAGTTGCGATGTTAAGATAACGGATAAAAATATCAATTACCGATTAATACTTATTAACTATTTAACCAGTTCCCCGTTTTTATAAAAGAATCTTTTTACGATTCTATCAGTTAATGACGGGAAAAATTTATTCATGAAAACGGTTCCCTTCCCGCTAAATGAAAGAACCAGGGTACGTTTCCTTTTTTGAATCGCTTTAATGATATGGTTGGCGCAATCCTGCGAGCTCATGAGGTCCCTTTCATTCAGCGGACTTTCTCCCTGCGCATATCCCTTACTGTTAAGCGCCACATTCCGGATATTACTACGGGTAAAACCGGGGCATACCCACATAACGTTTACACCCGTATCCAGCAGTTCCGTTCGTACCGCTTCAAGCCACCCATTTACTGCGAATTTAGAAGCGGAATAGCCACTTCGCCCCGGTAATCCCCGGTAACCCGCAATGGAAGAAACTCCTACGATGGTTCCTTTTCTTTCAATGATAGAATTGAGGGCAAGCTTGGTGCAATATACGGTGCCGAAGAAATTAATATCCATCACTTTTTTTATTACATCCACTTCCGCATCTTTCAATAAGGCCCTCATGCTAATTCCTGCGTTGTTGATAAGAATATCTATTCCTCCATAGGTGTCGATGGTGGAGTTAATAAAATTCCTGCAATCGTCATATCGGCTTACATCGGCCACAATGGAGTGAAGCATGTGATTGGAATATTGAACCTGCAGGTTGTATAATTTATCCTGGTTGCGGCCACAGGTAGCAATTTTTGCTCCCAGTGGAATCAAAGCATCCACCAATGCTTTCCCGATCCCTTCACTGCCACCCGAAATGGCAACTACTTTATT
>JBDTVX010000288.1:0-7791 GCA_040007015.1 Ferruginibacter sp. | reverse complement strand
TGTCTCGGATTTTTGATTTTTACTTATATGCTTTACATAATCATCTTTATACACCACATAAAACTTGCGCATATTTTCTAAATTATCTACCGGAAAACCTTTCCCCAAAACAGCAAAATGTTTAACAGATAAAGTAATGAATGTTTCCTTCGCATACCCGGCCCTGTTATTTCCCTGTTGTTCGTAATCCACAACTAACCTGCCTGTGTGAAAATATGTTTCGGTTAATGTAGTATTTACAATAGCATATACTTCCTGCCTGCTTTGTTCAACCAGCGTTTTGATGTTTTTGAAAAGTTGTATGGTGCTTATCTTACTCATTACTTATAATACATTCTAATTCAGAACACGCTTTCTGGAAATTATCTTAATTGCCTTTTACAAAAAAATAATTCAATCTTCGCTTAATCTCCTCCATTTTCTCTCATTTGGAAAAGGTAGGTACGGCCCTATAACGCTTCTTCCAATACCGGCAATTCCCTTGGTTTAAATTTAGCCACCTCATCCGCAATATGTTTAATATGGTCCGGTGTAGTGCCGCAGCATCCGCCTACAATATTCAACCAGCCATTGGCGGCCCATTCTTCAATGATATGCGCGGTTTCATGCGGCTGTTCATCATATTCACCAAATGCATTGGGCAAGCCTGCATTGGGATATGCAGAAGTATAGCAACCGCATAACTGGGCTAATTCCTCAATATGCGGTCTCATTTCGGCTGCTCCCAATGCACAGTTTAGGCCCACGCTTAATGGGTTGGCGTGCATTACCGACACATAAAAAGCTTCGAGGGTTTGGCCGCTTAAGGTGCGCCCGCTGGCGTCCGTGATGGTGCCGCTAATCATGATGGGCAGCTCCGGTGTACCCGATTGCCTGAAATGTTTTTTTGCAGCGTAAATGGCAGCTTTGGCATTCAGGGTATCAAAGATGGTCTCAATCAGTAATACATCCACACCCCCTTCTATCAATCCTTTTATTTGTTCGGTATATGCGGCTGCCACTTCATCAAAGGTAACAGCACGGTAACCGGGGTTGTTTACATCCGGCGATAAACTCAAAGTTTTATTCAACGGTCCGATGGCGCCTGCAACATATCTTTGTTTGGAAGGATCTTTAGCTGTGTATTCATCGGCGGCTATTCTTGCACATCTTGCAGCGGCCACATTTAACTCATAAGCCAGCGATTGCATGTCATAATCGGCCTGCGCTATAACGGTGCTGCTGAAGGTGTTGGTTTCAATAATATCCGCGCCAGCTTCCAGGTATTCTTTATGAATGCCTATAATAATTTCCGGCTGTGTGATGCTTAACAGGTCATTGTTTCCCTTAACGTCGGTATGCCAGTCTTTAAAACGTTCACCCCTGTAATCCGCTTCCTCCAGCTTATGCCGCTGTATCATTGTACCCATTGCGCCATCAATGATCAATATCCGTTCTTTTAGGCTATCCTGAATTGTTTTTTTCATACTATAAATCCGCCCTAAGGGCCGGGTATTTTAATAATTAATAATATCATTCATTTAAATGATCAATAACACCGCCTGACAGAAAACCGGTGAACACTGGAATCCGGTATAAGTAAACGCACCAAAGCGGGAAACTTACCTGGTTGCATTAAGCAGAAAGGGATGTCGGCCACAACTGCTACCACTTACTAAAAAATAATTGCAAACTAAAGAAACGAGAATCAATCCGGGGGGCAAATATGCAGAATTGCTTTCGTTTATTAGTTCAGTTTAAAAAAGCATACAGGCTGAACAATAAACAAATCTGCCTGTAAACTGTGCAAAAATAAAACAAATCAGCCGTACTACAAAATAGTACGGCTGATTTACGAATCTTATGGTTTATAGGCGTGACCAGGAACTTAAATTACTTAGAAACTGTTTAAATTTAGTTTGAAAGATGCATGATGTTGCTGAAGATGTCATTTTTACCACTGTCGAACGGAACGTCATCATCCGACTGTTACCGGATGGCGATGCCATGAAAGCCAAAGCCGGGAAACAAAAAAATCATTTTTAAACGGGTTCTTTAGGATTAATGTTTTTTTCCAATGTTAAATACCCTCGATATATTGAACCCAAAAAGAACATCGCCTTTTCCCCATTTGCCTGTATTTTCGGCGATGAATGTTCTTTCGTTCATGCCAATTGAATTGGTAAAATGCAGTTGGAACACATGGCCGCCTGTTTCAATATCGATACCGATAGAAAGCGAATTGGTACTGCTGTCAATTTTATGCCCCGGCAGTTGATAATAATACTCAACATTGAGGCTTAAGCGTTTGGTTAATTTTTGCCGGCCCCCAATTCCAATTGCCAGTATATCGTTTGGGTCGGATTTTAAAGCAGAAATGTTCCTGTGGATCAATGTCGGCATTAATTGCAGGGAAGTATTTGCGGAAAATTTCCTGGCGATGAGTAACTGATGCGTATAAAACAAGCGGGAAGAATAATAATTTTTGCGCTCCGGATCATCAAAATGCAGCGTTTTTAGGGCAATGGTAGGTATATAACTTAATGTAATGGGCATGTTTCTTTTTCCGGATGATTGCCTGAGGATCTTTATTTTAAAGAATGCATCGTAGGTTTTTTGATACGTACTTCTGCCGATGCCCACCATCAGGTAACGGGTAATGCCATAATCGAGCCCCATGCGCATGGTAGCATTGTCGAGTCCAAACAATTCGTACCCGCCTTTATTAAGTGTACCAAACCTGTGGGATATTTTTACATCCATTACACCTTTTCCAACATTTTCAACTGTGTGGCCATTAACAAGGCGGGTTGTTTTAAAGGTGGCAATGGTATAGTTGATACTATCGGCGGCCGATGCTTCTTTTTCCAGCGCATTCATCAGGTCGGTTGTATCCTTTACCTGGTTCGTTAAATCTTTAGCCTGTTGACGGGCTGTATCTTTTACCTGGCCCATGGTATTGCCGTAAATAAGGAGTGTAAAAGCTCCAGTCAATATTTTATTTTTTATTTTCATAAGTGTGTATGGGTTGAAGGCTTACATTTTTTGATCATAGTCGCAATTCACCGTTACTTCTATTGTTTCAGCAATATTGTCTTTTACGAGTTTGGGAATGCTGATATTGTAATCTGATGGTTTGGCCTTGAACTTAGCTGTAGCATTTATTTTACCCGCTTTAACGGTAATAACGCCATTGGATGAAACTTTTTGTGTAACTCCGTGGATGGTAAGATCGCCGGTTACGGTTGTATTATACGAACCATCCGCGGTGAAATTAATCTTAGCTATATCGGTGATATTTCCCTTGAATGTTGCTTTGGGAAATTTATCGCTTTCCAGGTAGTTTTCATTAAAATGTTCTTCCATCAGGGCCTTTTTAAAATGGAACCCTTTGATAAGCACGGAAAATTGAAGCTCACCGTTTTGTGCATTTAATACACTCACTACCTGGTTATTATCGGCGCTTATATTTTCAAGATTGGTTGTGGAAAAAAAAGAGATGTTCCCATTCTTGGTGTAATATTTTTGAGCAGTGACAGGGCAGGCCAGGAGGGTGATAATTAATGATATGATTACCAGTTTTTTAATGCTTTTATACAAGAGTGTAAACATATTCGCAGGTATTTATTTTAATTAATTATTTAACGCGCCTCCTTCGATCCAGCATCTTATTATATTGATCTGGGCAGGTGGAAGGGCACCGGTTTCAGGCATTGTTTTTTGTATAACTACCTGCACATTGATCATATCTTTGGCTGCAATTATTTGATTATAGCTTTGGAAGATATGCCCGCCCGAAGCGGTTGCATCATGGCAACCGGAGATTGCGCATTTACTCGTTATCAATGGAAACACGTCTGCACTGAAGGAAGCCGGCGTGGTAGCACAATTGCCTGGTTGATTAGTATTAGTACCGGGATACAATAATTCTTCTTTATCATAATAGCAACTGCCGGTTAAAACAGGGATTATTAAAATAAGTGTCGCCATCCAGTTTCTTTTTCTATTGTTCAAAAGCATATTCCGGGTTTTATAATTTTCATGTTTTTTTTTAAATAACTGGCAGCCGTTTAAAATGTATACCTGTTTCCCATATTGGGCACCCGCAAGGGGTTGCCCCTACGTTGATCATCATTTTAAAACATAACATCTTACCAGGTAAACATCTCCCATGATACCCAGGTCTGCATCACCTTCGCCGATTCCATTGCAAATGCCCTTGATGCTTAAGTGGTGACCGGATTTAATATTGCCTGCCGGGCCCTCAAGGGTGCAGTTTATAGCGGCCCCTTCCATATTGGTTTTTAGCAATACTACCGGTTGATGCCGCTGGTTTTGAGTTATGGTTGTAACCATACCGGATACTTCCAGTATTTTATTGGTATAATTATTTTTTGCTGCAGTGGAATCTTTTATAAAAGTTTCATAAAGGGCCGTTGCAACTACTTTTTGACCATCGGCATCCTGTACATCAATGGCGGGCTTATTATACAAATAGTAGACTGTGACTGCCGCAACAAGCACAGCGCCTGTTAGGAGCAGGAGAAGATATTTTTTTTTCTTACCCATTTATATATTACCTGGTTAAAGTAATACAAGAAACGAAAGAAAGTGAAAAAGGGTTGCTTATGATAAAAAAGGGATTTTGCAACAGCGAAAACCCCTAACCCCGTCATTGGTTGTAACGGTTTCGCACAACCCCGTTAGCGGTTGAAAGCCCTGACGGCGGTTGAACGTATAGGATTCATATCTATTAATCAACCAGTAGTGATACTCTGTTCATCCGCCGGCGGGGTTGTAAGTATATGCTGGAACAATTAATTGGTATGCTATTTATTTATTGTAAATTATAAAATACGATCGGTAGCTATTGGATTAGAAATCAACAAAGCTTTTTATTTAATTCGTATTAATTCGTGTAGCAAATTTCTAATCGCCTTAAGTCATTTTATTCTTAAAGTAATACCAGTTAGCTCCCGGAGACAATATAATTTTCTACGGGTATCCGGTTGCTGATACTTTTAGCAAGGGTCATTTCATCAGCATATTCCAGTTCGCCGCCAAAGGCAATGCCACGGGCAATAGTGGTGATCTTTACCGGGAATAATTTTAATTTTTTACTGATATAATAAATCGTGGTATCTCCCTGGATATTAGCATTCAATGCGAATATGATCTCGGTTATGGCTTCATTTTCTACCCGTTGCACCAGCGAATCTATAGTCAATTGCTCGGGCCCAATGCCATCCAATGGCGAAATGATACCACCCAGTACATGGTAAACACCATTAAACTGCTGCGTACTTTCGATCGCAATTACATCACGGATATTTTCCACCACGCAAAGCATTTCCCGTTTACGGGAATGATTGCTGCAGATATTACAAAGCTCAGTATCGGAGATATTATGGCAACGGCTACAGAACTTTATTTCCGCTCTCATCCTGGAAATGGCTTCGCTAAACTGTGTTACATCATTTGCATCCTGCCTAACCAGGTATAGCACCAGCCGCAAAGCCGTTTTTTTTCCGATCCCCGGAAGTTTTGCAAATTCGTTTACCGCATTTTCTAAAAGCGAAGAAGAAAAAATCATAAGCAAAATTAATTGATAATTAATAATTGATATTTGATATTTTTTCAACTTCGTATACCCCACTAACCAGGCAGCATTAATTAGTAATTGATAATTCTTTCAAAGTTATTTTATACTCATTGATAGCATAGCACTCTATTGTAAGGAATTATCAATTATCCAATTATCAATTATCAATTATAACTTAATGTCCCGTTCATTATCCCAATTGGCCCTGATGTTTAATTTATTAACCAGTGTGATGGCCTTTTCGGGTTGTATTTTTTTTTCGTAATTGCCCGGATCCCATCTCCCGTTATTATTGGCATCGAACAAAATTCTAATTTCGTATTCACCCGGAACGAATAATTTATCGCTCCATTGCGTAGTTGTAATGGGCGCAGTTTTATAAATCTCTTCACCCCTTATAAATTGCAATACAGGATGATTAACCGCAGCAAGGTTGCTAAAGCGAATCACCAGGCTGCCATAAGCGCTTTCTTTTTTTGATGCAAAACGAATGGTATCCGCCCTGGTTAACTCCAGGCCGGTTGAATCGCTGATCGCGTCTTTACTTACAACCAGCCGGTAATGGGTATCTTCTTTCCAGGCTGTTTTGATATGTATATTCTTTTTTGTGCTGTCAAGAAAAATGGTATCAGCAATTTTATTATAATTGGTATCGGTCAACATTATTTTTTGGATATCGAATTCTTTTAGTGGCTTGTTAACAGTTATTATTAGATCAGTAAGGAGATCCTGTTCATTGCTGCTTAAACTGGTGGTGTATCGCAATTTTTTATCTGCCTGCGCGTTAGGCTTGGCGCCTGCGGAAGAAGAAGTTGTCGTCTTTTTAGTATCTTTTTCTTCAACATACGCATATAGCGTAACAGGGGAGGTACTGCCCGATACAACCATCTCAGAATCGGCGAAGGCAAACATTTCAATTTTTGAATTATAGGTTTTGCCACCATCCCCATCTTTTAATGCATATACTTTATAGTGACCCGCCGAAAGATTTGTAAATTTAAAATTCCCCGAGCTATCCAGTTTGGCAACATAATCGGGCTTTCTTTTTTGTACCGCGGAATCATCAACATTCCGGTACAATAAAGCAATGATGGTACTGTCATTTTTTCCCGTTTCGGCAATGATCACTTTACCGCCTAACTGTAAAGAATCAATCGTTTTACCGGTAGAAAAAACATAGGTGAAATTTCTTATCGGGTTCCCTTCATTGTTATCCCTGATGGCATTACCGAAATTAATTGCGTAGGTAGTATTGGGAAGCAGGGTGTCTTTTAATTTTACCGTTACGGTTCTTAGTTTAAAATCTATCGTGGGAGTAATTTTTGGGAATGGGGAAATCAATACATTGTTTTGCACCTCCTGTACGTCTACGTACTCGTTAAAAAGAAGTGTGATCTTATTGGCGGTAAAATTAGTGGTTAACAAATTCGGGTTTGCGCTTATCAATACCGGTGGTATGCTGTCTCTTGGCCCGCCGGTAGGCGAACCGATCTGTGCACAGCCGGTACCCATAACCGAAATAAAATACAGGAAGGAAATACAGGCCGAAAAATATAATAAATGACGGAACTTCATTTGTTGGTATTAAGTTGCAAACTTAGGCTCTTTCTTTTGTTTGCGGTAAATGGTAAATGATAAAATTGCCTTAATCCGTAGCTGATGCTACCCTTATTATGTAATGCTACTGCAAGTTTATTATCTTTTGGTAACCTGTTGTTCCTGGTTGGCATAAATACCGACATTGGGTGGGGACAGATTGCAATTACAGGTAAGCGTTACCGTAATCCCAGCGTTGATATATGCATTTGGAAATGCTGGTGGATCTTGGCCGGCAGTTACCTATATGCCGGTTATTGCAGTAATGTTCCTTTTGTGGACCTATTTCAAAGATAAGTCTAGGGTCAAATTAAAAATTACGAATTAAAAATTCCTTCACAGCGGTCGGCTATTATAATTGAATAGCTTGTGATTTAAAAAATAAGCGCTTATTATTCTTCACTCCTACTCGTGAATTTAATAATTGTCAAATTACCTGTACTCAAAACATTTTTAATTTTATAGAATTAGGTAAAACGTTCGCAATCAGTGGTTGGTAGCGGCCCCGAATAAAAAGTGCTGGAAAATTTCACCATGATCCGTTAAGAAATCAATCCCGCCCGGGCGGGAGGGCATAAGCTTTAAATCATTGAACTACTTGCGGCGAGTTCCCT
>JBDTVX010000287.1:0-7847 GCA_040007015.1 Ferruginibacter sp. | reverse complement strand
ATAACATTTTAAGTCCCAGGATAAAAGTAACAGACGCTATAAGATAACAGATTGTGAGTATGTGAATTCCCATTTTTAAAAATTTGGCCCAAACCTAAAGAAGGCTTTTATTATTTAATACCGCATGTATTCTTATTAAAAAAGTGATGTTCCGGTTGCCCGGCTTAAGGGGATGGCGTTTGCTTTTTCTTCTTAAACATTTCCAGCATCCTGTCTGTAACTACAAAGCCGCCCACTACATTTAAAGTACCGAGTACCACCGCCAGGAAACCCAGTATAAGGGCAGGATAATTATCCACCTGCGCCTTGCCCAAAACAATAATGGCCCCAATTACTACTACACCATGAATGGCATTCGCTCCACTCATTAATGGTGTATGTAATACACTTGGCACACGCCCGATCACTTCTATCCCCAAAAAAACAGAAAGGATAACAATGTATATGATTTCAATATGATGGCTGAAAAAATCTAAAATAGATTGCATATGTTGTTCGTTTGTTATTTGACGATTGCACATTACCGATTGGCCGTTGACCATTGGCCCCTTATTCCCCGCTAACGGCTGCGCGTATACGCTCATTCGTGATCTGCCCTTCATGAACAATGCAGGTACCCTTTACCAGGTCATCTTCAAAATTCATATTCAGTTTACCCTCATTACCGATCATGAGTTGCAAAAAATTTAAAATATTTTTCCCGTATAATTTACTTGCGTCACCGGGCATGCCTGCAGGCAGTCTTGAATTGCCTACAATGCGCACCCCGTTGTGCATGATCGTTTCATCATTTACCGTAAGTTCGGTATTGCCACCTGTTGCAGCGGCCAGGTCGATAATTACAGAACCGTTCTTCATGGCTTCCATCATTTCGGTGGAAATTAATAGGGGCGCCCTTTTGCCCGGGATCTGGGCAGTAGTTATAACGATATCCGCTTTGGCAACACTTTCTGCGATTTTAGCTTTCTGCCGGTTCATAAAATCTTCGCTTTGCTCTACTGCATATCCTCCCGACTTGCTCGCATCTGCGGCGCCTTCCACTTCTATGAATTTGCCGCCCAGGCTCATCACTTCTTCTTTTACAGCCGGTCTGGTATCAAATACTTCCACTACGGCACCCAGTCTTCTGCCGGTAGCAATAGCTTGCAGACCAGCCACACCTGCACCCAGTACCAGTATCTTGGCAGGCGGAATAGTACCGGCAGCCGTCATGAACATGGGAAAATACCGGGGAAATAAATTTGCTGCGGTTAGTACCGCCTTGTAGCCGGCAATATTGGCCTGGCTGCTTAATACGTCCATACTTTGGGCCCTGGTGGTACGCGGGATCATATCGATGCTAAAAACAGTTACGCCGTTCGCCACGCAATCCTTTACCAGGTTCTCATTAAACAGTGGCTGGTAAACACCCAATATTATTTTAGACCGCAGCAGTCCGATCTCCGTTTGTGGCGGCTCATTGATCGAAAGAACAATATCCGCAGACTTCAGCACTTCATCGCGCCCGGCTATTTTTGCACCCGCTTCCACATACTTTTCATTATTGGCAAATGCGGTTGAGCCGGCACTATTTTCCACAATTACATCAACGTTCCATTTTTTAAGGATAACTACATGCTCAGGCAGGATGGATACTCTGGTTTCAGGAGATGGTTCTTTTAAAACACCGATTGTCATAAGAAATAATTGACGCAAAGGTAATTAAAATTAAAATCGTATGGTAAAGTGTTGCTTAACTTTAAAATCGGGGCTGATAAAAACAATTCCTATGAAAAAAAGATCGATCGTGAGAGTAACTGCAGGATGTTGCTGAATAATGGACCATGCGGCTTCCATTTCAGCGCTCCAGTGTATGTCGTCGAACACAATAATGGTTAAAGCCGTTGAATGATCTAGTAGTTGCCGGTAATATTGTAAAGTAGGATCTTTACGGTGGTTGCCATCTATAAAAGCAAAATCCACCTGTTTAATTTTTGAAAAAAGGAGGGGCAGCGTTATGGCAAAATCGCCCTGTATCATTTCAATATTTTTTATTTGCAATGAACTGAAGGTTTCGGCCGCGATGGCGGCTATATTGCCGGCTCCCTCGCAGGTATACAATTTTGCATTTTTATTTCCCATGGAAAGATAGGAACTGGTGATACCAAACGATGTCCCTAATTCTACAATGGTTACGGGTTGGTAATACTGAACCATCCGGAATAATAACTGTGCATATTTTTTTGGTTTCAATGAGGAGTTGGCGATGTCTCTTATGACCCGGCTGTTTGTCGGGATCACCGTAGAGCCTGCTCCAAAATCTTCCACTTCAATCAGCCCATTATTTGCTTCCAGTTTTTTTCTTTGGGTTTCAATTTCAGTATAACAATCATGTTGCTTTTTATTGTTCAATACATTTTTAATGAAATCAAATACAAAGGGGGAATGCACCCCATGGCCCTTTCCGTTGGAAGCGGTAAAGAAATAATGCAGGTATTTTTTTGCCAGTTGAAAATGGGTGTACAAAAAATTAAAAATGAAGAATTAATAATTAAAAATTCTTTAGACTGGAATCTGTTTTTTCTTCCATACCTGGAATGAATAGGCATACGCATGTTTTTTATCCACGGGAAAATCTTCGTTGGAAATTAATTTCCATTCGCTTTCATCAATTACCGGGAAAAAAGCATCCCCATCCAAAACTGCTTGTACCCTTGTTATAAAAATAGTATCCGCGATGTACATCGACTGTTTGTAGATTTCACCGCCGCCGATTATAAATATTTGTTTGGCATTTGTTTCGCAGGCCTTTTGAACGGCATCTTCCAGGTCCGACGCAGTGGTGGCACCATCCGCCTTCCAACCGGGCTGCCGGCTGATCACAATATTCGTTCTTCCAGGCATGGGTTTGTTTACAGCCTCAAATGTTTTACGGCCCATGATCACCGGGAAACCCCAGGTAGTATTCTTAAAAAATTTAAGATCATTGGGTAAGTGCCAAACCAACTGGTTGTTTTTACCGATCACATTGTTGGTGGAAGCTGCAACTACAAGGGCAATAGCTTTCCCACCTTCCAAAGGAAGGATTTTAGTAGGTTTTATATCGGCGGTTTCAATCATTGTAGCATCAGTTATCTTTAATCCTGTAATTTGTATTTGGTTGTTAACTCAATGTAAAATAAATTTTATACCCATTCTTATTTTCCAAACTCTCTCCGTATGCCAGCCAAATTGAAGAGGCTTTAAACCGCCACGGGTGCTTTAATAGCAGGATGAGACTGGTAATTTACCAATTCAAAATCCTCGTATTTAAAATCAAATATATCTTTTACCGCGGGATTGATTTTCATCAGTGGCAAAGGAAATGGCGTTCTGCTTAACTGGAGGTTAGCCTGCTCAAAATGATTGTTGTACAAATGAACATCCCCGAATGAGTGGATGAACTCTCCCGGTTCCATGCCGCATGATTGTGCAATCATTATTGTAAGCAACGCATAGGATGCAATGTTGAAAGGGACTCCCAGGAAAACATCCGCCGAACGCTGGTACAACTGGCAGCTTAATTTTCGCGGTCCCCCCGGTAAAGCGGAGGGGGCCGTATAAAACTGGAAGAGGCAATGACAGGGCATCAGTTTCATCTTTGGCAGATCTGCCACGTTCCATGCGCTGATGATCATTCTCCTGCTGTCAGGATTTGTTTTTAGCTGGTGTATCAACTCTTTCACCTGGTCCACTTCTACCCCATCGGCACCTTCCCAACTGCGCCATTGCTTGCCATACACGGGGCCGAGGTCGCCGTTCTCATCGGCCCATTCGTCCCATATCTTCACATTGTGTTCTTTGAGGTATCCGATATTGGTATCGCCATTTAAAAACCAGAGCAATTCGTAAATGATACTTTTAATATGGCATTTTTTAGTTGTTACCAATGGAAAGCCTTTGCTGAGATCGAAACGTAACTGGTAACCAAATACGCTGCGGGTGCCGGTACCTGTGCGGTCGCTTTTATCATTTCCGGTGTCAATAATATGCCTGAGAAGAGGAAGATACTGCTGCATGGGTGCAAGTTAAACTAAGTTAGAAGGAGGACAAAAGAATCCATATTTTTAATACCAAAAAAGTAATAAAAATATGAACTGAATATGCGAATTTTGCAAAATTTCAAATAACCGTCATTAGAAAATAGTTATATGTATATTACTATCCGAAAAGCTGTAAAAGAAGATTGCCATCGCATGATGGAACTGGTAGAGGAATTGGCCATATATGAAAAAGCGCCGCAGGAAATAACGGTGGGCATTGATCATTTTGTGGAAAGTGGTTTTGGGGAAAGGCCCGTTTGGTGGGCCTTTGTTGCGGAGATCGATGGAGCGGTAGAGGGTTTTGCGCTTTATTATACCCGGTATAGTACCTGGAAGGGACAAAGAATGTATTTGGAAGATCTGCTGGTAACGGAAAAATTAAGAGGACTGGGAGCAGGAAAGTTATTATTTGACAAGCTGATAGAAGTAGCCAAAGAAAAAAATTACAGTGGTATTGCCTGGCAGGTATTGGATTGGAATGAGCCGGCGATCAATTTTTATAAAAAATTTGAAACCGTCAAGTTTGACGGAGAGTGGGTGAATTGCAGCATTGAACTTACATGAACATTTTAATGAGTACTTCTCAAACCAGCATGCATTTTTTATTTTTACAATTTACACATCACTTATTTTTGTATTTTAATCATTCAACCGCATCAATCTTTTTGTATGGCAGAAAAAATTACCATGGGTTCAGATGGAAAACTGGCAGTTCCCAACAACCCTACGATCCCTTTTATTGAAGGCGATGGCATTGGCCCGGATATCTGGGCCGCAGCTGTACGTGTTTTTGATGCCGCAGTTGCAAAGGCATACAATGGAGAAAAAAAGATTGAGTGGAAAGAGGTTTTAGCGGGCGAAAAAGCGTTCAATGCAACGGGAAGCTGGATGCCCGAAGCAACAATGGACGCTTTTAAAGAATATTTACTATCGATCAAGGGCCCGCTTACAACACCGGTTGGTGGCGGCATGAGGAGCCTGAATGTAGCGTTACGACAGGAACTGGATCTGTATGTTTGCCTGCGCCCGGTAAAATATTTTGAAGGCACCCCCTCGCCGATGTGGCAGCCGGAAAAAGTGAGTATGGTGATCTTCAGGGAAAATACAGAAGATATTTATGCCGGTATTGAATACATGACCGGTACACCGGAAGCTAAAAAACTGCTTGATTTTTTGATCACCGAAATGGGGGTAAAAAATATACGTTTCCCTGAAACTACTTCACTGGGAATTAAACCCGTCA
Source organism: Ferruginibacter sp. (assembly GCA_040007015.1). Classification (GTDB taxonomy): domain Bacteria; phylum Bacteroidota; class Bacteroidia; order Chitinophagales; family Chitinophagaceae; genus Ferruginibacter. The sequence continues at coordinate 2,543 of JBDTVX010000287.1, read as the reverse complement.
GCAAAGAAGGAAGCGAACGCCTCATACGCTCTGCCATAAAACATGCGATTGAACATAAACTTCCCTCAGTCACAATCGTGCATAAAGGCAATATCATGAAGTTTACAGAAGGCGCTTTTAAAAACTGGGGATACGCATTGGCAGAAAGAGAATTTGCAGGTGAAGTATATACCTGGAACCAATGGGAACGCACCAAAAAAGAAAGTGGTGAAGCAGTTGCCAATGAAGAGATGAAAATATGCGCCATTGGTGGTAAAGTAATTATTAAAGATGCGATCGCAGATAATTTTTTGCAACAGGCTTTGTTGGCGCCGCAAGACTACTCGGTTATTGCTACACTAAATTTAAACGGAGATTATATCAGTGATGCGTTAGCGGCACAGGTAGGAGGCATCGGAATTGCACCGGGGGCCAATATCAATTACTTAACGGGTCATGCTGTATTTGAAGCTACGCATGGAACGGCGCCAAGATTCGCCAATACCAATACCATGAACCCGTCCTCTGTTATTTTAAGCGGTGTGATGATGCTGGAATATATGGGCTGGCGGGATGCCGCGGAATTAATTACTAACTCGGTAGGCAAAACAATCCGCAATAAAATGGTGACGATCGATTTTTACAATTTGATGAAAGAAGGCACATTATTGAAGACAAGTGAGTTTGGAGATGAATTAATAAAGAATTTATAAAGCTTGCAACCGTTTTTTGTAAATTTGAGTTTTTACAATTTTTAAAATGATGATTGACATCTTGACACCGCTGATACAATCTCCTAAATTACAGGAGCATTTTATTAAGCTTAGAGATTATATTAAAGAAGAACAACAGAAACGAAAGGATTTCTATGATTTCGTAACCGAGGACATGAAGGCTGAATTCATAAATGGTGAAGTGATTATTCAATCCCCGGTGTCTGATGAGCATGAAGGCACTTCATTCGACCTTGCTTCATTAATGCATATTTATACAGTTGTAAATAAATTGGGCAGGGTGACTCATGAAAAACTAATGATCGCTCTTACCCGGAATAATTACGAACCAGATATCTGTTTTTTTAGCGCTGCCAAGGCAAAAAAATTTAAAGAAGGACAGAAATTATTTCCTGCACCGGATTTTATTGCAGAAGTAATCAGCAGGAGCACAGAAAAAATAGACAGGGGCATAAAAATGGAAGACTATGCCTTGCACGGCGCAAAGGAATGCTGGATCATTGACCCAAAACATAAAACAATCGAGAAATATTCATTGGTCAATAAAAAATATGAACTGGAAGAAAAATTAATCCAGGGGGAAATCAGCAGCAAGGTAGTCAGGGGATTTAAGATACCTGTAAAAGCAATTTTCGATAAAACAGAATTTTCAAAAACATTAGCAACAATTTCAAACAAACAAACATTTGATGGCAAAAATTAAAGTAGCAAATCCCGTAGTAGAATTAGACGGCGATGAGATGACCAGGATCATCTGGAAATTTATTAAAGACAAGCTGATCGTTCCTTACCTGGAACTGGATATTAAATATTACGACCTGGGAATGGAGTACCGGGATGAAACCAACGACCAGGTAACGATTGATGCAGCCAACGCGATCAAAGAGTATGGTGTTGGCATCAAGTGCGCCACCATTACCCCGGATGAATCGAGGGTAAAGGAATTTAAGCTGAAGCAGATGTGGAAGAGCCCCAATGGGACGATCCGCAATATACTGGATGGCACCGTCTTTCGCGAGCCCATCGTAATGCAGAACGTACCGCGCCTGGTAACCAACTGGACCGCTCCGATCATTGTAGGCCGCCATGCATTTGGCGATCAATATCGTGCAACCGACACCGTTATCAAAGGGAAAGGAAAATTAACCATGACCTTTGCACCGGAAGGCGGAGGCGAGCCGCAAATATTTGAGGTTTACAACTTCAGGGGGGATGGCGTTGCCCTGAGCATGTACAATACGGATGAAAGCATCATGGGGTTTGCAAGAAGTTGTTTTAATATGGCCCTGAGTAAAAAATGGCCCTTATACCTTTCTACAAAAAACACCATCCTTAAAAAATACGACGGACGTTTTAAAGATATTTTTGAAGATATTTTCCAGGCTGAATTTAAAGCACAATTTGATGCAGCAGGTATCACATACGAGCACCGTTTAATTGATGACATGGTAGCAAGCGCGCTGAAATGGCATGGCAATTTTGTATGGGCCTGTAAAAATTATGATGGTGATGTGCAAAGTGATACGGTGGCGCAGGGTTTTGGCAGCCTGGGACTGATGACTTCGGTATTAATAACGCCAGACGGGAGCACCATGGAAGCAGAAGCGGCACACGGCACAGTAACGCGTCACTACAGGGATCACCAGGCAGGAAAACCAACTTCTACCAACCCGATCGCGTCTATTTTCGCTTGGACAAGGGGCCTGGCATTCAGGGGGAAATTAGACGGCAACCAGGCATTGATCGACTTTTGCCTGGCACTGGAAGCAGTTTGTATTGAAACAGTGGAAAGCGGTAAAATGACCAAGGATCTTGCAGTATGTATCCATG
>JBDTVX010000286.1:0-7897 GCA_040007015.1 Ferruginibacter sp. | reverse complement strand
TGAATGAAATCCGGTAATGACTAAAGGGCTCGAACCATCCCACACCATAATTATTAAAGGCATCTATAAACAGGTGAACAAAAATTACTGATCCGAAAAACAGCAGCCATTTCTTAAATGAAATATTATGCGGTCTGTGCCACCGTTCCGCTAAAAAACTGAACAGGGGAGCGATGATGATACAGAATAAAATGGAATGGGTAAATCCACGATGGGCCATTAAACTACCGGTGGTATTCATCCAGAGAGAAGCCAGGAAATCAATATCGGGAATACTTTGTGCAAGGGCACCCCATAGCATCGCTTTTCTTCCTACTGTTTTTCCGGCAAAGGCTTCCCCCATGCAGGCACCCAGGGCTATATGTGTAAGAGAATCCATTTTTTTTTATAACATTAGCATCAGAGATTTGGTTTGACAACATAGGAACATAGGTAACATAGTTTTATTTTTTTTACACCGCATGTTTTTTCTATGTGCTTTATGTACAGCACTTGTTTTTTCCGTGTATCCATGTGGATAACATAAAATTAGTGGTTATTGCTCAGGTAAATTTCTGTAAAATTCGTTTACATAAGTTTTTTGTCCTTCTTTAAAGATGTTGACACAATTGAAATTGATCATTATACCCTTTGGTTTTTCGAGCAGTTTCATGTAAGTTATTAAAAAGGCCTCGTGAATCGGCAACACTGCATCTGCTGCTTTTAGTTCTGCTATTATCGCATCTTCCACCAGGAAATCGCAGCGAAAATGGGTATCTACTTCAATATCTTTATAATACACGGGAACATACAATTCACAACAGTACGCTATATTCCGTAATGAGAATTCATGTGCAAGGCATTTGTGGTAAACACTTTCCATCAAGCCGGGTCCTAATATTTTATGCACTTCAATAGCCGCTCCAACAATCTTATAAGTCAGTTCGGTTAAATATTTCTTTGTCATGTTTTTATAAACAAAGTAGGGAAGTTTTTTTAATTTCTCTATTGGTATAAGATTCAAAAGACCAATTTGACCAATCCACATTTTACGAGTGATATTGGCGAAATATGTGAATAATGAAAATTAATATTTTAAACAATCTATTTAATTTTATGATTAATACATCCTTCTGTTACTGCCTTTAATTATAGCCTGTTATCTGTTAAGTAATATCATTGAAGATTACTTTTCAATTCAAATATTGCCAACTTTAATTTTATTGCTTTAGGATAATTTGTGTAACCGTGCACACTGAATTATAAATATAACGTATGAAGGAAATTTGGAAACTCCCTTTGTTGGTACATTGTTTTTTTTCACCGGCCGTTTTCTCAAGCGCGCGTAATAAAAACAACCAACTTTTTACAGTTGCATTTTTTTTCATTGATAAGATCATTATTTATTCTGGTTCAAAAACTGTTAAGGCTTTATTTTTCGGAATTTTGAAAACAATATTGCCTGCAGTTGGGCTGGCGGGATTAGTAGTGAAAGCGTATGCACAAAACGTAAATGCAACCTGGGGCGCCAATGGAAATTCTGCATGGTACACAGGTGGAAACTGGGCCGGAGGTTCTTATGCCGGCGTTCAGGGTGCCGCTGCTTCCAATGCCAACATTGCAACTTTTTCAAGTGCATTTACCGCAATGACAGTTGGTATTAATATGGGAACGGCCAGTTTAAATCTTGGAGCTGTTTCTATTGATAATACCAGGACTACGGCAATCATCATCGGAAACAGCAGCGCTACTCCCGGCGTTCTGAGATTGTATGGCGCAACCGTAAATAGTGTTGCAAATGTTATTGTTAGGAATAATGGTACAGGTCTTTTGACATTGCAGGCTGGTACAATGGGAGTAGTTCTCAATAACATCACAGATAACATAATAAATACGGATGCAACAGGTGGTGTGACTATTGTAAGCATCTTGTCGGGTAGCTGCCCGCTTACCAAAGGGGGTAGTGGAATGGGAGTACTTACTTTATTAAACACTGGTAATACATACACAGGAAAAACCACAATAAATACTGGCTTTATCAATGTGGCTGATGAAGCTGCTTTTGGTACGAATCCAGCTAGTTATATTGCCAGCCAAGTAACCCTGGATGGAGGAGGTATTCAAACAAATGCAGGCAATATTTCTTTTAACAGTAACAGGGGTATAACTATTAATGGAACTGGCGGAACTTTTGATGTGGCCAATACTTTTATTATTTCACTACAGAAGGCGGTTTCTGGTTCAGGTGATCTTATAAAATCCGGATTGGGTATATTACAATTGAATAAAACAGGGGGCAACACATTACCCATTACCAATAATCTAATGGTGAATGACGGAACCCTGCAAATCAGCACTGATCAAACATTAAATAACCTTAGTCTGGTAAACGGAAACCTGGCAGTAGATAATGGTGTAACACTTACTATCAACGGCATTTTCGATTATTTTCAACCTGCAGGCATCATGCTTATTGGTACGGGTAAAATTGTTTATGGTACTTCTGCTACACTTAAATATTCCGGAACAACAACAAAGATTGCCACCGCAACGGAATGGCCTGCTTTAAGTGGGCCGGTGAATGTAGATTGTAATAATTCCGTTGGCCTTATATTACCAACAGCATTAACAAGTAGAATCATCACGGGCAGCCTGGTACTTACAACCGGCACGTTTATAATCGGCGCAGGGGTATTGCTTGATCTAAATGGGGCATCTTTAATCAGTAGCGGTGGTTTTATTTCGGGTACCGGCATAAATAATTCCACAACCGACCTTATCGTTAGAGGTACTACAGGCGGACCAGTTATACTACCCACTCCAACGAACGTAAACATCGGATTAAGAAATGTAACTGTAGCCGGAACAAGAACACTTGCCCTAAATGGAACCGAAGATTTTGCCCTTTCCGGTACCTTGTCTGTTGCGGGTGGCGCCACTTTTGATAATGGAGGGGAAAGCCAGGTTACGGGTAGTGGCGCGCCTTTTATAAATATAAACGGCACGTTTATTACCAGGGACCTTCAGGGCTTTTCGGGAGTGAATACTTCCATCCCTGGCATCGTTCCCATACTTAACCCAGGCTCTACTATAGAGTATGGAAGAGCGGGGAGTCAAAGTATCAGCATCCGGACCGACTATCAAAATTTACGGTTTACCGGTGGCGGAATTAAAACACATTTCAGCGCAAGTCCTATTACTCCCATCAATGGTACTGTCACTATACCAGACGCAACTACTTTAGATATTGCCGACAATACTTTCGGTAGTGCAGGTACAAGCCTAACCATGACTAACGGAAGATTTCGATTAAGTGGTACCGGTACCAAACCCGAAATTGATGGTACTTATAACCTTACCGGGAATAGTGTAATTGAATTTTATAATTCCGGAACGGTGGGGAATGAAACCATCAAGGGCAAAAATGGAGCAAGTGCTGATATACACTACAATCAAATTGAAGTCACCGGCAATAAAGTTGGTAATAGTCTTCCGGATATCACTTTAAATATGAATGGGATCTTTACGGTAAAATCCGGCGGCATTTTTGAGATGGGTAACAGAACAATTACCGCAGCCGCAGCAACAAGCGGCCAATCCGTTATCGTTGAAAATAATGGAACTTTTCTCTGTGGCAATAGCAAGGGTTTTAATGGCTTTTCCTCCACATTTACTGATAATTCGTCTGTTCATTCGAATATTACCAATATTGTGTTGGGTACCGGAAGCACCGTTAATTATACAAAAGCAGGCGACCAGCAGATCAGCAACGATAATGGCATTGAATATGGCAATCTTATATTATCGGGTAGTGGCATCAAAACTGCGCCTGCTGCCACTTTAACGGTACTGGGAAATTTAGTAAAATCCGGCGCCAGTGCCTTTGAAGCAAATGGCGGTACGGTTTTAATGAATGGCGGTTCGCAATCATTCGCAGGATTGGCATATAATAATCTCCTTCTTGATAATGCCGGCACAAAAACTTTGATAGGAAATGCTGACATTTTAGATTCTATCCGGATTGGCAATCCTGGTTTCAATCCCGTTACCATCCTGGATTTGGGAAATTATGATTTAACTTTAAAATCCACTGCTTCAAAAACTGCCAAAGTAGCCACCCTTGCGACTGCCGTTACAATCAACTATACGGGCACAGGCAGGTTTTTAGTGGAACGTTTTTATAAAGCGCTAAGGGCCTGGCGTATGATAACTCTACCTTTAACTTCAAAAGGAACGGCAGCAACTTCCATTTTTGATACCTGGCAAAATGGTGGTGTATACGAACCAGGTAAGGGTATGTTTGTTACGGGGCCCGGGGCATCCAGACCAACGCCAGGCGCCGATGGTTTGGATTGGAGTGATCAGAACAACTATTCGTTTAAACGTTTTGCAAATAATAATTATAGCGGGATCGGAAAAACAAAAGATAGCCCTGTTTCCGGTAACCTTACCGATACGAGCGCAAACATTGGCTATTTTGCTTTTGTAAGGGGAGATAGAAACCGTGCACCCAACAACACCATCGTTCCCAACACGAATGTAACCACGTTAACCGGCAGGGGTAAATTGCAAACAGGCAGGCAAACTTTTCACGTTAATATAGATTCTTTAAACTCTTTTACACTGGTCGGCAATCCCTATCCCTGCCCTGTAGATTTTAACCTGGTAACGAAAAACAATGTGTATCCAAATAGATTTATCGCCTATGATCCCACGTTGAATGGGGTAGGGGTATTTGTGATAATGGAGGATGGGGGATCAGGTATATTTGTGCCTAAGAATGTTCCTTCAACACAAAACAATTTTATTCAATCGGGGCAGGCATTCTTTGTGCAGCCTGGTAATATTGCCGCCCCTGCCGACCTGGTTTTTAACGAATACAATAAAAGTGTAGACAGTAATAATTTAAATTTGTTCCGCCCAGCAGGGGATCTATCCAGGTCATTTAAAACAGTTTTGAATAAACGGGATGATATCGTTACTTCACTTGCGGATGGAGTAAATGTCCAGTTGGATAATAATTATAATGATGGGATAGATATTGAGGATGCATTGAAATTTGAGAATGTTGCCGAAAACCTGGCAATAATGCGGGACGGGACGGCATTGGCAGTTGAAAAAAGACCGGTATTTAAAGAAAACGATACCTTGTTTTATAGACTAACGAGGACGACCCAACGCAGTTATCAAATGGAATTCAGGGTGGAAGGGGATATTGCCGCTCCCGGTTTGGCTGCCTGGTTGGAAGATAGTTATACCAATATTCCTGTTATAGTAAATCTTCCCGGTATTACAACCGTTAATTTCAATATCAGCAGTGATGCAGCAAGCGCTGCCCGAGACCGTTTTCGGGTGATATTTAAATTAGCGGATGGCGGCCCTGTATCCGTAAGATTTACCAGCATAAAAGCATGGCGGCAGGGCCGCAACATAGCAGTGGAATGGACCGTGGAAAATGAAATGAATACTAATAAGTATGAAGTAGAGAAATGTATGGATGGGGTAAATTTTAGTAAAGTAAATACCACGATAGCTACCGGCGAAAACCACAGCAGTACCTCTTATCACTGGTTAGATCGAAACGTTGTTACCGGAAGTAATTATTACCGCATCCGCACTATCGATCTCAATAATAAAATAGGATACAGCCACATTGTAAAAGTTAATATGCCAGAAGTCCAGGCAGGTATCAGTATCTATCCTAACCCCGTTAAGGATGGAATCATTGGTGTGGAATTTAAAAATATGGCTGCCGGAATTTACAATGCTAAGCTGGTCAATAACCTTGGCCAAACCGTTTTAAGTAAAATAATAACACATTTAACCGGCACAACAGTTGAAGCAATTGCACCGGATCATAAACTCGTTTCCGGAATTTATCAATTGAGGGTGATGGCCCCCGATAAAAAAATTACGACGGTGAAGGTAATTGTCAAATAGAGCACGATTATTCAAGAAAAAAATCAAATTCGTACTTTTTAACTCACAGATAAGATCCAAATAAATTTGTTTTTTGTAGTTATTCACATCGTCTTAATAAAATGCTCAGGCGGCCAGCTTGCTCCGGTTACATAGGAAAACTACGGATTGGTCTATAGGAAAGGAGTTTTTCCGACGGTAATTTTACTATTAGGTTTAAAAAAAATAAAATAAAATTGTTAATGTAAATTATTACGATATATTTGACGAATAATACCATTCCCAATTCCTTCGAATACAATTATTTATCTATTTGTATATTTCCAGCAAGATTAATACCTTACCATTAATTTTTCTAAACTTTTTGCCCTCTTGTAACCCCAATTCCTTCCGTGTAAGCCGACCGTATAATAATTTGTAAAGATTTATCTCCAGTACTTATCCAGGTTCTGATTGTAAAAAATCGCTTTTTTAAGTCCTTTAAGATTTGAAAGTAATGTCCTGTTTTCTGTAAAAAGATGACATAGGATAACTATGCTCATTTCTTAACTCTATTTTCCTCAAAAAGATCGCGCTTTTAGCTTAAACCTTTTGTTACTACCACATTATTAATTATTTTTTATGAGGAAAATTTACCTTGCCAATTTCGGAACAAGCTTTTTTGGCTTAACGAATCTTTTTACTGCTTTCAAACCTACCTTCCAAAAAGACAGCTCAGCAAAATCTAAAAATGGATTGAGTCGTTTGGCTTTTCCATTTTTGATTTTATTTGCTTTTGCTTTAAGTCAGAAAACAATTGCTCAAACCGCGAATTTATATACATTTTCTACGGTGGGTACGGGTTCGCTTGCAGCAGATATAATAGGTAATGTAATTGATATGACTACCGGTACCACGCAATTGGTTGGTGCAAGTCAGGATGATGCTTCTTCTGCAACGGCACCAGCAAAAGGTTTTAATTTTACTTTTATGAGCACTGTATACACGCAGTTCTCCGCATCATCAAATGGTGGAATCAGGTTAGGAGCTACTATAATGACGAACAATATTTATGGCAATACTTTTCCCTTTGCAGCTGCTCCCATTATTGCACCGTATCTTCAGGATTTAGGCACCTCATCTACAGGGAAAGTCCATTATAAATTAATTGGAGCTTATCCAAACAGAACTTTGGTGATCGAGTTCTTGAATATGAAGATCAACTATAATAGTTCTACTGTAGATGGAACCTTTCAGGCAAGGCTATACGAACAAACGAATATCATTGAATTTGTGTATGGCGGTATGAAAGTTAATGGCTTAACCAGTGCAAACTCAAGAATAGCAGCGATCGGATTTTCTAATACGACGGGAGTTAATAATGAATTTAGCGTTAACCAGTCAACATACGCAACTACTACCTCGGCAGCACCCATTACAAATACTAATTCAGCTACCGGAAACATTGCAGGTCTGAATAGTGCAGCAAATGGTTCCAGGAGAGTTTTTACATTTAAGCCCACTGTAGCATATAAAAGCCAGTTTATCTCTATGTCTACCGGTTCTGCTGCATGGTGTGTAGGAGAACAGCGCAATGTAACAGTAACTGTAAAAAATATAGGCACTGCTTCATGGACCAATGCAGGGTCGGGTATGAATATTGGATTAAAGTGGGATGAAGATGTTGATTACGGAGGTGCGCCAACCAATATACCCCGTATATCAGTGCAAGCCGGCATCCCTGCAGGTGCAGTGGCACCTGGCGCGACTGTCACCTATACTTTTCCTTCTGTTCCCGGATCTCAAATAGTTGGTATTAACCATCTTACTTTTGATGTTGTTAGAGAAGGGGATTGCTGGTTTGGCGGTAACGGAGGAACTTGCGGACCCGGAAATAGTGCTTATACTTCACCAGCAATAACTATAACTAACCCGGTTACACCGACAGCAACAACACCACAGATTTTTTGTGCAAGTGCAAATCCAACAGTAACCAATTTAACTACACTTACTGGTATTA